>JBDHIM010000042.1:0-16463 GCA_039587445.1 Gemmatimonadota bacterium
GACGCCCCCAAGGGGAATCGAACCCCTATCTCCACCTTGAAAGAGTGGTGTCCTGGCCGTTAGACGATGGGGGCCTTCGGTGTCATGACCGCTCGATCCGGCCCGCATGCGCCCGGCAGGACTCGAACCTGCGACCCTCGGCTTAGAAGGCCGATGCTCTATCCACCTGAGCTACGGGCGCGTCTCCGCCCGAAAGCAGAGAGCTCGCGACGGGGGTTGAACCCGTGACCTCGTCCTTACCAAGGACGCGCTCTACCACTGAGCTACGCGAGCACCTTCCGCGACGAAGGCAGCAGGGGCGGAGGGACTCGAACCCCCAACCGCCGGTTTTGGAGACCGGTGCTCTGCCAAGTTGAGCTACGCCCCTTCGTATGGCTGGGGGCGGAATCGAACCGCCGACACCCGCGTTTTCAGCGCGGTGCTCTACCGACTGAGCTACCCAGCCGACATCGTCGGAACCGCCGATCCCGTCGGCAGCCGTCAGCTCCGGGGGTGGGATTCGAACCCACGACCTAGTGGTTAACAGCCACCCGCTCTGGCCACTGAGCTACCCCGGAATGTCGAAGCGCCCGTCTCGTCCGCGCCGTGGCCGAGAACGGGTTTGGTCCGACACGTAAAAAACGCCCCGCCAGGCGCGACGCGCGGCAGGGCCTTGATAGCGGGGGCGGGATTCGAACCCGCGACCTTCGGGTTATGAGCCCGACGAGCTACCAGACTGCTCCACCCCGCAGCGATCGGCCCATCGTAAACGCGGCACTCATGATTGCCCGCTCTCGGCAACCTGCCTAATGTGGCGCCGTGAAACCGGCCTCGCGTACCACGTTCGACGCGTCCCGCCCGAGCTCCGGAGCAAGTGCCTTGCCAGGCGCTCTGGCGAGCGATCTCGGCCGCCTCCTGGGACCTGCGGGCTTCATCCGTGAAGCCGATCGTCTCCTGGCGTACGAATCCGACGCGCTCACCCGCATCCGCGGGACTCCGCTCGCCGTCGCGCTCCCGGGCACGTGCGAGGAGCTCCAACTCGCGGTACGGGTGCTGTACGAAGCGGAGATCCCCTTTGTTCCGCGCGGAGCCGGCACCGGACTGACGGGTGGTGCGGTCGCCCGGGGGGCGGTGATCGTCGGGACCGGCCGGCTCGACCGGTTCCTGCGGCTCGACCCCGACGAGCGCCTGGCGGTTGTGGAACCAGGCGTCGTCACGGACGAGATCTCGCGGAGGGCAGCGCCTCTCGGGCTTCGCTACCTGCCGGACCCCGGCTCCGCCTCAGCCTGCACGATCGGTGGCAACGTCGCGACGAACGCTGGTGGACCGCACTGCCTGAAGCACGGGGTGACGAGTGATCACGTCCTAGGGCTCGAGGTAATCCTCCCGGACGGCGAGTGGCTGGGGTTGGACCGTGGCGAATCGGGCGGGGCCGATCTCGGCGGGCTCTTCATCGGATCGGAGGGCACCCTCGGCATCGCCACGGCGGTGACGGTGCGCCTCGCGCCCCGGCCTGAGGCCGTCCTTACCTCGCTCGCACTATTCGATCAGGTCGGCGAAGCCGGGCAAGCGGTCACCGAGATACTCTCCGCCGGCGTCGTGCCGGTCGCCCTCGAGATCATCGACGGTACGACGATCCGCACGGTCGAGCGGTCGCCGTTCGCGGTGGGCCTGCCGACGGACGTCGGGGCAGCACTCGTCGTCGAGTGTGAGGGCGCGCCGGAGGAGGCCGAGGAGGAGATGTCCGCCGCCCTTGCCGCGGTCCGGATCGCGGAACCCCGCGAGATCTTGAGCGCCTCATCGGAAGCGGAGCGGGAGAGACTGTGGCGGGCCCGAAAGAGCGCGTTCGGCGCGCTCGGGCAGTTGGGCCCGGATGTCCTCGTCGAAGACACGGTCGTTCCGCGCACGGTGCTCCCGAAGCTGCTTCCGCGGATCGAAGCCGTGGGGAAGAGGCATGGTCTCCGTCTGGCCAACTTCTTTCATGCCGGCGATGGGAACCTGCACCCAAACATCGTCTTCGACGTGAGCGACCCCGAGGAAGCCGAACGAGTCGAAGCCGCACGGCTCGAGATTCTGGATCTGTGCATCGACGCCGGCGGCACGATCACCGGCGAGCACGGAATCGGGCTCGACAAGCTGAAGTCCGTGCCGCGCGTCCTCGGCGAATCGGAGCTCAGAACGCTCCGCTCGGTGCGGGATGCCGTCGACCCGCGCGGGCTGTGCAACCCCGGAAAAGTGCTTCCCCCAGCTGGCCCGGAGGCCCGGCGCCCGGCGGAGCTCCGTGAGCGCGACCCGGTCGCGAGAGAAGGCGAGGAAGAGGGCCGAGAGGCAGGCGGCTCCCCCGCCTGGCGCGCGCCGGTCACGCAGACGGAGCTGCAAGAGACCATCGCAGCTCGAGCCGCGGGTTCCGCCGTGCTGGCGACGGGCGCCGAGGGCCTCCGCGAAGGCGCGCCGCCGATCCCGGAGCACACAACCGTCGTGTCGACGGCCGCGCTCGACGGCACGCTGGAACATCGGCGCGACGACCTCACGGTCACGGTCGGCGCCAGCCGAAGGGTCGGAGAGGTACTGGCCGAGCTGAGGCGCGAGGGGCAGTGGATCCCGCTCGCTGGCACATCTCTGGAGCTGACGATCGGAGGCCTCGTGGCCGCCGCGCCCCCGGGGCCGTTCGACGGCACCTTCGGACCCCTGCGCCGGCAGCTTCTCGAGATTCGGGCGGTGTCACTTGGGGGAGCCACTCAGCGGTGGGGTCGTCCCGTGATGAAGAACGTCGCCGGCTACGACGTCACGCGGCTCTACTGCGGCAGCTTCGGCCGGCTCGGAGTAATCACGGAAGCCACCTTTCGGCTCTGGCCGCTTCCTGCCGCCTTCTCCCGGCTCGTGGCGCGAGGACCGGGGACGTTGGATCTGGCCCGCTCGTTGACTGACGGCAAAGCGAAAGGAACCGTCCCGGATGGGGCGCGGTGGAGTCGAGAGCGGAACGCGGACGGCACGGTCGAGGAGAAGGTCGTCGTCTGGCTCCTGGGCTCCGAGCGCTCGACCGAGTCGCGCCGGGAGAGATTCGTCAAGCTCGCACGGCGACTCGGACTCGATCTTCGGCGCGATCCGGACTTCTGGGGCGAAGCACCCACCGCTCGCAGGGGGACCACCGGCGAGTTGCGCCGCTGTGCGCTCCGGGTCTCCGCTCCAGCGGCGGACTCTTGGGAGATGCCGGCGCGACTCGCGCCGCTTCTGGGAGACGGCTGGGCCCGCATCGAGCTGCTTCCCGGTGCCGGGATCCTCAACGTCGCGTACGAGGTCGATCCGGGCGTGGCGTCCCCGCTCCTGGAGAAGATCCTCGATGCATCCGCCGGGGCGGCCGTGGCCGTCGAGCGCGGCGGACCGGAGGAGCATCGGTCGACGTCCAGCCGGCGGCCAACGCCCATCTCCGCGCTAGAGGCGCGGATCATCGCCGCCGCGGACGGTCAGGACCGATGCTGGCAAGCCGACTACGTCTGACTACCTTGAGCAAATGACCCGGTACTCGCTCTCTGCGATCGTCACGCTCGTGACTCTCCTGCCCGTCTCCACGGCCGCCCAGACGACGGACGAGAGCGCGGACCCCCTACCAGAGGGGGCGGCAGGCCTGGCCCGCCTCGCCGAATCGCTCCTGGGCTCGGGGACCGATGTGTACCTCGTGCCGGTGGAGTCTCCCTCGGGTGGAGTGTTGCCGCGCTGGCGCACGGGAGATGACGGAAGCGGTCGGACGGTCACCGTCTACTTCGAGTCTCCGGAGGACCCGGTGCAGTTCGGAACCGGATATCGATGGGCCGTGAATCAGGCGCTCTCCCAGTGGACCTCGATTCCGGGCGTCGAGCTCCGCTTTCGAGAGGCGGCGGGACGGGGCACGGCCCAGGTGATCGTGAAGTGGGTGACGCAGATGTCGACGGAGCACAGCGGCCTCACGGCCTGGGAGACGGATCAGAACGGCTGGATCGCCTCGGCGGTCGTGACGCTGACGCTTCTCCGAAGGGACGGGCAGAAGGTGGACCGGCACCTGGCTCGACGGATCGCTCTCCACGAGGTCGGCCACCTTATCGGCCTCGGCCACAGCGAGGATGCGGGGGACATGATGTTCCCGACCAGCGAGCAGTCGCGTCTCTCCCCCCGTGACCGCTCGACGGCGCGGCTCCTGTACGCGATCGAGCCGTGGGTCCTTCTCGAGCCCGAGCCTTAGGTCGCGACCCCTTCGCTTCGAACGGAGTGCACATGAAGATCTATACGAGGAAGGGCGACGCCGGAACGACCGTGATGCTGGGCGGGGTGCGAGTGCCGAAGCACGATCCCCGAGTCGACGCTTACGGCGCCGTGGATGAGCTGAACAGCCATGTTGGGTTGGCGCTCGCGCTGCGGCAGGGAGACGTGCCCGTTACCAAGCGAGCACTTAGCCTGCAGGAGGACCTTCTCATCATCGGCGCCCGGTTGGCCGCGGCGGACCCCGGAAGCGCACTCGAGAAAGGGGTGATCCCCGATCTTCGATCGGCGAGAATCGGCGAGCTCGAGGAATGGATCGATGAGCTCGAGAGCTCCCTGCCCCCGTTGGATGCCTTCCTCCTTCCCGGAGGATCGCCCGTCGGCGCTCAACTCCAGGTGGCGCGTACCGTATGCCGGCGCGCCGAGCGCGCCATCAGCAGCCTCCTGGAAGCTCAACCGCAGCTCGGCGATGTCGTCCTCCCGTACATGAACCGGCTCTCGGATCTGCTGTTCGTGCTCGCCCGCGCCGCGAACCGGGAGGCCGGGGTGGAGGATCCGGAGTGGCGGCCACGATCGTGACGCCGCCCGCGGGTCCGGCTCCGCCTGCATCGGCTATCGCCCCCCTGACCTTCGAGATCGACGTCGCTGGAGAAGCGCTGCGAGGGGATGCCTGGATCCCGCCGGATCGGGAGACCGACGTCGCCATCGTCGTCTGCCACGGATTCAAGGGGTTCAAGGACTGGGGATTCTTTCCCTACCTGTCGGAACAGTTGGCCCGGCGCACGAGATGCCTGACCATCAGCTTCAACGTCACCGGGTCGGGAATCGGCGTCCGGTCGGACGAGTTCACCGAGTTGGAGCGGTTCGGCCGCAACACGTTCACGAAGGAACTGGAGGATCTGGAGGTCGTGCTGGACGGCCTCACCGTCGGTCGGTTGGGCGAGATGTCAGTCCCCTCTGCATCGCGGCTCGGTCTCGTGGGGCACAGCCGGGGCGGCTCCACTTCGCTCCTCAAGGCTTCGCGCAGGCGACAAGTTCGATCGCTCGTGACCTGGGCCGCCGTGGCGTCGCTCGAGCGCTACGAAGAGCTCTTCCGGGAACGAAGGGAGACGGGCGAGGCCGTGTTCATCGAGAACGTGAGAACCGGTCAGCAGATGCCCCTGTACCGCAACCTCCTGGATGACCTTCGGGCCCACCGGGAGCGACTGGATGTCCTTGGAGCCGCCGGGTCGTTGAAGATCCCGTATCTGGTCGTTCACGGAACGGAGGATGAAGCGGTGCCGGTCTCGGAAGCCGAGGCCCTCGCCGCGGCTGCCGGAGAGCTCGCCACACTTTCTCTTATCGATGGGGCCGGGCACACCATGAACGCCAAGCATCCGTTCGAGGGATCGAACACCGAGCTGGAGCGCGCGATCGACGCCACCGCCGCCCATCTGGGTGCGAGTCTGTTGGAGAGTGGCGCATGAGAGCCTCGGGCTTCGTCCTCCTTGTGGCAGCACTTGGATCGGCGCCCGCGGCCTGCCGGATAGAGGGAGGTGCGCCCGTGGCGGGGACCGACACGATCCCGGGTGTCGAGACCCAGGTGGCGCGGATGCTGGAGCGCTCTGCCGAGGCGTGGAACCGTGGAGATCTCGACGGCTTCATGGACGACTATCTGCGCTCGCCCACGACTTCGTACATCGGTAGCTCGGGCCGCGTCGCGGGGTGGGAGGCGATCCGGGCCAGGTACGCCCCGTTATTCCAGGCCGGCGCGTTGCGTGACAGCCTTCGCTTCGAGAGGATAGCCGCCCGGCCGCTCGGAGACGACCATGCCCTGGCAACCGCCCGCTACGTGCTCTTCCGGGACGGCAGTGTTACGGGTTCCGGGCCGTTTACTCTCGTCCTCTGGAGGACCGACGAGGGCTGGAGGATCGTGCACGACCAGAGCGCGTCGGATCCACCCGCCGAGGAAGAGACCGAGGGTCCGGCCGCCGAGGAGGATTCGACGAGCCGCGCCTACGGACCCCCCGGGTGACGTCAAGGCTCGCGCGCCCGGCGCGTCTGCTGGATGGCCGGTCCGATCTCTCGGCGTGCGTGCACTGCGGCCTCTGCCTCCCGGCCTGCCCGACCTACCAGGCGACCCGCGACGAGAACGACTCCCCCAGGGGCCGAATCCATCTCATGAGGCTCGCCGTCGAAGGCCGCTTGTCGACCGGTGGCGCCTTCTCACATCACATCGACCGGTGCCTGGGCTGCCGGGCGTGCGAGCCCGCCTGTCCGGCCGGAGTGCGTTTCGGCTCGCTACTGGAGCGGGCTCGCGAGGACCGCGCAGCCGGGGAGGGCGACGGCGGAGTAAGGTGGCTGATCGGAGTCTTCACCGGCAGGGCATCACCTGCGGCCTATGCGATGCTTAGAGCGCTGCGAGGCTCGGGGGCGGCGGCGGCGGGCGCTCGGTTGCCGGGCCGCATCGGCCATGCCCTGGCCTGGCTCGCCGCGACAGCGCCTCGTTTCGCGGCTACCACGCCTTCCACCACGCCTTCCGCCTCTCCCTTCGCTCCGCCGGAAGAGGAGACGGACCCGGCCCCCGCCTACACCCTACTCGAGGGGTGTATCATGAAGGGACTCTTCCGACGGGTACATGATGCCACGCGCCGTGTTCTCGGAGCGGCCGGCTACTCGGAACGCCCGGCGGCGGGCCAGGGCTGCTGTGGTGCCCTTCATGCCCACGCGGGGCTTGCGGACGCGGCACGGAGTCTTGCGAGGCGCAACATAGAAGCCTTCGAGCGGTCGGGGGCGCGCTGGTTCGTAGTCAACGCGGCGGGCTGCGGCGCCGCCATCAAGGAGTATCCGGATTGGCTGGCGAGCTCCGTGGAGTGGCGCGAGCGCGCGGAGCACGTGGCATCCGCGACTTGCGATGTCACCCGGCTCGTGGCCCGCGGCTCCGACCTCAACGCGGAGCTGAAGGCGGCAGTCGCCCACGACGCTCCCTGCCATCTCTCCTTCGGTCTTCGGGATGACGAGGCGCCCCTCGAGGCATTGTCGGCGGTCAGGGGTCTGGCCATCGAGAACCTCCCTTCCTCGAGCCGCTGCTGCGGAGGCGCCGGACTCTATGCCCTTATCCACCCCGAGCTATCGGACCGGATTCTGGAGGCGAAGCTCCAGGAGATCGAGGAGGGGGGGTACGACACGGTGGTGACCGGGAATCCCGGGTGCATGATGCAGATCGGGGCCGGGCTGCAGAGAAGGCGGTCGCGCGCGGGCGTGGCGCATCCGATCGAGATCCTGGACCTCGGACTCCGCCGTGTGGCGGCGACGGGAGCGGGCTAGGTGGAGCTCCGGGAACGTACGGCCGTGGTCACGGGGGCCAGCACCGGAATCGGCAGAGCGATCGCCGGGAAGCTGGCCGAGGCCGGCTGTCGTCTGGGGATCTGCGCCCGAAACGAGGTCCCCCTGGAGAGGGCGGCGATGGTCGAGGCCAGGGATGGCGTCGTGGTGAACATCGCGTCCCTTGCCGGGAAGCATCCCTTCCGCACCGGCTCGGTGTACGCAGCATCCAAGCACGCGATCCTCGGCATGTCCGGCTCCATGATGTTGGACCTGCGGGAGCACGGCGTGCGCGTGCTGTGCGTGTGCCCCGGCTCGGTAGACACGCCGTTCTTCGGAAAGGAGAGCCACCGCACCCCGAGTGGCGCGAGGGTTCTCGACGCCGAGGACGTGGCGGAGCTCGTGATCACGGCCATCCGCATCTCCGACCGCGGAACGGTGAGCGAGGTCGAGATACGACCGATCGATCCTTGAAGCTTCACGGAAGAGGGATCCGCGAGGCCGCGCGTACGTAGGAGAGTCACACGCGCGACAACTCCGAAAGGACCCGACTTTGCAGAGTTTCGATTACCTGATCGTGGGCGGAGGGCTCGCCGCCGCTTCGGCCGTCGACGGCATACGCAGCCTGGACGCCGACGGCAGCATCGCCATCCTGGCCAACGAGAGCGAGCCGCCGTACCACCGTCCGCCTCTCTCCAAGGAGTTCCTGCAAACACCGGAGGCGACCCGAGACCTCCTGCATGTCAAGCCTGAAGGCTGGTTCGAGGAAGAGGCGAAGGTCACGCTCCTCAACGGCGTGCGGGCCACGTCGCTGGATCCGAAGGAGATGACGATCGGCACGGCGGCGGATGAGGTTTATCACGGGGCGAGGATACTCCTGGCCATGGGCGGGCGACCTCGCTCGCTCGCGATTCCCGGCACGGAGCTGGATGGCGTGTCCAGCTTTCGAACGGTGGCGGACGCCGAGAGGCTTCGCGACCGCGCCGCGGAAGCCGAATCGGCACTCCTGATCGGCGCCGGTTTCATCGGAATGGAGCTGGCCGCCTCGCTCACCCGTTTCGACGTCGCATCCACAATCGTCGAGCGCGAGAGCCGCGTCTGGTCGGAGATGCTGCCCGCGGTTCTCTCACACTTCGTGCAGGGATACTTCGAGGAGAGGGGCATCCGCTTCGAGCTCGATGCCGAGTTGGAGGAGCTCCTGGGCTCGGAGCGTCTGGAGGGGGCGCGACTCACGAACGGCTCGCAGGTGGCCTGTGACCTGGCCGTGATAGGAGTGGGCCTCCGCCCCAACGAGGAGATCGCCGGAGAAGCGGGCCTGGCAGTGATGGACGGTGTGATCGTGGATCGGTTCGGCGAGAGCAGCCACGGCCACATCTACGCGACGGGTGATCTGGCGCGCTTTCCCGACTCGGTCTTCGGAGACACGCCGCGCCTCGAACATTGGGATCACGCCAGGACCCACGGCAAGGTGGCCGGACGGAACATGGCGGGGGCGGGTGAGCCGTTCGACCATGTCTCGTACTTCTACTCGGATGTGTTCGATCTCGGCTTCAGTGTGCTCGGCCGTCCCGCGGGCGCCGACGACGTTCGTGTGCTCGGAGAGCTGAGCTCGAAACGGAGCATCGTGGCGTGCGGTCAGAACGGGAAGCTGGCGGGTGTGGTCCTGATCAACGCCACCGATCGGTTGGAAGCGTGCCGGGAGCTCGTTCGCGGGCGACCGGCCATTGATGAGGCGTACGAGAGGCTCGAGGAGACGCAGAGCGAGCTGGGAAACGTGACGTCCCAGACCCACGTTTGACCTTGAACGGAGGCATTCGGTGATGGATACGGGCGAGACCCCGATGGACACGAACGATGCTTCGACCGGCGATGCCGGGATAGCGGACCTCGTGAACGACGCACTCCGGACGGTCAAGGATCCGGAGCTAGGCTTGAACATCGTCGACCTGGGCCTCATCTACGGCGTGGACGAGGAGGCTGGTGCGGTGACGGTCACGATGACCCTAACGAGTCCGGGCTGCCCGGCGGGCGGGCAGATCATGGAAGGCGCCAAGACAGCGGCCGAGTCGGTGGAAGGCGTGGAGTCCGCCACGGTCAGCCTCGTCTGGAAGCCGTTCTGGACGCCCGATCGCATCGACCCGAAAGTCCGCGCCGCACTCGGCTACTGACCCGGTGATCGCCTTGCTCCAGAGACATCCGCACCCTCCGGCCGGGCGGTAGCATGTTCCTGCGACTCTTTCTGCTCTTCACGCTCGTCCCGTTGGTCGAGCTCTACGCGCTCATCCGCCTGGGAAGCCTGATCGGAGCCGGGCCTACCATACTCCTCGTCCTCGGGACGGGCGCTGCGGGAGCCTGGCTTGCGCGGCGAGAGGGGTTTCGCAGCTGGAGCGCCGTCCAATCTGAGCTGGCCGCCGGTCGTCTGCCGGCTGAGGAGCTGCTGCATGCCCTCGTCGTCGTCATCGCGGGCGTGTTGCTCGTCACGCCCGGCGTTTTCACCGACGCGTTCGGGCTCCTGATGTTGATCCGTCCCGTCCGAGCGGCCATGATCCGCAAAGTGAGGAGCAGGATCGACCGTAGTATTCAATCGGGTGACGTGCACTTCTGGGTGCACGAAACCTCCTCACAACCGGGCGGCGGGGCGCGAAGGACCCGTCCGGACGAGCTGCCCGAGGCCGCCGAGTGGCCAGGCGCGAGCGGGGACGAGCATGAGCCTCGACGAGGACGCGTCATCGATGTGTAAAGCCCGGGCCCGGTGCCTGGTGCGCTCCACACGGTTCAAACGCTGGAGGTTCGCAGAATGAAGAAGCCACTGAATCCACGCCTGGGTCAGATGATCCTGCGTGTCGTGCTCGGCCTGATCTTCGTGGCTCACGGCGGCGCCAAGCTCCTGGGTGGTGTAGGCGGAACCGTGGCGTTCTTCGGTAGCCTCGGCATCCCGCTTCCGTTTCTCGCCGCGTGGGTGATCACGCTGCTCGAGTTCCTCGGCGGCATGTTCCTCATCGTAGGCCTGTTCGTGCTCCCGACCGCTATCCTGCTAGCCGTCCACATGCTGGTGGGCATCATCCTAGTTCATGTCCCGAATGGCTTCTTTGTCATCGGCCCCGATGCCGCCGGTGGTTACGAATTCAACCTGCTTCTGATCGCCGGTCTTCTCTCCCTGCTACTGGGCGGATCGGGGTTCGCGGCCGTCGATAGCCGGATGCAGCGTTTGGCAGCAGCCCAGCCACCTCCGCAACCGGCGCCGGAGCCCGCGCCCGAGCCGGAAACGGCATTCGAGCCTGAGCCTGAACCCATGCCCGAACCGGAGGCAGCACCCACGCCCGAGCCAGAGGCAGCGCCGGCGCCGGAGCCCGAATCGACACGCGGGCCAGAATCGGCAGAAGAGACCGAACCGTTCGCTCCGGAAGACGACGTCGGCGGCGAGGCGGAAGACGAACGCGCCGGTGGGTAGTGAGCCCACGTCCGTCGCGACGGTGGTCGGCGAGCTCGAGGCGGCGCAGGCACGAGGAGCGTCGCGGGACGAGCTGCTCAAGGCAGCGGTTCGAGCGCTCGAGGCCTCCGAGCCACGATACGACTGGGTGGGAATCTACCTGTTGGACGGCGACACCCTCACCCTGCATAACTACGTCGGGCGGCCGACGGAGCACTCACGAATCCCGGTCGGAGTGGGGGTTTGCGGCTCCGCCGTTGCCGAGCGGCGTGACATCAACGTGCCCGACGTGCGCGAGCTCGAGAACTACCTGGCCTGTTCCGTGGAGACCCGGGCCGAGCTCGTGGTGCTGATCTCGGACCCGGAGTCCGGGCGGATCCACGGCCAGATCGACCTCGACAGCGACAGGCCGGCCGCCTTCACGCCGGAGGATGAGCGGGAGCTGAGGCGGGTGGCGGAGTGGCTCGGCCGCCTCTTCTGACCAGGTAGCCGGGCTTTGCCTCGTCGTGGCCTCAGGCCACGACGAGCAGGGCCGTCCCGTACATCACGAGCATGCCCAGGGCCAATCCGGTGGCGTTCAGGGGGGCGAAGAGCCCAGCGGGCTGCTGGCGCCGCATCATCGACGCGATCTCGTACACGACCTCCAGGATGGCGCCAGCCCCGACGGCCAGGAACAGCGTCGCGGCGATCGGCGAGTAGGAGAAGCCCCCGATCCAGGTTCCGGCGATCGTCGGAAGCCCGGCGATCGCACCCATCGCCAGGAGATGTCTGAGCGGTGGACGGTCCGCCGCGACCGGAGCTACGATCGCGAGCCCTTCCGTCGTGTTGTGAAGCGCGAACCCGACCACCAGGAAGCTGCCAAGGGCGATCTCCCCCAGCGCGTACGCCGAGCCGATCGCCAGGCCCTCCCCGAGGTTGTGCAGCCCGATGCCGAGAGCGATGAGGTAGGCGATCCCGAGTCTGTCGGTCGCATCGTCTATCGCCTCGGGACCTCTGCGCCCCCGTCGAGCGCTGGACAGGGCTCGAAGCGCGAGAAAGCTGCCCAGGGTGCCGAGCACGACGAGGCCCATCCCCTGGAAAGCCTCCGGCACGACATCAGCGGTCTCCAGCGCCTCGTGCAGGGCGTCGGCACCCAGGAAGACGAGAAGCCCGATCGTCAGGCTGAGGAAGAAGTGGAGCCAGCGTCTGCTGACGTCACGCAGGAACGGGTACCACAGCAGGCCGATGAGCACCGGCACCAGCCCCACGTAGATCCCCAACAGGGCGAAGATGCCGAAGAAACGCGCGGACGGGCTCGGCGTCTGGGTGGCGACCTCCACGTCGTGAGCGAAGGTGAGCCCGGTCGAGCTCAGGAGCACGACCTCGTGCGGCTCACCCTCCACCCAGGGGTAGTTGAGCGTGATCGTGGCCCGGCCGAGCCGCGGGATCGTCCGCTCTCCATCCATCTCGTGCTGCCAGTAGGCGTCGTCGACCATGACCTGGGCCACGGTCACCGCTTCGGGCCCGCCGTTCACGACGTGGATCCGCATGCGGCCCGGCTCCGGCAGCGTCACCCGCTCTATCGTCAGCTCCTCGATCGGAGGAAAGCCCGCCCGGAGCACGCTGGTCGGATCCGCGAACACGAACACGGCGACGAGGGTCCCGAGCAGGAGGAGGGGAGCGAGACCGAGCAGGACGCGGCGCCCGCTGAGCCCCACCTCCTCCGGTCCCGAACTCGGAGCCGAACCGGGAGATCTCAGCTCGTCAGACATACCGGTGGACCGGGACGCCGTCTTCTGCCGCGAGGTGTGGCACGGCGTCGATAAAGCTCATCCAGCCGAGTTCGGCGAACTCGCTCTGGTGGGCGTGCACCATGTGAAGCCCGGGGTTCTCCAGCTCCAGTTCGACGATGCCTCTCTCGCCCTGGCAGAGCATGATCGTGTCGGTGAGCTCGTACTGATCCGGACGCGTCCCGGTCCTGTAGTACCGGAACATCCCGGCGTGCAGGTGCAGCGAGTTGATAGGATCGAATTCGGTCAGGTTCACCAGGTAGATGCGGACGGGCTCGCCGACGCCGACGCGGATCGGGTGCGTTCGGTAGTAGAAGGCGGCCGTGTTGACGGCATAGACCTCGTTCTCCCCGTCGAAGTTGGTGTCGAAACCGTTCATCACCATCACGAGCTCGCGGGCGGGCGGGCGTCCTCCGGGAGGATCCACGATCAGCGTCCCGTAAAGCCCTTTGTGGATGTGCCTCTTCAGCGGGATCGCATGGCAGTGATACGGGTGGACGCCAAACGGCTTCGCCGGAAATTCGTACGTGAACCGCTCACCCGGCTCGACGATCGGGAACACCCCATCCATGGCGGGCGGGTGGGTGCCGTGGAAGTGGATCGTGTGGGGGTGTGACCCGGCGTTGGAGAAACGGACTCTAAGCAGGTCACCCTCCGTGCAACGGAGCGTGGGACCTGGAACGCGTCCGTTGTACGTCCAGGCGGGAAACCAGACGCCCGGAGCCACCTCGATCTCGCGGTCCACCGCGACGATCTCGTACTCCCGGACCGTGCGACCAGCCTCGTCGCGGGACACGTCGCCGTAGTCGAAATCGAACAGGAAAGCGTCAGGATCGAACCCGTCAGCCGGGGGGTGATCCCCGAAGACACCCATCCTGAGCTGAGCCAGCTCCGTCGGCGAGTGGATCGCCTCCTGGACGCCGGCGTGCTCCAGAGCAGCTGCGGCGCCTCCGCGCCGTGCCAGGGCCAGGACCGAAGCTCCCGAGAGTCCGGCCACCCCGACCCCACCCAGCCTCAGCCAGTCCCGCCGGCTCATCGTTTTCGGACCCATTATCTCTCACCGCCTCGTTCCCGCCGACGGTCCCCTGGGGGGATATGGACGGCACCCTGAGGCTCATTTTTAGACTAGACTAAATCTTGATCCAAAGCTAGGCAGGAAAGGGCATTGGGTCAAGCGGCGACCGAGGTGAGAAAGCGACCGGAGGTCACGCCGAGGCGTCCTCCAGGCGCTCGAGTGCCCAGGCCGCATGTTCCGCGACCAGCTCCGAGCGATCCTGCAGGCAGCGGTGAAGGAGAGGGACCGCCTCTCGACGACCGCTGTTCCCGAGGCCGACGCACAGGTTGCGGAGCATGCCGCTCCGGCCGGGGCGCGCGAAGGCCGTTTCGCGGTAGCGGCTTCGATACGCCTCGTCGGAGAGCTCGAGGAGCTCCTCCACCCACTCGATCATCCGCTCCGGCGGAACCGGACGCCCGGACATCGGTTTCCGAGGCTGGACGCTGGCCTTGCCTCGACGTGTGGCTCCCAGCTCCTCCGTGTTGCCCTCCGGCGCGCCGTCGTTCCAGGGGCATACTTCCTGGCAGATGTCGCATCCGAAGATCCGGTTCCCAATGAGCGGCCGAAGCTCGACCGGAATCGCGCCGCGAAGCTCGATCGTCAAATAGCTGATGCACAGGCGAGCATCGAGGCCGCGCGGCCACTGGATGGCGCCGGTCGGACAGGCGTCGATGCAACGGACGCAGCTGCCGCAACGATCCTCCGTGAACGCGTCGTCCGGCGGGACCTCGAGGGTGGTGAGCAGAGCTCCGAGCAGAAGATACGACCCGAGAGTCGGGTCGATGAGCATCGTGTTCTTGCCGATCCAGCCGAGACCCGCACGCTGGGCGTGGTCGCGCTCCAGGACGGGACCGTAGTCCACGTACGGCAGCGTTCGCGCATCCGGATCCAGCTCTTCGACGAGCTTCGCCAGAGCTGCCAACCGCTCCTCGAACACACCGTGGTAGTCCCGCCCATGGGCGTAGCGTGCGACGACCGGCTTATCCGCGCCCTCTGGAATCCCGGCGTCGAGGGGTGCATAACTTAGGCTGACGACGACGATCGTTCGGCAGCCGGGCATCGCCTGCTGAGGATCGAGCCGGCGGCGCACCGCATCCTCCCGGGCCATGTAGGACATCTCGCCATGCCAGCCTCTCTTCAGCCAGGCCAGATACGCGGCGGCGTTGGGTGGCTCGGACGCGGGCGCGAGGCCGACCTGGTCGAAGCCCAGGCCGAGCGCCGCGGCACGGAGCCGCCGCTTGAGATCGTGGGGACTCACGGGTGGGGCGGGAGGCCCATCATGACCGAGTTGGCGTTCGCGAGGCGCGCGGGATCGCCCACCTCCAGCCACAGGGCATCGCTCATGTCGAACGTCTCGATCGCATGGCCCTCTTCGACCAGCCGAAGATAGACCTCCATGATCGAGAACCGTCCGCGCTCGGTAATCAAGCCGAAGATCTCCGGCGAGATGACGTGGATGCCCGCGAAGCCGATCTCCACGGTGCGTCCGACCTCTGCGCGAGCTTCGGCTCGCCACCCGGTCCTCGAGTTCGTCAGTCCGCGAAAGCCGTGTTCGTCGACGAGCAGGGGCCGGGTGGTCTCGCGGCGGTTGACGGCGAGGGTCGCGAGCGGTCGTCTTTCCGCGTGCGCGCCGCACATGGCGGCCAGATCGGCGTCCGAGATGATGTCGACGTTGTGCAGAAGAAACGGCTGGCTCCGCTCGAAGAGCGACGCGGCCTCCAACAGCCCTCCTCCGGTCTCGAGAGGCGCTCCCTCCTCCCGGGAAATCCGTATCTCAACGCCGAAGTCTCCTCGTCGCGTAACGTAGTCCTCGATCTGGTCGGCGTGGTGGTGGACGTTGATGATCAGCCGATCGGCACCGACATCGATCAACCGGCGAGCCACCCTCTCGAGCATGGGTACGCCGGCAACCTCCACGAGCGCCTTCGGAGCGTGCTCCGTGAGCGGTCTCAGCCGTTCGCCAACGCCCGCGGCGAGGATCATCGCCTCCATCATGAGTGACGAGGCACGCGGCCGCCTAGCGCCCGGCTCCGGGCCAGCCGCGCCTCTCCCGATGCCGCAGTATGACGGTCACATCCGGGTGGGCATCTCGCACGTGTCCGGCCAGCCGCTCGGCAAAGTAGACCGACCGATGCTGTCCTCCCGTGCAGCCGAAGCTGATGCTGAGGCTTGAGAAGCCGCGTTGCCGGTAGGCGTCGATGTGGGCCTCCACCAGCCGCCGCACTCCGTGCCAGAACGCTTCGGTCTCCGGGCGGGCCGCCAGGAACTCTACGACCGGCTCATCCAGTCCGGTCTGATCCACGAACTCGACCAATCGGCCCGGGTTCGGGATCCCGCGACAATCGAAAACGTAGCCGCCCCCATGGCTGCTTCCGTCCTCGGGATACCCGTTCCGGTAGCTGAAGCTGGCCACGCGGAGCGAGAGCCCGGGCGCCTCCTTGGCGGACGACTCCGGCCCCGCCCAGCGCTCCACGATGCGCGCGAACGTCGTTTCGATCTCGGGGAGCGCGAGCGGCAAGCCCTCGTCGAGAAGCGAGTCGAGGTTGCGGGCCGCGAAGGGAACGCTCTGTAGGAAGCGAGGCTTCCGCTCGAAGAAGCCCCTGTACCCGTAGGCCCCCAACGCCTGCATGATTCGGATGAGAACGAATCCCCGGTAGTAGCCGAGGAACGCGTCGCGATCCACCGGCAACATTCC
>JBDHIM010000043.1:0-16389 GCA_039587445.1 Gemmatimonadota bacterium
GGTCGCCAGCGCGACCAGGCAGAGCGCCGTCGCCGGCAGGAGAAGCGGGAGCGTCTCGCTGCCCTGGTCGAGGCCATGGGCAAGCGCATGGGGCAGATCAAGAACGAGCGCGACGTGCGAGCCCGGCTCCTGCACGCGGGCTACCGAAAGCCTGGCGCGCTGTACGTGTATCTCGGGACCCGGGTGCTGCTTGCCGTGGGTCTCTTTGCCCTTGTCCTCGTCAGCTGGCCGCTCGCGGGCGTCGCCGGTGGGCGGGTGGTGTTGGGACCGATCATGGCCGCAGCAGCGGGGTGGATGCTACCGCGGCTGATACTCTCACGGCGCATCAAGAAGCGGCACAAGACCATCCAGAAGGCACTGCCCGACACCCTCGATCTCATGGTGATCTGCGTAGAGGCGGGCCTCGGTCTCAACCAGGCGCTCATCCGCGTCTCGGAGGAGATGGAGAGCCTCAGCGGTCCGATGAGCGAGGAGCTTCAGATCACCAACCTCGAGATCCGGGCCGGAACGCCGCGTGAGCAGGCTCTGCGCAACATGGGCGACCGGTCCAACGTGACAGATTTGCGCCAGTTGGTGGCGATGCTCATTCAGACCGACCGTTTCGGGACCTCGATTGCGCAGGCACTGCGCGTTCAGGCCGACAACCTTCGAACCGCTCGCAGGCAGCGGGCCCGCTCGTCCTGTTCATCTTCCCGGCGATGTTCGTCGTGATCCTCGGCCCCGCCGTCTTCCACATCGTCGATCTCTTCACGAAAGTACAATGAACAGACCTACGAATCTGGCCGAAGTCACGGAAACGCGATCGGCCGAGATAGCTGACGAGAGAGAAGGGACCGGGTCGCGGCGGACGGTTCTGCCCACGGCTCTACGTGGGGCGCCATCCCGTTCCGGGGAAGGGCCCGACGCCGCTCCCCCGGTTCCAGAAACTCTCGAGGACACCGCCCTCACGTCGGCGGCCCTTTCGGACCTTCTCCTGCGCACGCTGAATCAGCAGGGAGCTCGAACCGGGGCCCAGCTCGAGGAGTTCATCAGACTCCCGTTCCACATCCTGGACGACGAGCTGCTGACCCTACAGCAGAGACGGTTCGTGGAAGTGCGTTCCACCCAGGGCGTCGGACGCCGCGGCTACTTCTTCGATCTGACCGGCGAAGGCCGCGATCGCGTGCGCGAGATCCTGCCCTCCAGTCGCTACGTCGGTCCCGCTCCCGTTCCACTCGGCCAGTACTGGGCGGTCGTGGACAAACAGAAGGTCCAGGACGCGCGCGTGAGTCGAGAGATGGTGCGTGAAGGCTTCAAGCACATGGTCCTGGATCATGAGCTGATGGACAGCCTCGGTCCGGCGGTGAACTCGGGCAAATCCCTCTTCCTGTACGGCTTCGCGGGCAACGGCAAGACGACCATAGCCGAGGCGATCGCCGACATGATGGGAGGAGCGATCTACGTGCCCTTCGCGATCGAGGTGGAGGGCCAGGTCATCTCCCTGTTCGATCCCCTGCATCACAGGCCCGTGTTCGAAGAGGAGCAAACCGGCGGCGACGCCTGGCTGAAGCCGGCGAAGGGACACGATCCACGGTTCATTCGAGTGCATCGTCCCGTCGTGATGGTGGGGGGTGAGCTTACGCTCGATCAGCTCGAGCTACAGTTCGACGCACAGAGCGGCGTGTTCCGCGCCCCGCCTCAGGTGAAGGCGAACGGCGGCGTCTTCATCATCGACGACTTCGGCCGTCAGAGGGTGCGACCGCGAGATCTTCTCAACCGCTGGATGCTGCCGCTCGAGAAGAGCGTGGATTTCCTCACGCTGCCGATGGGGCCGAAGCTGCCGGTACCGTTCGAGTGCTTGCTGATCTTCTCGACGAATCTGGACCCGTCGGAGCTCGTGGAAGAGGCGTTCCTCCGCCGCATCCGCTACAAGATCCTCATCGGCGATCCCACCCGGGAGCAGTACGAGGAGATCTTCGAGCGGTGCTGCGTGGCGCGCGGCATTCCGTATGAGAGTGAGGCGGTCGCCTACATCTTCGAAACCTACTACGAACCGCACGGCATCTACGCTCGCGCCTGCCATCCGCGGGACATCGTCAACCAGGTCTGTGACCTGGCGCAGTACCTGGAGGTCGAGGCGTCGCTGGCGACGCCGATGCTCAAGCTGGCGTGCGGGGCGTACTTCCTGGATACGTCCGACCCGCAGGCAGACAACGAGGAGACCGAGGCACATGTCGACTAGAGCCGTTGGTCAACGCCCGAGGTGGCTCGAGCAAACGGACGTCGAGCCCGCCGAGGCGGCGAACGGAAAGAGCGCTGCGGCGCTCGAGGCCGTCGGGCCGTCGGCCAACGGGTACGGATCGGCTCAGGCCTACGATCCTCTCCAAGGGGGGATCGACCGTCTTCGCGAGGCGGCCATTCAGGTCGCGAGAGAGGATGCGGCCTCCGGCCTGCCCGACCCGAGCAACTCGAAAGGCAGCGAGACCGAGCTCGAGCTCAAGCAGCGCTGCAAGGCCTTCTTCCAGCGCTGGCAGTCGCAGGAACGCCGCCGACTCAACCAGCAGGTGGCCGACATCGAGCGCGACATCGCGAACGGTCTGGGAACCGCATCGCTCGAGATCGACCGGTTCGAGCGGTTCACGAACGATCTTTGCCGGCTGAAGGCGAAGACCGCGATCCATCGGCAAGAGGTAACCGACGAGCTGGAGAAGACCAACGAGGCAAGTCGCGGCCTGCCGACCAAGGTATATCTGCTGGCGATCTCTTTCCTGGGCATCGTGGAGTTCTTCGCCAACGCGCCGGTCTTCAGCGCCCTGCTCCCTCGCGATGCACTCACCGAGCGTCAGATACAGCTCGTCGCCGAGACGTCGTCGGGCTGGCTCGCCGGCGTCGAGAGGGTCTTCGCACAGTTCATCCTCCGGCCCGACGCGGCGTTGCTCGCGGCCGGAGTGATCACCTTCCTCTGCGTGCTCGCGCACTTCTTCGGCCACTCGCTGCGGGACCTGGTCATGCACCGGGACAAGCAGAAGAGAACCACATCGGGTAGGACGTCGATGGAGAGCGTGATTCCGATGATCCTTTCCGGCGTCGGCCTACTGCTGGTCCTCGGGGTGCTCTACGAGGCTCGAGTCACGCTCGGCGAGGTGGGGGAAAAGCGCTTCCAGGAAGATGTGGCGGTGGTCGAGGAGCTCCGTCGCAACGCGGGCTGGCTTCGCGTGGACGGGGATCTGCTGGCTGCCAACGAGCAGGCGAACCGCGCCGACGACATGGAGGGCGCGGCGACACACCTGAGGGAGTACGCGGCTTCCATGAGCCGGCTCAGCTTCCCGATCCTGCTGCTCAACATGACGCTGGTCCTGTGCGCGATCTCCGCGGCGTACTTCCACCGACGCGATCAACGGCAGGAGGTGTTCAACGAGAGTCCGTTCGAGACGGAGCGAGGGCAGCAGATAGACTTCGCCGAAACCTCGGCCGCCAAGGTCAGCAACGTCCTGGCCGATCTCGTCCGGAGCATTCGCGAGCTCAAGAGCCTCGTCACCGAACAGCCGCTGAAAGAGTGGCGGGGGGTCGTGCATCAACTAGAAGCCGTCATCGGTCTTTACCGCTCGGAGAACGGCAGGGCTCGCGACCTCGATCCCCAGTCGATCCCCGCTTTTTCGAAGCGAGTGCGCCTCGGGCTGCAGATCGATGAGGAGTCCCAGGAGACGCATCCGGAGACAAGGGATCCGGAAGACTACGAGCGCGAGCGGCGCGAGCTCAGAGAGCGGTTCGAGAGCGTGCGCCGACGCTTCACGGAGGAGGCGATCGCTTGATGGACACACGAAACCCACGCCGGACCCGAGCCGCGGCCGCTTTGGTCGCCTCGATCACGGGCCTCGGTCTCGCCGGGTGCGGCCCCGGGCCGAACCTGGACGCGTCGGAGGCGGAGTCGGGACCGCCCGAGCTGGCGATCTTCGTCTACGATCGCTCGGCCAGCATCTCCGACTACCAGCTGGAGCTCGCGCAGCAGCTCACCCGGCAGCGGATCGCTGCGCTCTCCCACGGTGACCGGATCGCCGCGGTTCAGGTGCTGCAGCTGTCGCTGGATGAGCCGCCGCAAAGGTGGTCCCAGGATGTGCCCAAGAGGGAGTGGGAGGGCATGGACGTGGCGCGGGATTCCGTCACGCTGGCGCGATTCCAGCGCGATGCCGATGCCTATCTGCGAGCCTTCACCGACGCGTCCGATCGTGAAGAGATCATGG
Source organism: Gemmatimonadota bacterium (assembly GCA_039587445.1). Classification (GTDB taxonomy): domain Bacteria; phylum Gemmatimonadota; class Gemmatimonadetes; order Palauibacterales; family Palauibacteraceae. The sequence continues at coordinate 4,221 of JBDHIM010000043.1, forward strand.
GCACCGACCTGCTCTCTACCTTCCACGACGTCGCCGCGGAGGTGAGTCCGTTCCGCGACTATCGGACCGCCGTCTATCTCTTCTCGGACATGCTTCAGTCGGGCAGGGAGATCGAGATGGAGGGCCTTCGCCGCATGCCGGCGGAGGATTGGGTCGAGACGCGGCGGGCCTCGGCCCGGCTGCCCGACCTGGACGGGGTCTGTGTCGTCGTGATCGGGGCGAGGATCGATACGGACGCCAGCCAGAACGTGAAGAGCTTCTGGTCGGATTACTTCAAGGCGACGGGCGCCAACCTGTACGACCACAACTACTCGTTGCGCCCGGTCAGTCTGCCCCTCGATCCCTGCCCCGGGGTCTGAGGCGGCGTTACTAGCGGTTCGGGAACGAAACTCGAGAACGAGCGGAGGAACACCGATGGCAGAGCGAGTTGATGTGTTGGAGGCGAGCCACGAGGCACTGACGACCGAGCTTGCCGAGACCGAGCGCCAGATCCAGGGGTGCTATCAGCGCGCCGAGAAGCTCCGGACGGCCCTCGAAGCGTTGCAGGAACTGCTCGGTGACCAGGCGGTCGTCGAGCTGCAGCAGCTGGAGGGATTGGACGGCGACGCGAAGGGCGATGGCTCCGTCACCAAGGTAATGGACAAGCTCCAGGAGGGTGGCGACGGGAAGAAGGCCGACAAGGGCGAGTCCAAGGAGGGCGAGCAGACGCCCGTCTGGTTGGAGAAGAAGGAAGCCTGACCGGCCCCCTCGAGTCCGCCCGCACCGTGGCGTTCTCGTAGGTCGAAGACGAACGCCCGAAGTTCCCGAGCCGAAAACCCCGGCCGTGCCGCTCGCTGCCGAGTCTCGACACCGGCGGGTGGTCCGGTCGGCTCGACGCTGTTCGGCGCGGCGCACGGCACCATCCAGGCCCACTCCCGTATTAGCTCCGGAAGGCATGCTCTGCCCAGCTCGGCAGAGCCGACTCTCCTTCATGCCGGAGCTACGTCATGACAACGGAAGCGACGCTCGCGCCGTCCGCGCCTCCATCCCCTGAAACCAGTGCAGCGGGGGTTCTGGACCGATACAGGACCATACGCGCGGTGACGGAAGGGATCGCGGCTCCGCTCGCGCCCGAGGACTGCGTGGTCCAGACGATGGCGGATGTGAGCCCCACAAAATGGCATCTGGCCCACGTAAGCTGGTTCTTCGAGACATTCGTGGTGGAGCCGCACCTGGCCGGGTATCGACCGCTGAACCCCCAGTACGCCTACCTCTTCAACTCCTACTACGTGCAGGCCGGCGAGCGTCACTGCCGGGACCGACGCGGGTACATCTCGCGGCCGACAGTCGAAGAGATCTACGAGTATCGCGCCTACGTCGATGAGCACGTCGCGGAGCTGCTCGAGACCGCAGGAGAGGCGACCCTCGAGTTCGTGGCGCCGCTGATCGAGATCGGCCTCAACCACGAGCAGCAGCACCAGGAGCTGATGCTGACGGACATCAAGCACGTGTTCTCGGTGAATCCGCTCCGACCTGCATACCGGGACCGTCCCCCCGAGACAGCCCCGGCCGCTCCGCTCGCGTGGGTGCCGTTCGACGGGGGGCTCCACGAGATCGGTCACGACGGTTCGGGCTTCAACTACGACAACGAGACGCCACGTCACCGTCACTATCTGGAGCCGTATCGCCTGGCGGATAGGCTGGTCACGAACGGTGAATACCTGGCGTTCATGGAGGACGGAGGCTACGAGCGGGCCGAGCTCTGGCTCTCGGAAGGCTTCGCCACCGCGACGGAGGGGGGATGGAGCGAACCGTTCTACTGGGAGAAGCGCGACGGACACTGGTGGATCTTCACGCTGGCGGGGATGCGCGAGGTGGATGAGAACGAGCCCGTCTGCCACGTGAGCTATTTCGAGGCCGACGCTTACGCACGCTGGGCTGGCGTACGTTTGCCGACCGAGCAGGAGTGGGAGGTGGCGGCGCGGGAGCTGCCGATTCGCGGCAACACGTTCGAGTCCGGTCGGCTTCACCCGGCCCCGGCCGGGGGCGCGAGCGACGCGGCAACCTCGCCGATCGGCTCGCCTGCCGGTGAGCGGCCGTCTCCGTTGCTGCAGATGTACGGCGATCTCTGGGAGTGGACCCGCAGTCAGTACTCGCCGTACCCCGGCTACCGGCCTCTCGCCGGGACGCTGGGTGAGTACAACGGGAAGTTCATGTGTAACCAGTTCGTGCTTCGCGGCGGGTCGTGCGCGACCTCGGCCAGCCACATCAGGCCAACCTATCGCAACTTCTTCGTCCCGGACGCCACCTGGCAGTTCATGGGTATCCGTCTGGCGGGGGACGTGTAGCGCCCTGGAGCGGGGCTGGACAGACCCGAAGTGGGGTCCGGGAAGGAATCCCGGGACCTACGGAACGATTCGTAGATTCAGCCCGATGAAGTCCTCATCGAAGTGGCGGAACTTGCCGATCGTGGACGGCCCGAAGTGTCCGCGCAGGGCCAGCTGAAGCCGAGTGCTCGAGATCCGGAAGGTCGCGCCCGCCAGCGCCGTCCCGGCCACTCTTTCGGTCTCGTCGGTGATCCGGAAGTCGGCCGCGAAGAGCGGAAAGACGTGACCGTCGCCATCGACTTCGCTCTTGTCCCACTCCAGGCCCCACTGCACCGCGAGCTTTTCGACGCCCGGGTTGGTGTGGAAGTTGAAGTTCCCGCCGGCGTACAGCCTGAGCTGCGGAACCAGGCGCCGGGCGGCGACCAGCTGAAGGCCATCGAAGGTGACCTGGGTGTTTGCGATCCCCAGTCGGTCGAAGAAGTCGTCGCCGAAGTGTGAGCTCATGTGGAGGATCTCGAACCGTCCCTCCCATCCCGACCACGTGATCTGAAACGGCACGCCGACGCGGAAATCCGCGCTGATGAAGTCTCGCTGCGAGGTCTCGAGGAGGAAGCGCGAGAGGACGCCCGCCTCGAAGCCGATGGCGATGGCGGGTCTGCTCGCCGTCTCGCCCTGGAACTGCACGACATTCTGCCGGTAGCCGATCGCTACCTGGGCTTGTGCGTTCCACCCCTCGAGGAGTTCGAGGGCCGAGGAGTCGGCCCCTTCGAGTCCTTCCAGATCCAGCTTTGCCGACATGATCGCTCCGCGGATCTGGGTCTCCAACGGGTCGGCGATAATAGGAGCGAACGGCTCGGTTCGAACGAACCACCGGGTTCCCTCCTGCGCCTTCTCCTCGCCCTCCTGCCCGGAGGCGGCTCCCGCCGATCCGAGCCAGAGCCCGATGGCGAACAGCATCCTGATCCGATGGCGTTGCGAAGTCGTCACCGCGTGGTTCTCCTGTCAACTGGGCTGGAAGTGTCCGCAGGCCAGCCATGGACGGCGTCGCCAAAGTGGAGCGAGCCGATCTCGCGCACAATGAGGGAAAAGACGAGATGACTTACCGGGACCTGGATGTGCGGCTCATTCGAGCACTGCAGGAGGATGGCCGCCGCTCGCTTCGCCAGCTGGCCAGAGTGCTGAACGTCTCCACGAGCACGGTGAGCAAGAGGCTCGATGATCTGCGTGAGCGGGGTGTTGTTCTCGGCTTTCGGCCGGTGGTGGACTACGCAGCGCTCGGCTACGGTTTGATCGCCGTGACCAAGATCAAGGCCCGGGGAGACGCTCTCCCGGCGATCGTCGAGGCGCTCGCGGCCGACCACAACCTCACACACGTATACGAGATCACCGGAGAGTTCGACGTTCTGGTGATCGGCCGGTTCAGGAACGAGACGGAGATGAACCGAGAGATCAAGCGAATGCTGAGCCTGCCAGGCATCGAAGGGACTAACACATCGGTCGTCCTCTCGGCCGCCAAGGAACTCGCTGACGCGGATCTCCTCGCGGAGATGACAGACACGAGTGCCGGAGCGTGACCTGGCAACCTCCCTCGACCGCCTGAACGACCGCGTCACCGCCTGTCGGCGATGCGAGAGGTTGGTCGCGTGGCGGGAGGAGGTGGCACGAGTCAAGCGCGCGGCTTTCAGGGATGAGCGATACTGGGGCCGACCGGTCCCAGGCTTTGGAGACCCGGAAGCGTGGCTCCTCGTTGTCGGGCTCGCCCCCGCGGCTCACGGAGCCAACCGTACGGGCCGGATGTTCACCGGAGACAGATCCGGGGAGTGGCTCTACCGGGCTCTGTACCGAGCCGGCCTGGCGAGCCAGCCCTCGTCGATCTCACGGGAAGATGGACTCAGGTTGCGCGGCGTCTACGTGACGGCCGCCGTTCGGTGCGCCCCGCCCGGAAACCGACCCACGACTTCCGAACGGGAGAACTGCCGTGAGTTTCTGGAGGCCGAGCTGGACCTGCTGCAGAACCTCAGCGTCGTGGTCGCTCTTGGCGGCTTCGGCTACGGCCAGGCTCTGCGCATCTTGGCGGACAGGGGCTTCGAGCTGCCGACGCCGCGCCCGCGGTTCGCGCATGGGCGGGAAGTCACGGTAGAGCCCGACCTCCACGTTCTGGCCTCATACCACCCCAGTCAGCAGAACACCTTCACGAAGAGGCTGACGGAGCCGATGTTCGATCGGATCTGGGCGAGGAGCCTGGAGTTGAGAGGCGATACGGTTGGCTAATCTCGGCCGACCTCCAGCATGCGCTCGACCGCCCGAAGTGCCCGAACCCGCACTTCCTCCGGCACCTCGACCTCGTACTTGAGCTCCTTCAAAGAGGCCAGGGTCTTCTCGAGCGTGATCATCTTCATGTGGGGGCAGATCGAGCAGGGCTTGATGAACTCGAGCCCGGGATGCGCCTCCTGCACGTTGTCCGACATGCTGCACTCGGTGATCATGATGACTCGGTCGCCGCGAGCCGTGTCGAGGTACCCGATCATGGCGTTCGTGGAACCCACGAAGTCCACCTCCTCGCACACCTCCGGCGAGCACTCCGGGTGCGCGATCACCTCGATCCCCGGATACTGGGCCCGGTAAGCCCGGATCTCCTCCACCGTGAAGCGCTCGTGCACCATACAGGTGCCGTGCCAGGTGAGCACCCGCACGTCCGTCTCTTTGGCGACGTTTCTCGCCAGGTACTCGTCCGGGAGGAAGATCACCGTCTCCGAGCCCAGGGACTCGACGACAGCTTTCGCGTTGGCCGACGTGCAGCAGATGTCGGATTCGGCTTTGATGGCCGCTGGCGTGTTCATGTACGTGACCACGGGGATGCCGGGGTGTCGCTCCTTCAGGAGCCGAACATCCTCGACCGTGATGCTCTCGGAGAGAGAGCAGCCGGCTTCGGGGTCGGGGATGAGGACGGTGCGCCCAGGGTTGAGGATCTTGGCCGTCTCGGCCATGAAGTGAACGCCACAGAACAAGATCACGTCCGCCTCGGAATCCCGCGCCTCGCGGGCGAGCCCGAGCGAGTCACCCTTGAAGTCGGAGATTCCGTGGAAGATCTCGGGCACCATGTAGTTGTGTCCGAGGATCACCGCGTTTCGGACCTTCTTGAGACGGTTGATCTCGACAATGAGGGGCGCCGCGAGCTCCCACTCAAAGCGCGGGACGCTCTGCTTCACCTTCTCGTAGATGTGGTCCGTCGCCTCGGCGACGGCTTCCGTAAACTCCAACGTTTCCAGCACTTTGGCCTCCACCACGTCACAGCGGCTCCGGCTGCCGGCGGACCGAGCCGATCATGGCCCCGTGTCCTCCTTCGAAGCTGCCTCGAAGCGTCTATGTGAAAACGCGAACCGCGCGAAAGTTCCGCCTCCGGGACGCCGTCTCCGGGGTGCCGCACGTACGCCCTCGCGACGATCGCGCGAGACGCGAAACTAGGGCCGGAGCTAAGGAGCGAACAGGAGAGTCGGGCAGCCGGGGAGTGCGGCGCCGGCCCGCGCGCGACGATATTCTTCCACCATGAACCACAATGAACTGGAGCGGCGCGCGGAGGATCTGCGGAAGACGATACGCCATCACGACTATCTCTACCACGTGCTCGACGCGCCGGAGGTATCGGATGAGGAGTACGATCGCCTATTCCGCGAGCTGAGAGCGCTGGAGGAGGCGCACCCCCGACTCCGCACTACCGATTCCCCCACCCAGCGTGTGGGGGGCAGCCCGCTGGAGAGCTTCCAGACGGTCGAGCACGTCGCCCCGATGCTCAGCCTTGACTCGGCTCAGGAGGAGGGGAAGCTGCGACGATTCGACGAGCGCATCCGTAAGGGCTTGGCCGATGGGAGCTCGGTCGAGTACGTGCTGGAGCCGAAGCTGGATGGTGCGTCCGTCGAGCTCGTCTACGAAGACGGCGTCCTGACTCGGGCTTCGACCCGGGGAGATGGCGTCCGGGGCGAGGGGATCACGGAGAACGTACGCACGATCGCGGCTGTCCCGCTGCGTCTGCGATCCGTGGATCGGCCGGTGCCCCGCCTTCTCGCCCTGCGAGGTGAGGTGATCATGCGAATCGGGGCGTTCGAGGAGCTCAACGAGCGCTTGATGGGGAGCGAGAAGATGCCGTTCGCCAATCCTCGCAACGCGGCAGCGGGCTCGCTCCGTCAGCTGGATCCCGGCATCACCGCCTCTCGCCCTCTGGACATCTTCGTCTACGACATCCTGGGCTTCGGGGAGGGCACGGATCCGCCCGAGACGCAGTCCGCCGGCCTGCGGGCGATTCGCGACTGGGGATTGGCGCCCTCGGAGATGACATGCCGCGTCTCTTCGGTCGAAGAGATTCTGGAGTACCACGCGGAGCTTCTCGAGGGTCGAGATGATCTCGACTACGAGATCGACGGGATCGTGATCAAGCTGAACGACCTTGCCCACCGCGCTCGACTGGGCTCGACCTCGCACCATCCCCGATGGGCGTTCGCCTTCAAGTTCCCGCCCCGAAAAGAGATAAGCCGCGTCCTGAAGATCGTACCCAGCGTGGGTCGAACCGGAGCCGTGACGCCGATCGCGATGCTGCGTCCCGTCGAACTGGGGGGCGTGACGGTGAGCCGAGCGAGCCTCCACAACCGGGAAGAAGTGGCCCGGAAGGACATACGTGAGGGCGACCGGGTGCGTGTCCAGAGAGCGGGCGACGTGATACCGCAGGTGCTGGAGCGACTCGAGGAACCCGGTCGGAGGCGTGGTCGCTCGTGGCGGATGCCCGACGCTTGCCCCTCCTGCGGGTTCGAGCTCGTGGAAAGGGGCCCTTTTACGGTCTGCCTGAACAGTTTCGATTGTCCCGCGCAGCTCGCCGGCCGGATCCAGCACTTCGCCTCTCGCGGGGCTCTGGACATCGAGGGCCTCGGCGAGGAGACCGCTCGACAGCTCGTGTCGGAGGGCTTGGTCCTGCACGTGCCGGATCTCTACGCACTCGTTGTGGAGCAGCTCACCGAGCTCGACGGGTTTGCCGAGAAATCAGCTGACAACCTGGTAAGAGCGATCCGAGCGTCCTCTCCGGTCGAGCTGCGGCGCTTTCTTCACGGTCTCGGAATACCGGAGGTCGGGGCGGCCGTGTCGCGAGACCTGGCGCGACATTACGGCACCCTGGAGCGCCTTCGGTCGGCCTCGGCGGAGGATCTACAGGAGGTCGAAGGGGTCGGGCCCAAGATGGCCGAGCAGATCACGGCCTTTTTCGGCAACCCTCGGAACGCCGCTCTTCTGGATCAGCTGGTCTCGGGGCCGGTGGAGCTGATCGAGACCGAGGGTGCATCCGACGCTTCTGGCTCCGAGGCGCCGTTCGAGGGCCTGAAGTTCGTCTTTACGGGGGGACTGGAGCGCTGGACTCGCGGCGAGGCGAAGGAGCTCGTCGAGTCCCTGGGCGGCCGGGTCACGTCGAGCGTGAGCCGGGGCACGGACTACGTCGTGGCGGGAAGCGAGTCGGGCTCGAAGCTCGACAAAGCCGGCGAGCTGGGCGTCACCATACTCGACGAGGATGGATTCACGGCGCTGCTCGAGGACCAGGTTGGCGCATGATCGAGAACATCGAGATCGCGAAGCAGCTGGACGAGGTCGGCGACCTGCTGGAGATCCAGGAGGCCAATCCGTTCCGCGTTCGCGCCTACCGGAACGCGGTCCGCACGATCACCGAGCTCACGATGCCGCTCGAGCGCATGGTGGCGGACGAGGAGGATCTCACGGCGCTTCCGGGGATTGGGAAGGAGCTGGCTCGGCACATCACCGAGCTCGTCACGACGGGCGAGATGGGGGTCCTCGCCGAGCTCCGGGAGAACGTGCCCAGCACCCTGGTTCAGATCATGCGCCTACCGGGGGTTGGACCGAAGAGCGCCAGGAAGCTCTGGGACGAGCTCGGCGTGGAGACCGTCGAGGAGCTGAAGTCGGCGGCCGAGGAGAGACGCGTGTCGGAGCTGAAGGGCTTCGGCGAGAAAAAACAGGCTCTGATCCTCTCGGGAATCGAGCAGTTCCACCGGCATTCAGCGCGGTACCGCCTCGACGAGGCCGATCGCTTCGTGGCGCCGCTTCTGGATTACCTGGGCGCTCTTGGGGAGGTGGAGAAGGTGGAGGTCGCAGGGAGCTATCGACGGCGCCGTGAGACGGTGGGGGACATCGACATCCTGGTGCTCTCCAGCGCGCCTGGGCCGGTGATGGAACACTTCGTGTCCTACCCGTCCGTCGAGAAGGTCCTCGCCGCCGGGGGCACGCGCGGCTCCGTCGTGCTCCGAAGCGGGCTGCAGGTGGATCTGCGAGTCGTGCCCGCCGAAAGCTACGGCGCCGCTCTGGTCTATTTCACGGGCTCCAAGGAGCACAACATCCGGCTGCGGCAGCGTGCGCTGGACCGTGGCCTGACGGTCTCGGAGTACGGGGTCTTCGAGCTTCTCGAGACGCCTGAGCAGGAGGCGAAGCCGGCGGAAGCCGAGATCGCATCCGAGAACGCGGACCGGCGCCGGGCGGGACGACAGGTGGCCGGCCGGACGGAGAACGAGGTCTACGGAGCCGTGGAGCTTCCGTACATACTTCCGGAGCTGAGAGAGGCTCGGGGAGAGATCGCGGCGGCAGAGGCGGGCGAGCTCCCCGTTCTGGTCGACCTCGATGATCTGCGAGGCGATCTCCAGATGCACAGCACGTGGTCAGATGGCAAGAACAGCATCGAAGAGATGTTGAATGGCTGCGTCGAGCGCGGTTACGAGTACTTCGCCATCACAGACCACAGCAAGGCGCTAGCCATGATCGAGGGTCTCGATGAAGAGGGGCTTCAGCGGCAGTTCGGCGAGATTGAAGAGGTAGCCGGTCGGCATCCCGAGATCCGGATCCTTCGCAGCATGGAAGTGGATATCCTCGCCGACGGCACGCTCGATCTCGCGGATGAGATGCTGGACGCCCTCGATCTTGTAGTGATATCCGTCCACTCCATGTTCAGCCTCCCGGCCGCGCGTCAGACGGAGCGCGTCCTGAAAGCTCTGCAGCACCCGGCCGTGGACGTCCTGGCCCATCCCACGGCTCGCCTCATCAACAAGCGAGAGCCGGTCGACTTCGACCTCGAGCAGGTGATCTCCTGTGCCGCAGAGAATCGGGTCGCTTTGGAGCTGAACGCCAATCCGCACCGCCTCGACCTTAAGGACACCCAGCTGATGCTGGCGAAGTCGCTGGGCGCGAAGGTCGTGATCAGCACCGATGCCCACCGCGTGGCGGACCTGGCGCTGATACCGTACGGAGTGGAGCAGGCTCGCCGGGCCTGGCTCGAGAAGGGCGACGTACTCAACACCCTTCCGCGGGAGGGTTTTCTGGGCTACTTCGGGATCGAGTAGCTCAGCCCGCCGTCTCCTCGAACGCGATGCGGACGCCCCTCTTGTCGAGTTCCTCCACGACGGATTCGTACGGGATCCCTTCGTCGGGGGCCAGCACTCCCGTCTCGTCGATCACGCCCCGGCCGATCAGCAGCCCCACGATGCTCAGGGTGAAGCCCGTACAGCGCATCATCGCCGTGATCCCCGTCTCGGGATCCTCGCGGTCGACGAGGTTCCAGGTCAGGACTTTGGTCTCGCCGGCGCTTTCGCCCTTCGCAACCACGCGTAGGACCACCAGGTCCGGCTCGCCGGGGCGGATGAGCTGGGGCGTCGCGGCGGCTATGAACACGTCGCGTGGCACTATCTCTTGCTGGGCCACAGTGACGGGATCGTCCGAGAGTAGGCCCAGGTCCCGGATTGCCCCCATGATCTGGGCGTGCCCGGGGTAGCGCAGCGTCTTGTAGGCGAGGTAGTCGACGCGGTTCTCGAACCGCCAGGGGAGGGTCGAGGCGCCTCCGGCGGTGTGAAACGCCTCTAGCGTCCCGAGCCCCTCGAACTTCAGCAGTTCCAGATCAGAGAGCGGCTCCTGCTGCTTCAGCCGCCCCTCTGAGAGAATCCAGGACGGCGTCGTCAGGTAGTCGATGGCGCCCTCGAGAGAGAAGACGATCTGGTAGTTGAGGGGTGGCCGCGGATTCTCGGGAAGGCCGCCCACGTACATCCTCAGTTCGGCGGTAGAGTCCAGACGGCGTGTCGCCTCGGCCGCCAGCACGTTGGTGAGGCCGGGTGCGACGCCCATATCCGGTATGACCGTGCATCCCGCCTCGACGGCCCGATCGCTCATCGCGAGCTGCTGGAAGACGATCTCGGTGTTGCCGCCGAGGTCCGAGTAGTTGCAGCCGCTCTCTATCGCCAGCCGGGCCAGATCGTTGTTGAAGGCGTAAGGTGCCGCCGAGAGCACGACGTCTCGGCCCTCCATCGCGCGCCGCACCTGGGCCTCGTCGGCGAAGTCCACCTCGAGGAGATCCAGTCGACGTTCATCCGAAGATACGGCTCGAGGTCGCTCGGGTCGGAGGTCTGCGATGATAACGGATTCGACATCGTCCTGGCCCAACAGGTCGAAGGCGCAGGCCGAGCCCTGTAGCCCGCCGCCGAGAACCAGAAACCTCATCCGGTCGCCCTCATCGAAACAGCGTCATTGCGAGATCGTGCGAGGCGAGATGAAGCCGCGTTGACTGCGCGACCTTACGCTCCCGGAGGTCGGCGCACAACGGAGAAACACCGGATTCCCGACCTGGAGGAGGTCGACAAACGACTCAGCCCGTCTGCGGCACGGATCGGCCACGTGAGCTACCGCACGTGATCGGAGAGCTGGCACTCTCACCTCGGCACTCGATCTCTCTGCGAAAGCAGTTGGCGGCGCAGATCGGAGCCGCCATCAGATCGGGCGAACTGGGCGCGGGTCGTCGGCTTCCCAGCGGTCGCCGGCTGGCGGATCTTCTGGGTCTTCATCGACACACCGTTTTCGCGGCGTACGCCGACCTGGAGAGGCTTGGCCTCGTCCGTCGGAATCTGCGGAGCGGTGTGTTCGTGCGCCCATGCGCCGTGTCAGGCGCCTCATGTTCCGTCGAAAGCGATGCCGGAAGCCTCGAAGCGGAGTTCGCAGAGTTCCTTCGAGCCCAACGCTGGAAGGGTCGTTCGGCCGGGGATCTGAACCGGCTGATGAGGCGCTGGACGGACAGGTCTTCCGAGCGAGGCATCGTCGTCGTGGAGCCCGAGCCGGCCCTTCGCCGGCTGATCGCGGCCGAGATCGCCGGAGAGCTTCCGGACGTGGAGGTGACGGGTTCCAGCTGGTGTCGGGCTCGCAGCAGACCGGATGCCCTCCGCGGTCGCTGCGTCGTGGCGCGCCGCGAAGTGGCCGCCAGCTTCCGGGGCTTCGACCCGGCGGTGTCGGATCTTGTCGTGCTCCGGACGGCCGCCGTCGGGGAATGCCGACGCGCCCTTCGTGCTCTCCACCCCGGGCAGGTGGCGACGCTTCTGACCTCGAGTCGCCTTCTCCGCCGTTACGCCCGCGAGCTCTTCGCGGGGGATCTCGGAGGTAGTGTCGGACTCTCCTGCCCGAGACCGCGGAGCCGATCGGAGCTAGACAGGGCACTCCGGATCTCCAGCCTGGTTTTGGCCGACTTGATCACCTCCGTGCCGATGCGGCGGTCGGTTCCAGGTTTTGCGGTCCGAGCCGTTCGAGTCGTCGATCTCGGTTGGATCCGAGAGTTGGCTCGATACATCGGAGTCGGGCCTCGACCCCGGAAAAGAGGGCCAACGGCGGAACTTGAACGCTTGCGAGGCATAGGGTAGGTTCACGCGCCTCGGTTGGCGCGGTGATTGCTGTTTCGTCCCGCGGACGACGCTGGCCCGTAGTGTAACTGGCAACACGCTTGGCTCTGGACCAAGAGATTCCAGGTTCGAACCCTGGCGGGCCAATCGTATCACTCGAGGTGAAGGGGCAGCGCG
>JBDHIM010000204.1:0-3398 GCA_039587445.1 Gemmatimonadota bacterium
GGGCCCAGGGCCACACGTCGTGCGGCACGTCGTCCACGTAGACCCGAAGCCGGCTCTCGGCGGTCACGGACAGCCCGCCTCTCCTCCGATCACCGCCCGCCACCTCTTGTCCCGTGGGGCGGAGACCGGCTGCGGCTGCTTTTCCAGGTAGGCGACGAGCGCGTCAAGATCCACGATTCCCGTCTGCCTGGCGGAGGCCGCCTCCTTCAGCATCCAGTAACCCGCACCGCCGGCCGCCATGAAGTTGTTGACCACGACGGAGTAGGTGGAATCCGGCGAGACGGGCCGGCCATCGCTGAGACGCGCGCAGCGGACCCTCGGGCCGGCGGCTTCCGGATCGTACTCGACCGTAAGGCCGCTGATATTGGCCTCGATGTCATCTTCATCGATCGAGCTCTCCAGCGCGGAAAGCAGGAATCCGCCGCCGAGCTCGAGGAAGATCAGCGTGTTCTGGAAGGGCTGAACGCGGAACAGCTCACCGTAGCTGATCGGGCCGGCGGGAAGGTTGGTGCGAATGCCCCCGTTGTTCATGATCGCCACATCGGCGCCCGTCGTCGCTCGCTGCGCGTCGGCGATGAGCCTGCCCAGGGTCGACGCCCCCCGGTACTGCTTGTCCAGGGGATCGGCCAGCGTCGCGACGCTGGCGAGCGCGACATCCTCGGCTTCCTTCTCGTAGCGGTCGACGAGTGCGGTGACCGCGTCGACGCGCGCAGTGCTGTCCGGATAGACGGCGTCTATCGCGATCAGCTCGGCCACGACCTCGCCGGAGGCGTGGCGCGTCAAGCGGCCTCGGCCGATCGCGGACATGTTGGCGTAGGATTGGACGACCGGCGCTCCGTGAATCATGTCATCGACGCGGTTGTGCGTGTGGCCCGTGACGACGTAGTCGAACGGTGCGCTGGTCTGGGCCAACTCGTCCATCGCTTCGCCGTCGCAGCGCGGCTCGCTCCCCTCGGCGTCGTGGCAGAAGCCGCCGGCGTGCATGACGATGACCAGGAAGTCCACGCCCTCCACGCGGACGCGGGGGATGTAGAGGTCGAGCGTCTCGGCGATCGAGCGAAACTCGAGACCGGCTACGCTGTCCGGGTGGGTCGTCGCCGGGGTGGAGCGCGTCGTCGCGCCGATCACCCCGATTCGTACGCCGTCACGCTCCAAGATCCTATACGGCTCCACCCACGCCGGGTGCAGGTTCGACCCCTTCTCATACGTGTTGGCGCTCAGGATAGGGAATCGAGCCTGCCGCATTCGATCCTGGAGGGTCTGAATCCCCCAGTCGAACTCGTGGTTGCCGAGCGCCGCGGCGTCGTAGCCGATCTCGTTCATCACGTCGATCGTGGCCCGGCCGCCCGTGAGGTTCGACATCAGCGTTCCCTGCATCAGGTCGCCGCCGCTGAAGAGGAAAACGGGGCAGGGCGACGTCTCGCGCACATCGTTCACGTAGGCCGCGATCGCTTCCGCGCCGCCAGCAGGTCGATTTCCCGACCACGAGTACTCGATCGGCCGAAGTCCGCCGTGCTCGTCGTTCGTCGAGAGGATGACGGCGCACGCCGAGTCGGCTGCCGAGCCCAGCGAGCCGATGGCGGTCCGGTCCAGCGCGGGCACGGCCGATGGGGCACCGTCAAGCGCGGGCACGGGCGGCGTGAAGCCTCGGATCCCGACGATGGCGGCCCCGGCAACGGCCACCGCGGCCGCTACCCGGAGCCTAGGACGCGCGCTCATACGACGCCGGCGAGGTCGTGACCAGCCTCCAGATCGATGAGCGGAGCCTGGTATTCCCCCGTCCAGCAGGCCGTACAGAACGGTCCGTATTCCTCGACCGCGGACTGCAGCCCTTCCTGGGACAGGTAGCCGAGCGAGTCCACGCCGAGATGCTCGCGGATTTCCTCGATCGAGTGCTCCGAGCCGAGGAGCTCGGCGCGCGTGGGCATGTCGATGCCGTAATAACAGGGGTGCCGGATCGGCGGCGAGGCGACGCGGAGGTGGATCTCTCTCGCTCCCGCCTCTCGGAGCATGGTCACCAGACCCTTGCTGGTCGTGCCGCGCACCAGAGAATCGTCCACCACGACGGCCCGCTTGCCGGCGATGAGCTCGGTGACCGCATTGTATTTCACGCGGACGCGGAAATCGCGGCCGGCCTGCGTCGGAAAGATGAACGTCCGTCCCACGTAGTGGTTCCGAATCAGCGCGAGCTCGAAGGCGATTCCGGATTCCTCGGAGTAGCCGAGAGCGGCCGAGTTGGAGGAATCCGGCACGGCGAAGACGCAGTCGGCTTCCGACGGATGCTCGCGCGCCAGCTGCCGGCCGAACGCCCTTCGGGCTCCGTCCACGGAGCAGCCCCAGACGCGGGAGTCGGGACGCGCGAAGTAGACGAGCTCGAACAGGCAGGGCGCCGGAGAGGCGGGCGGCAGCGGACGGAGGTTCTCGATCTGACCGTCCCGGATGCGCAGCACCTCGCCGGGTCTCACGTCGCGCATATACTCGGCGCCGATGAGGTCTAGCGCGCATGTCTCCGAGCAGACGATGATCGCCTCCCCCAGCCTTCCCAGCACCAGGGGCCGGAATCCACGCGAGTCACGGGCCGCATAGATGGTCTTGCCGACGCTCAGGACGAGCGAGAAGGCACCGACGAGCTGGGAGAGGGCATCGTCAACCTGCTGTCGCTCCTCTTCACGTCGAGAGCGAGCGATCAAATGGATCACCACTTCCGAGTCCGAGTCCGTCTGGAAGATCGCGCCTTCCTCGGAAAGGCGGTGCCGGAGCTCCAGTCCGTTCGTGATGTTCCCGTTGTGGGCAAGTGCCATCGATCCGTGCCGGTACTCCACCAGCACGGGCTGGCAGTTGCGCAGCTCCGAGCCACCCGAGGTCGAGTACCGTACGTGCCCGATCGCCGTAGAGCCGACGAGGCCGGCGAGGCGGTCTTCGTCGAACACGTCGGCGACCAACCCCATCCCCCGGTGGCTCCGGGCGGTGCCGAGCTCGTCGATCGAGACGATCCCGGCGGATTCCTGGCCGCGGTGCTGCAGCGCGTAGAGCCCCATGAAGGCGAGCTCAGCCGCCGCCGGAGTGCCGCTGATTGCGAACACGCCGCACTTCTCGCGGGGTCGGTCGGGATCGTAGTCGGGTTTCATCACGTCGTCAGGCCGGCCTGCTTTTCCATCCGTCCTGGGAGAGCCGATCGGTATACGTCGTGGATGCGGTCCAGCTCCAGATCGATCTGCACCCCGGCCGCGGCGAGGCGGAAGCGGCCGCCGGGTGCGCCTACGCTTCCGATCACCGCCGCGGGGAGCCCGTGCTCGGTGGCGAGCGCCGCGACCTCCTCCACCTTTTCGGGCTCGCAGCTCAGCACGACCCGGGACTGCGATTCGCCGAACAAGGCGGCTGCGGGGGGCGCGTCGGTC
>JBDHIM010000205.1:0-8226 GCA_039587445.1 Gemmatimonadota bacterium
CGCTCGCGGCGCGCACCGCCGATTCGAGACTTCCCTCCACGTGGACGGCCGGGACGGAGCCCTCGAGGTCCGCCATTACCTGCGGAGCGGCCTCCCCGAAGGTCACCACACCCCTAGAGTGCTCCAGCCAGGGAATCAGAGGCAGGAAGGGCTCGCCCTTGTGGCGACCTCCAAGGATCAGAGCGATCGGACGCTCGAAAGCCTGAACCGCGACCAGCGTGGCCGCGACGTTCGTCGCCTTGGAGTCGTTGACCCAGAGCACATCTTTGATCGTGGCGACCGGCTCTAACCGGTGCGACAGTCCTCGAAACTCCGAGAGAGCGCACCCGATCGAGGCGCCATCACATCCGGCGAGAGCGGCGACCAGTCCGGCCGCGAGCGCGTTCGCCACGTTGTGCCCCCCGAGGATCTTCAGCTCCTCGGCAACCAGCCAGGCCTCATCCAGATACGCTCCCCGCTCGACCGGGCCCGACGTCGACGTCAGGTAGCTCGTTCCCTCGGCCCCTCTCGCCAGCTCGATCACGTCCGCATCGTCCGCGTTCAGGACCCAGCGGCTCCCGGCGCCCGCGTTGCGGAAGAGGCGCTTCTTGTCCGCGTAGTAGCTGGAGACGTCGCGGTACCGATCGAGGTGGTCGGGGGCGAGGTTGAGGAGCAGGCCGATGTCCGACGTGAAGGCATCGGTATCGGCAAGCTGGAAGGAGCTCAGCTCCACGACGACCCAGTCGGGCTGCTCCTCCTGCTGAGCGATCTCGCTGAGCGGAGTGCCGATGTTGCCGCCCGCCAGAGCGTTCAGTCCGCCGGTCTGAAGGATCTGCTCGCAGAGCGCGGTCGTCGTCGTCTTGCCGTTGGTACCGGTGATGCCGATGACGCGCGAAGTGAGGTCGCGGTAGGCGAGCTCCACCTCCGCGACGCAGGGCGTGCCGGCTTGGCGTAGTTCTCGCCTGACCTCGGCCGACGGGGGGATGCCGGGGCTCACCACCACGAGATCGGAGGCGCATATCCGGCCGAGATCGTGCCGGCCGGCCTCGGCCTCGATCCTCTCCGCGCTCAGCTCCGCTGCCGCCGCTTCCTGAAGCTCCCCGGCCGAGACGTCGCTGGCGTACACCTCGGCCCCGAGAGCCTTTGCCAATCGTGCCGCCGCAACGCCCGATGTCCCGAGTCCGAGCACGGCCACCACGTCGCCTGGGCGGACGAGCGGCTCCTTGGGTCTTCGCGCGCCGGATTCGAAGGTCTCGAGAGGAGTCAAAGTCGCACCCGTCACGCTCATCGAATCTTCAGGGTGGCCAGACTGACCAGCGAACAGAGGATGGCGAGGATGTAGAAGCGCACGACGACTCGGGTCTCCGGCCAACCCGATTTCTCGAAGTGGTGATGCAGCGGGGCCATCCTGAACAGCCTTCGGCCGGTTCCCGTGCGCCAGCGGGTGAACTTGAACCAGCCGGTCTGCAGCAGGACGGACACGGCCTCCGCCACGAAGACTCCGCCGACCAGCACGAGGAGGAACTCGGACTTCAGGAGCACGGCCGTCACGCCCAGCGCCCCGCCGAGGGCGAGCGCGCCCGTGTCTCCCATGAACACATCTGCCGGAGGCGCGTTGAACCAGAGAAAGCCGATCGCGGCCCCGGTGATCGCCGCGCAGAAGACCCCCAGCTCGCCGGCGCCGGGGAGGTAGAAGGTGCCGAGATACGCCGACGTGTCGACGCGGCCGATCACGTAGGCAAAGAGCCCGAAGGTGAGCGCCGCGATTCCGCTCAGGCCCGCGGCCAGGCCGTCCAGACCGTCGGCCAGGTTCACGCCGTTCGAGCTTCCGGTGACGACGAGGGCGACGAAGAGCGGATAGAGCGGGGCCCAGAACACGACGTAGTAGTCCTTGAAGAAGGGCAACATCGTGTGCGTCGGCGGCCGACCCGAGAGCGGAAACATCAGCAGGAAGACGCCGAGCGTGAGCCCGGCGGCCATCTGCCAGACGAGCTTGTACTTGACCACGAGACCGCGCGGCTCGCGCCGGACGATCTTCAGGTAGTCGTCCATGAACCCTATCGCCCCGAACCACGCCGTCGCGGCAGCCACGATCACCACGTAGGGGTTGTCCAGACGGGCCCAGAGCAGCGTCGAGATCAGGACCGTGGCCACGATGATGAGCCCGCCCATGGTCGGCGTTCCCGCCTTGTGGAAATGGGAGCTCGGCCCATCGAGCCTGACGACCTGTCCCCAGCCCTGCGCCTTGAGCCAGCGGATGACCGGCGGACCCACGAGGAAGGTCAGGAGCAGGGCGGTCACCATGGCGCCCGCCGCCCGGAAGGAGATGTACTGAAAGACGTTGAAGATGATATGACGGTCGGACAGGGGAAAAAGCAGGCGAAAGAGCACTCAGTCGCCTCCCTCTGCGCCGGGCGCCACGCTCTGACCCGGGCCCGAACCGAACGACCGCAGCCGGTCGACGATCCCCTCGAGCCGTACGCCACGGGAGGCTTTGACAAGCACGACCTCGTCGCCCGACAGCCTCGGAGCCAACTCCGCCCACAGACGCTCGACGTTGTCCGCGGCGAAGACGCCGGTGCCGTTCCGGCCGATCCGGAGCCCCTCGAACGCATCGATGAAGTCTCCGGTGGCCGCGACCAGGTCGAAGTGCGCTTGGATCAGCCGCTCGGCGATCTGCCGATGAGCGGCTCCCGAAGCCTTCCCGAGCTCGAGCATCGTGCCTACAACGGCGACCAGCCGCCGGTTCGGGAACGCTTCCTCGCAGTACTCGATCGCGGCCGTGAAGGACTCCGGATTGGCGTTGTAGCAGTCCGCGATGACGGTCATCTCGCCGACCTGCTCCAGCGCGCTCCGCATGCCGAGCGGCCTGTACGTGCCGAGACCGCGAGCGACTTCCGCGGCCGGAACCCCCAGCGCGTCGCCCAGGGCGGCCACGATCAGGGCATCGGCCAGGTGATGGCGGCCCCCGGCAGGCACACGGTATTCGACACCATCGCGAACGAAACGAACCGCCTCCGCCTCGACCGAATGCTCATCGGGGCGCCAGGACGCCGCCTCACCGGTTCCCGCCACGATGGCATCGGGCCTCAGTCCAAGAGCGCCGGCCACGAGCTCCTCGGGCCGCTCCCCAACCACGACCGTTCCGTCCGGACCAGCGGCCGCGACGAGCGAGAGCTTCTCCTCGAGCACTCGGTCGACGGTGCCGAAGAACTCCAGATGCGCGGGTCCGACGGTGGTGACGACGGCGTCCGTGGGCGCGGAGATCTCGGCGAGTCGGGCGATCTCTCCCGGTTCGCTGCTTCCCAGCTCCAACACCCAGAGATCGGCATCGGTGGGGGCTTCGAGGATGGCCAACGGCAGGCCGACCTGGCTGTTCAGATTTCCGGCTGTCTTGTAGACGCGGTATCCGCTGCCAAGAACCGCTGCCGCCATCTCCTTGACGGTGGTCTTGCCCGAGCTCCCGGTTATGCCGACGACCCGCACGCCGCTCGCCTTCCGGTGCCAGGCGGCCAGATCACCGAGCGCCCGGGTCGCGTCGGCTACGCCGAAGAGCTCGAGCTGCGTGACCGGGAGGGCTCGGTCCTCCGGCACCACAGCGCCTACCGCACCCTTGGCTTCAGCCTCGGGGAGGAGGTCGACCGCGTCGTGGCGCTCGCCCTTGAGGGCCACGAAGAGGGCGCCGGGCTGCAGCGTCCGCGCCGCTTCCCCTCTCAGCTCGGCGACGATCGCCGCTTCATCGAACGGGAGCTTGCGGCTGCCCACGATCTGGTAGGTCTCGTGGCCCTTGCCGGCGAGGAGCACCGCATCGCCCGGACCGGCCAGCTCCCAGGCCCGGCCGATCGCCTCGCGCCGATCGAGCACGATCTCGTAGGCGCTCGGATCCATCCGGGCCACCGTCTCCTCGGCGATTCGCTCCGGATCCTCCGACCGCGGATTGTCCGAGGTGACGATGACGTGACCGGCCAGGGACCCGGCCACTTCGCCCATCAGCGGACGCTTGCCGGCATCGCGGTCACCGCCACATCCGAAGACCATGATCAGGCGGCCTTCGACGAGCGGCCGTAGTGCCTCCAGGGCGAGCCGGAAGGCGTCCGGTGTGTGGGCGTAGTCCCTGAGAACGAGGACGGGCTCCCGGTTCAGGATCTCGAACCGGCCGGGGACCTGGGGGACCGACCCGAGCCGCTCGGCCACTTCGGCCGGAGGCATCCCGAGGTGAAGAGCTATCCCCGCCGCCGATAGGGCGTTCTCCACGTTGAACCGACCGATGAGGGGGAGCTCCACGAGGGCTTCCCCGTACTCTCCGCAGAGCCGGAAGCGCGTGCCGCCGGGAAGGGGTTCCACGGAATCGGCTCTCACCTGGAGGCCGTCGCCGAACCCCGTGGTCACGATCTCGCCCGGCGCCGCCCGGAGGGAGTCCCACGCCGGCTCGTCGCCGTTGATGACCAGGACACCGTCGGGCGCGAGCAGCTCCGCGAACCGGAGCTTCGCCGCACGGTAGCTGGTCATCTCCTCGTGATAATCCAGGTGCTCGCGGCTGAAGCTCGTGAAGGCCGCGTAGTCGAAGCGGAGGCCGTCGACGCGACGCTGGTCGAGCGCGTGCGAAGAGACCTCCATCGTCGTCAGCTCCACGCCGCGGTCACGCAGGATCCCCAGGGAGCCGGCCAGAACGAGCGGATCCGGCGTCGTCAGCTCGCCGGGGTGACGGCGGCCGCCCGCATCCACGATCCCGAGAGTCCCGAGGGTGGCGGAGCGCCCTAGACCCGCGAGAAGATGCCGAACCAGCCAGGCGGTGGTCGTCTTGCCGTTCGTTCCCGTGATGCCGATCAGCCGCATCACGGCGGCCGGATCCCCCTCCCACAGCATGGCGAGGTCGGCGAGCGCGACGCGGGTGTCGGGGACCACGAGCTGCGGCAGATCGAGGTCGATGGGGCGTTCCACGACCGCGGCCGCCGCTCCCGCCCGGGCGGCATCCCGCAGGAAGGAGTGGCCGTCGGACCTGAGTCCGGCGACCGCTACGAAGAGATCTCCCGAACCGGTGAGGCGGGAATCCGCGGTGAGCCGATCGAAGGCGGCCGGCGGCTCCCCCTGCCAGCGGGCCGGCACCCGGCGCAGGCGAAATCGCTCCTCAACCGCCTCGAATGTGATCACTGCGCCTACCCTCCAAGCACCATCGGCCGAAGGCCGGTCGATCCGATCTCGGGCCGAATCGCCGGCCAGCCGCTCTTCTCGTAGTCCGTCGCTCCGCCTCTCCCGTCTCGGAGAGGGGCGCCTCGCAACCGCGTTCGCCGGAGCGCCGCTCGCCGTCACCGCAGGAGAACGACGGAGCCGACCGCTACCGGCGACCCGGGCGCCGGCGTCTGGAACTCCACCCTGCCGGAGGCCTCCAGTTTCGTCTGCAGCCCCAGCGCGTGGAGCCGGGCCGCGGCGGAACGGACGCTCAGGCCGCGAAGGTCCGGAAGCCGTCTCGCGCTCCCCGAGACCGACGCGAACCGAACGGCGTCCAGCGACGGATCCATCGGGGTGTTCGTGGACACGTTCGTCGACGCGTCGGTGGATGCGAACCGAACGGGATCCTGTGCGACGGAGGAGACCCTGCTCATCCGTCGGAGCGGCCGGACCGACCGACTGTCTCCAGTCGAAGTGGAAGGAGGACGGTACGGCCTTCCCTCGAGAGATCTCGATGCCGCGCGTCGCGAGCGCCGCCTGGAGAGCACCGCGACTGATCGGCGCGGCGACGGAGCCGCCGTAAAAGGCGCCTTGCGGGTCCTCCAGCTTGGCGAAGATGACGAGACTGGGGTCTTCTGCGGGACTGTACGCGACAAAGGAGGAGCCGTACCGGCGCTGATATCCGCCGTCGCTCACCAGGCGAGCCGTTCCGGACTTTCCGGCGACCGAGAGCGTGGTCATGGCCGCCCGGGTGCCCGTTCCGCCCTCGACCACCGACGTCAGGACCTCGGTAATCTGACTCGCCACCCGCTCATCGATCACGCGCCGTATCGTCTGCGGATCCCAGCGCTCCAGCACCTCGCCCGTATGGCTTCTCACCTCTTTGAGGAGGCGGGGACGGAGAAGCCGGCCGCCGTTGGCGAGCGCGGCGTAGGCCATGACGAGCTGGAGCGAGGTCACCGATATCTCGTAGCCCATGGCCAGGGAGGCCTGGCTCAAGCCCGACCAGCGGTCCGGACGCCGCAGGAGGCCGGACGACTCGGCGGGATAGTCGATCCCCGTCGGCAGGCCGAACCCGAAATCGCGCAGGTACTTGTACTGCATGTCGTACGAGAGCCGCTTCGACAGCAGGGCGGCACCCACGTTGCTCGAGTATCGGACGACCTCCGCGACGGTCAGCTTGTCGTAGGGATGGACATCCCGGATCACCCGGCGGCCATCCTTGAAGACGCCGTGCATCACGTCGATGCTGTCGGTCAGGGAAACCAGGCCCTCCGAAAGGAGTGAGGCCAGAAGGAAGGGCTTGGCGGTCGACCCCGGCTCGAACGGATCCGTGAACGCCGGCACTTTCAGCGAGCCGTCGTGTCGCCGGCTGGCGACGGCGAGTAGATCGCCGGTTCGCGGGTCCACGATCAGCACATCTCCACCCGATGCGCCCGACGATTCGATCGCCCGCGAGAGGGCGTCCTCGGCGATCTCCTGCAAGCCCGCGTCGATCGTCAGCACCACGTCGTGGCCTGGAACGGGCGGCGACACGGCCGCGCCGGGAAGCCGATAGAGCTCGCCGCGACCGTCCCTCTGCGTGAGGGCCTTGCCCGCCTCTCCTGTCAGATGCGAGTCGAGCGCCAACTCCAGGCCCGATCGCCCGTGCCCCTCGGCGTCGATGGCTCCAAGAAGGCTGCGCCCGACTCCCTCCGGGTAGATCCGGGAGGCCAGCGACTCGAAGTGGAGGCCTCGCCGCACGGCATCGTCGAGGAGGTGGCGATCCTCCGCTGACACCTTCCGTCGCACGACCGCCCAACCGCCTTCGGCCGCGCTCAGATTCGCTTCCTCTTCTCGGGAGAGCCCCAGGATGCGTCCTACCGCGCCGATCGATCGGTCCGGGTCGGCCATCTCCTGGATCGCGACATAGGCTCGAAACTGTCGGGCGTCGAGAACGAGGGAGCGGCCGTTGCGATCCAGAATGGCTCCGCGCTCGGCCGGCAGGTCGACGTGTGTCGCGTACTGGGCGCGCGCCCGTTCCCGCCAAACATCGTCGTCCAGTAGCTGAAGCTGGACCGATCGTCCGAGAAAGACGGCTGCCTGCAGGATCCAGAAGGCGGCCAGCGCGTGGGTGCGTAGCTGGTGCGTCCGTGAGCGGTTCGGGCTTTTCTTTTCCGTCATCGAGGCTCGGGAATCTCCGCCGATGTACCCTTCGTTGGTGGCGACACGTCCTCTATGAACGAGATCTCCTCGTCGGTGGCCGGCCTAAGCCCCAGCTCGCCGGCCGCTTCAAGCAGTCGAACCCGTGACGCCAGTGAGTCGGCGCGGCGCATCGCCGCGGCGAATCGGGCGCGTTCGACGACTTCGGTTGACTCCAGAGAATCGATGGCTACGGCCACTTCTCGTGCCTCGGTTTGCCTCCGCACCGTCCAGATCATGGAAGCCACCAGAACGGCCACCCCGAGGCCGATCCAGGTCGTTCGGCGCCGACGGCGCGTCCAGAACCGCTGTCGGCCGCTCACGATGCAGCCACGGACGGCACGTCCCCCCTTCGCTCCCAGGCTCTGAGCTTGGCGCTGCGTGCTCTCGGGTTACGTCCCACCTCCTCCTCGGAGGGCCTCACTGGACGTCCCGTGAGCGTCTTTCCCAGTGGTTTTCCGCGACACAGGCACATCGGGAGCTCCGGAGGGCAGACACAGCTCCGGCTCCATTCACGGAATGCTCTCTTTACGATTCTGTCTTCCAGCGAGTGGTAGGCGATCACCACCAGCCGACCCTGGTCCGCGAGGAGATCGCGGATTCGAGGAAGAGCGACGTCCAGGGCCTCCAGCTCGCGGTTGACCTCGATGCGGACGGCCTGAAACAGCCGTTGCTCTCGAGCGGGCGCTCGACCCTTCGCCGCGCGACCTCTCGCGCGAGGGCCCGCCACCGCCGCTCCTCCCCGTACTCCCGAAAAACGCGACCCAGCTCCTCGAGGGGAGCCGTGTTCAGAAAGTCGGCTGCGGGCCTCCGTCCGCCCGTTGTCCCGCCCATCCGCATTAACAACGGTGTGCCCGGACGAAAGGAGAACCCGCGCGCCGTCTTGTCGAGCTGGTA
>JBDHIM010000206.1:0-3569 GCA_039587445.1 Gemmatimonadota bacterium
ACCGCCGCCCTCAACGAGGTCGAACAGCTTCTGGCCGAGTCCGCCGAGCTGCGTGAGGTGAGCGCCGAGGACGTGGCGCAGGCCGCCGCGAAGCACGGCGTGACGCTGGACCGCAAGTATCGCGGTGCGTGCCGTGATCTCTACCGACGTCTTCTCAAGCAGTGTCTGGACGATCACGAGCTCACCGAGCACGAGCGCGCGGACCTGGCCCACCTCAAGCACATCCTGGGCCTGGAGTCGGAGGACATCACGGCCGTTCACGAACAAACGGCCCGAACCGTGTACGGGAAAGCGGTCGAAAAGGTACTGGAGGACCACCAGGTCGATACGGACGAGGCCGAGTTTCTGCGCTGCCTCCGTGCGGAGCTGGAGCTCTCCGAAGGGGTCGCAGACAGCCTGTACGAGCAGGAGGAGCGTCGGGCGCGGCACCGCTATTTCTCCAAGACGATCTCCTCGGACAGCACGCTGCTGGCATCGCACGTCGCGACTCTCGAGCTCAGCGGAAGATCGACGGAAGGAGTGGAGGCCGCGGTCAACTCGGCCTTGGAGGAAGCCTGTCGGGCGGTTCCCGAGTTGGGCTCGGCCGAGATCAGCCAGGTGCGGGTGCGAATCCGCGACGGGGTCGTCGCCGAGTGGGAGGTCGACCTCAAGGCCCGCATCGATCGAGGCGACGCGGAGGAGTAACCCGCGGCGATCCCGGGCGGAAGCGCGTCAGGCCTGTCGCTTCCAGGGCTCGGGCTTCTCGGCACGCCCCATGAGGTACGTGATAAACAGGGCCGCGATGGCGCTTATCGCCGCCAGGCCCAGGAATGCCGTGGCGAGTAGCCGCCTCGGTTCCCGCGCTCGGCGCCGCACTTCCTGCTCGTCGATCTCGGCCATCACGGCCCAATGGAGCCCCTCGAACTCCAGAGGTCCGTAGGCCGAAAGCACCGGCACGCCCTGATAGTCGTCGACCACGTCGACTCCCGTCTCGCCCGCCAGGCCGCGGCGGGCGGTCTCCGTGTCCACCGACGTCCGCAGTATCGTCGAAGAATCCGCGAACCTCGAGTCGCTCCGC
Source organism: Gemmatimonadota bacterium (assembly GCA_039587445.1). Classification (GTDB taxonomy): domain Bacteria; phylum Gemmatimonadota; class Gemmatimonadetes; order Palauibacterales; family Palauibacteraceae. The sequence continues at coordinate 1,058 of JBDHIM010000206.1, forward strand.
ATCAGCAGATCCTGGCCGACGATGTAGGTTTCGCCCGTCTCTCCCATGCCGCCCGTGAACTGCATGATCTCGTTGATGCGGTTCACGGGTACCTGAAACGCCAGAACACCGACCAGGCTTCCGTCCTCCGCTCGGACCGGGCTCGCCACGAAGCTGGCCGGCTCGCCGTTGCTCGGCTCATAGGGCTCGAAGTCGGTGAACACCACGAAGTTGGCGCTCTCGGCGTCGCGAGCCGCACGGAAGGCCCGTCCGAGGCCTGTATCCCGCCACCTCCCCGTGTCCAGGTTCGTGGCGAAGTCCCGCTCCTTGAACGCGGTGTATGTCAGATTTCCCTCCGGGTCGAGGAGGAAGGCGTCGTAGTATCCGTGGTTCTCCAGAAATCGAAGCGCCCTCGGGTGGACGGCCTCATGCACCCGACTGTAGAGCGAGCCGTCTCCGGCGGCCTGAAACCGATCTCTCTCGCCCTCGGGGAACGGGTTATCGTCGATGTACAACCGCTGCAACATCTCGGTGCGGTCGCCCGGCAATTGGTCCCACCCCTGCTCTAGCTCGACGATCGCCCCGCGCAGGGCCTCTCGGTGGCTCCAGAGGGTTATCTCGGAGCGGATCGTCTCCAGGTAGTCCTCCAGCGCCGAGCTGCGAAGCTCCATGAGCGTAAGGAGATAGCCGCTGGCGTCGTCGACCTCCGAGCGCACCGTGCGGGCGTAGGACGCGAAAACCACCACGAGAAACGTCAGCGCCGCGAGGGCCAGCACCACGGATCGGCGGCTCACGACCCCTCCTCGGATGCAGGAGCCGAAGCTGCGAGATCCGAAGCTTCGAGTGCCGATGCCTGTTTCTCCACCCTCCCGTTTACCATGCTCCAGGTGAACCAGAAGAAGTTGAAGCCATCGGGGCTTATCAGGCCGACCTCCGCGTCATCGACCACGCCCGCCGCCAACTCGAAGAGTCGTTCGCGGCAGCGACGCACCTCCTCCAAATCCGTGCTACGATCGAGGCTCGCGCCGAGATCGAGCACTTCCTTGTTGTACAGATCGATTCTCCGCTTCCGGCGGCGCGATCCCAGCTGAAAAAGCCCGGAGATCATCAGCGCGGCCAGCGTCACGACGAGCGCGAGAGGCTCCGCGTTCTCCTGTATGAAGGAGGGCCTGTCACGATCGTAGAACTGCTGCGCGCCCGCGTGGACCGGGATATAGGTGCCGCCGCCCAGATTCGGAGGAGTGATGAAGCCGGCCAGCGAGGTGAGGTTCATGAGCTCGCGGCGACGCTCGAACAGGACCCGGGTCAGCTTCGCGGCAACATCATCGTCCAGACTGCCGCGAGCGATCAGGAGCCGCTGGACGGCCACCGTGGGGAGATCGCTCTCCGGCAGGGCCGGGAAGCCTCGGTAGGACCCCCTCGGGATCGTTCCGGGCTGGAGGGCGGGCCGTTTCAACTGCATCGCCGCCGCCTGCCCGAGCGGTATAAGGCGTGTGGGGACCTCCTCGATCAGCGCCAGGATCGCCGGGTTTCCGGCGGCACGCACGCGGAACGTGGCGTCCACCGCGCCATCGATGAGCGCCCAGCTCGCGGAGGCCGCCGTCATCGGCACGGCCTGCAGGCCCGCCGGATCCAGGTCGTAGTGCTCGGCCATGAACCAGAAGGTCGAGAACTGCCCCCCACCCTGGGGAGGGAGCGCGATTCTCTTCCCCACCAGGTCGGCGACCCTCTCGATCCCGGAGTCTTCGCGCACGATGAGCTGGAAGACGTCGGGGTAGAGGATGGCAATCATCCTCGCCGATGGCCCCATTCGGGCGTCCGCCTGCACGGTCGCCAGCTCAACGCGCTCTTCTTCCAGGAGCCGCATATTCTGGCCCGAGCCCGCGGTCTCCACGACCTCCACGGAGAGGCGTGGATAGTGGCGTTCCGCCACTTCGGCGATGGCCGTGGCGAGAGCGTAGGCCTCCCCCTCGTCCGGACCTGCCGCGATCGTCACCCGCTGCGATACGGTACTCTCCCGCAGGGCGATCCCGGCTGTCAGCGCTGCGAGAACGAAGAGGGCGACGACGGAGAGGGCGCGGATACTCATCCGAATCATGTGGTCGGCGTCTGCGATTGGAACTCCGCCGGATAGGAGCTTCGAAGGCGCTCGGCAACGCGCTTCTTCACCTCTTCCGGCGCGAAGGCCGCTTCGACGGCGTTCAGGTTGGCCCCGAGAAACTCATCCGGCCCCCATCCGAAGATCTCCTGCAGGCGGCCGTATTCCCCGGTGAGGTCCACATCGGACAGGGTCCGGCCGTCGGTGCTCACGCCCAGCGGGACACCTGATCTACGAGCGTGACCGCGATGTCCGTCTGGACGTTGGAGGTGGGGCAGATCTCCAAATGGACCCCTTCCTCGCTCAGATGAGCCACCAGGTCCGTGTCCTCGATGCTGCGCACGCCGTGACCGATGCGGGAGGGCTCGAAGTGCTCGAGCGTCTCCCACACGCTTAGCGGGCCCCTCGCCTCGCCGGCATGCGCCGTTCTGTGGA
>JBDHIM010000044.1:0-32923 GCA_039587445.1 Gemmatimonadota bacterium
CGTGATCGCCGCCGTCAGCGTCGTCTTCCCGTGGTCCACGTGTCCGATCGTCCCCACGTTTACGTGCGGCTTCGTCCGCTCAAACTTCTGCTTCGCCATTGCTGATCCTGTCTCTCTACCTTTTGGGACCGGGAAGGTCGCGTTGGACGTTACTGGATGAACTCGTGTGACTCGCAGTCGCGCTCGTGTATGGTGGGGGGAGGATTCGAACCTCCGAAGGCTTGAGCCAGCAGATTTACAGTCTGCTCCGTTTGACCGCTTCGGTACCCCACCATCCCCCGGCCGTCACCCGGGAAGAATCGGGGTGCGATGGGGCTCACGCTGCCCGGCGAACGACCCCTGGGCTCCATCATGACGGAGCTGACGGTGGGACTCGAACCCACAACCTTCGGATTACAAATCCGACGCTCTACCGGTTGAGCTACGTCAGCATCAGACGGCCCGCCTCACCGCTCCCACAGCGAGCAGGCCGCACGATAGCCCTTGACCAAAGACCGTCAATCCGCGGTATCGACCGCCGAAACCGCCTCGCCAACGGGCTTCCACCGGGTGCCGTCGGGGGTGTCCTCGATGACGATTCCCCTCTCCTCGATCTCCCTGCGTATCGCATCGGCGCACGCGTAGTCACGGGCTTCGCGCGCCACCTGTCGCGCCGCTATCCGCTCATCCATCCAGGCCGCCAGCGCCGGATCCGCGTCGCCCCTCTCTCCCTCTCGAAGCGAGAGCACGCCGAAGACCGCGTCGAACTCGCGAAGCAGTGAAAGAGCCGGCTCCGCGTCAGCCGCCGTGACCCGGTCTCCCACTCGATCGAGCTCGCGGTTCACCTCTCTGACCATCGTGAACACAGAGGCGATCGCATCGCTGACCGAGAGGTCATCATCCATCGCGGAAATGAACCCTTCGTGCGCCCGACGGGCCAGCTCCCCGATTGGAACGCGATCCGGTTCCACACCTGGGCTCGCGGAAGGTTCCCCGGCAGGAGCCGCGGGGGATGCCGCGGCCGCCTCGAGCGCATGAGCGGATCGGAGGCGCCGGTGGAACTCCTCCAGCCGCTCCAGAGCCCGGTCCGCCTTCGCCAAGCCTTCGAGCGTGAAATTGAGCTGCGTCCTGTAGTGAGCGCTCAGGAGCAAGTAGCGGATCGCCGACGGGCGATGCCCGAGCTCGAGAAGGTCCGGATTGGTGTAGTAGTTGCCGAGCGACTTCGACATCTTTCCGCCGTCGACCAGCAGGTGCTCGGCGTGCAACCAGTAGCGTGCGAACGGTCGACCGGTGGCACCTTCCGACTGTGCCATCTCGTTCGTGTGGTGGGGAAAGACGTTGTCCACCCCGCCGGTATGGATGTCGAAGGATTCGCCGAGGTACTCCATGGACATCGCCGAACACTCAAGATGCCACCCGGGTCGGCCCGGGCCCCACGGCGATTCCCACGAGGCCACGTCACCCTCCTCCCGCTCGCCACCCTTCCACAACACGAAGTCACGAGGGTCTTCCTTCGAGTACTCCTCATCCCCCTCTGCGCGAGCGGACCCCTCGGCGCGAGCGGACGAGTCCAGGTGGCACGCATCGAGACCGACGAGCCTCCCGTACTCGGGGTAGCGGCCGATGGCGAAGTAGACCGATCCGTCGCGGTCGTAAGTGAGTTCGCGATCTTCGAGGCGTCGCACCAGCTCGATCATAGCGTCGACGTGATCGGTCGCGCGGGGGTAGTGCTCCATCGGCTCGAGCCCGAGAGCTTTCCAGTCCTCGAAGAACTGCTGCTCGACCGGACGCGTGATCTCCTCCAGGGTCTTCCCCTGCTCGATGGCGGCGTTGATCGTCCGATCGTCGACATCCGTGAGGTTCATGACCTGTGTCACTCGGTACCCACGGAACTTGAGGTAGCGGCGCAGAAGGTCCTCCCACACGAACGTGCGGAAGTTCCCGATATGCGCCCGGTCGTACACGGTGGGACCGCAGCTGTATATCCTGACGTGATCCGGCTCGAGCGGCTCGAACACCTCGAGCGTCCCCGTCAGCGTGTTGTGGAAGCGCAGCGCCATATGGGCCGGCCCCTACGAGCCTTCCGGCTCGACCTTCGTCGTCGTATCCGGAGACTCGGCAGCCGGCTCCACCAGCTCCAGGAACCGGGTGTCCCGCCAGGAGATGTACGCTTCCGCCGCTTCGGGGTGATCGGAGGACCATTCGGCCGAACAAGCGCCCAGCTGACGATCCGTCTTCGCGGCGAGCATGCCCGGCAGCTGTCCCTGCTCTCGAGCGAAGGCCAACTCGTCGAGCACGCTGAAGGGCAGACCTCCGAACAGAAGCCGGGAGGTGACCCAGCCGTCCACGAAGGCCGAGACTGCCTCCAGCTCGCGCTCCATGAGCTCTTCACACGAAACATCGGGGTCCAACCCGCGCACGAGCTGCATGCGGATCACGGCGTAGTTGTAGTAGGCGCGGTCCGCCTCTCTAAGATTGCCCGGCGTCAGGATAGTGGCGACGGAGTCGTTGCGTACCTCGATCGCGTTCCACGGGTAGGCGGCGTCGAGGCTGTCTCTCGTTTCCACCGGGGGGCCCACGAGTGTGAAGTAGAGCACGCGGGGATCGTCCTGGAGGTTCCTCTCGAGGGTTCTCGTCGTGTCGAGCATCGCCCGCACCTGCGTGGAGGAGAACTCGATCTCCATCCCTGATGGTGCGAGCATCTCGTACTGCGCTAGCAGCGCTCGGGGCGAGATCAAAGGCAGGAGGCAGACGACGACAAGCACGGAGATCGCCGTCGATGAGGTGATCCGTCTCCCGCCGCGAGCGGTGGCGGCAGAGGGATCGGGAAGCATCGGAATCACGTCCTCGAGGACCGCGTGCGCTCCGGTTCCGCTCCCTCGGAGAGATCTTCCAGCCCGGCGAACCGGAGAACGTCATCTCCCGCGTAACCGAGCAGCTCGTGCTCGCGGGCCAGGACGTTCTTCGAGACTTCCAGCGCGGAGCCCTCCCCGGTCCAGCCCGCCTCCACGACCTCCCAGCCAAGCTCTTCGGCGATACGATCCGTCACGAAGGCACAGCAGAAGATGTCGTCCAGATAGCCGTACGGCCCGACCTCATCCTCTGGGATTACGTCGTGAGGGCTTACGAGATAGCCGATCGCCGCCTCTACCCATAGACGATGCTGAGGCGCGAGCCTGGGATCGTGCTGGAGGTGGAACATCAGCACGGCATACACCGGGGCGAGAATTACCACATCCCGGAGGGTCCCGGCGTACTTGCTGACCTGCTCTTTGAGGAGCTGAAGGTAATCCGGTGTCACGTCCGTACCGCCGCTCGGTCGGCGCCTCTTATCTCGGTCGCTCACTCACGAATATAACCCAACACCCCGCTGTTCGATCCGCGCTCCGCGGGCTCGCGGGCGCCGGACCGGAGACGCACAAGTATGGGGCCGCCGCGGTCCGCGGCGCTAGAGCCCGACAACCCCGCTAGGAGGCCTGCTACTCGACGGTTACGCTCTTGGCCAGGTTGCGAGGCTGGTCGACCGGGCAGCCGCGTCGGACTGCGATCTGGTAGGCGAGCATCTGAAGCGGGATGGACGTGAGGATCGGCTGCAGCATCTCGATCGTGCTGGGGACGGTGATGACGTGGTCGACTTTCTCGCTGAGAACTCCATCGCCCTCGCTCACCACTGCGATGACCTTGCCGCCGCGGGCTTTCACCTCCTCCACGTTGGAGACGACCTTGGCGTACACCGGGTCATTCGGTGCGAGCACGACCACGGGCATCTCCTCGTCGATCAGAGCGATCGGCCCGTGCTTCATCTCGGCAGCGGGATAGCCCTCCGCGTGAATGTAGCTGATCTCCTTCAGCTTGAGGGCTCCTTCGAGCGCCACCGGAAAGTGGGCGCCTCGGCCCAGGTACAGGAAGTTGGGATGGTTGGCGTACTCGGCCGCAATCTGGCCCACGAGCTCCTGCGCGCTCAGCAGCTGCTCGACTTTCTCGGGCAGGTCGCGGAGGGCGGCAACGATCTCGCGACCCTGCAGGATCGACATCCCCCGGCGCCGCGCCATCATCAACGCGAACAGGCTAAGGACGGTAAGCTGGCCGGTGAACGCCTTGGTGGAGGCGACCCCGATCTCGGGGCCGGTGTGCGTGTACACGCCCCCATCGGTCTGCCTCGCGATCGTCGAGCCGACGACGTTCACGATGCCCATCGTCGTGGCGCCCCGCTTCTTGGCTTCCCGCAGCGCGGCCAGCGTGTCCGCGGTTTCCCCAGACTGCGAGATCGCCACAACGACCGTGTTTTCGGGAATCACAGGGTTCCGGTAGCGGAATTCGGAGGCGTATTCGACCTCCACGGGAATCCTGGCGTACTCCTCAAGGAGATACTCGCCGACCAGGGCCGCGTGCCAGCTCGTGCCGCAGGCGGTGAAGATGATGCGTTGGGCGGAGTTGAGCCGATCGAAGATCCCGTGAAGCCCTCCGAGCCTGGCCGTCCCTTCCTCCTCCAACACCCGGCCTCGCATCGCATCGCCGATGGTGTCGGGCTGCTCGAAGATCTCCTTGAGCATGAAGTGGGGGAAGCCGCTGCGCTCGATCCGCTCGAGGTCCCAGGTGACGTGGCTGATCTCCTTCTCTATGAATCGAGGAGGTTGAGAAGGATCGAGCGAACCGAGATCCATCAGCTCGTAGCCATCGTTGCGGAGCACCGCCAGTTCTCCATCGTCCAGGTAGACCACTTTCCGGGTATGGCCCAGAACGGCCGCCACGTCCGACGCCACGAACATGGCCTTCTCGCCGTTCTCGGCGAGGCCCAACAGGAGCGGCGCGCCGTGGCGCGCCACCACTATCTTTCCTGGATCCAGAGCGCTCAGAACGGCCAGGCCGTAGGTGCCATCAACCTGGGTGAGCGTCGCCGCCACAGCCTGCTCGAGGTTGCCCTCGAACAGCATGGAGATGAGGTGCGCCAAGACCTCGGTGTCGGTGTCGGTGTGAAAACCGTATCCGACCTCGCTCAGCTCCCGCCTGAGCGTGTCGGCGTTCTCGATGATGCCGTTGTGAACGAGCGCGATCTGGCCGGAGCCGTCGATGTGCGGATGAGCGTTTGGCGTCGTCGGCGCACCGTGCGTCGCCCACCGGGTGTGCGCGATGCCGACGACACCCTGGGCCGGACTCTCCGTAAGCAGCTCCTCTAGCCGTGCGATCTTGCCGGCGGTCTTGCGGACTTCTACGTCGGCTCCGTTCTGGACGGCGACGCCGGCGGAGTCGTAGCCGCGGTACTCCAGCCGCTTGAGCCCTTCCACGAGCAACGGCGTTGCTTCACGCGTGCCAATATAACCGATTATACCACACATACTTAAACCTTCGTTCGCCGGTTGGGGACCGGCGAGGGATCTTGACCCGGGTTCTCTATTGTCCCCCGACGCCGTGGCCGGGTTCCTGTACCGCCGAAAGGAGTTGGATCGCCCAATCACTCAAGGATTCCGCCACACCTGTCTCGGGCGCTTCCGCGATGACACGCACGATCGGTTCCGTTCCGGACGGCCGGACGTGAAGCCACTCTCTGCGCGCCGGCCACGATAGCCGAAGTCCGTCCTGTCGATCGACTTCGCTGCCGCGCCGTCCCTCGCTTTCGAGCCGTTCGTACACCGCGTCCAGCGGGGCTTCTGGGCGTGGCACCTTATGCTTGACCATCATGTAGGAAGGCAGCGCTCCGATCAGCTCGCCGAGTGACTCGTTGCGCTCCGACAACAGCTGTAAGATCAGGGCGGCGGCTAGCGGCGCATCGCGGGTGGCGTGCAGATCGGGCAGCATGACGCCGCCGTTGCCCTCCCCGCCGATCACGGCACCCACTTCCGCCATCAAGCGGGCCACGTTGGCCTCGCCCACGGGCGCTCGGTAGAGAGCCTCGCCACCCCGCACCGCGGCATCCTCGATGCACCGACTCGAAGAGAGGTTGGTGACGACGGGACCGGAGCGTTTCGCGAGCACGAGCTCGACGGCTAGGGCAAGCGTCCAGTCCTCTCCCACCGGAACGCCTCGTTCGTCCACCAGGGCCAGCCGATCTACATCGGGATCGACGGCGATGCCCAAATCGGCACCCGTCTCTCGGACGAGCTGTGCGAGCTCATCCAGATTGGCGGCGATCGGCTCCGGATCTCTCGGAAAGCGGCCGTCGGGCTCCAGGTGGATTCCCGCGACTTCGGTGCCCAAGCGCTCCAGGAGCGCCGGGAGAATCAGGCCTCCAGCTCCACGCACGCAGTCGAGCGCGACTCTAAGTCGGCGCTCGCCGATGACGCCCGGGGAGAGGAGCGGGAGGGTGAGGATCCGCTCTAGGTGACGGTCGAGGGCGCCACTTACTTCCTGCCTTCGACCGAGGACAAGTCGGCCGGTCGCCCGGTGTCCGGATCCGGATTCCGTGGACTCGTTGCGTGTCATGGAGTCCTCGAACCGAGCCTGCACCTCCATGCCGCCGGCGGGCTCTATGAACTCGCCCGCCGCCGACGCGAGCTTCAACCCGTTCCACTCCGCCGGGTTGTGGGAAGCGGTCACGACAACGCCACCCCGCGCCCGATCGTCCTCCTGGACCGCGAGCAGGGCCGTGGGGGTGGGCACGATCCCGAGGTCACCCACGTCCCAGCCGACACCGGTCAAGCCAGCGGCGACGGCGTCGGCGAGCGCGGCACCCGACGTGCGGCTGTCGCGTCCGAGCAGAACTCGTCCGGAGCTTGACGCGCCGTGTAGCTCGGACAGGTACTCGCCGTACGCGGCTCCGTATCGTCGGGCGGTGGCGGCGGCGAGGCCGTGATCCACGATGCCTCGAATGCCTGACGCGGATACGATGAGCTCTCCCCTCAAGCATCCCTCCTTCTGCCGTTGTTTCGGTCCCTGGAGCTATGGAAGAGAACTTGGTGGTCGGCCCGGGGAAAGGGGCGCGGAGAGGCCTGTACCGGCCGGTTGGAACCGTTATGTTGGGCACGGTCCCGGCGGCAACCACGACACGTTTTCCGCAGCCGCTCGCGGGCTCGTGATCGAAAGACACGCCGAGGGCGTCAACGGAACCCGACTCGAGTAGCCTGGAGACAATGAGCGCGAAGAGCGAGGCTGGATTCGAGACTCTGGCGATCCACGCGGGGCATACCCCGGACCCGATGACGGGCTCGGTCATGCCGCCGATATACCAAACATCCACGTACGTGCAGGACGGTGTGGGGGAACCTCGTGGCGGGCACGAATACGCTCGTGTGACGAACCCGACGCGCACGGCGCTGGAGGAGAACCTCGCAGCACTCGAGGGAGGGGCCGTCGGGGCTGCGTTCGGCTCCGGCCTCGCTGCGATCGAGGCGATCCTGAAAGCGGTGCTGGAGGAAGGCGACCACGTCGTTTGCGGCTCGAACGTGTATGGGGGGACGGAGCGGATGTTCCGCACCGTGTGGTCGCGGTTCGGCCTCGGCTTCACGTATGTGGACACCTCCGATCTGGATGCCCTCCGAGCAGCCATGCGGCCGGAGACCCGCCTCGTCCACATCGAGACGCCCACGAACCCGATGATGCAGATATCGGACATCACGGCGTGCGTCGAGATCGCACATGGAGGGGGTGCGCTCCTCACGGTGGACAACACGTTTGCAACACCCTTCCTGCAGCGCCCGCTGGATCTCGGGGCAGACATCGTCGTCCATTCCACGACGAAGTACCTGAACGGGCACAGCGACGTCATCGGCGGCGCGATCGTGACCGGGGATCGGGAACTCGGCGAGCGGATTCGCGACCAGCAGCGGATCAGCGGCCCGGTGCCGGGCCCACTCGACTGCTGGCTCGTGCTCAGAGGCATCAAGACGCTGCATGTGCGCATGACGCGCCACTGCGAGAACGCCGAGCGAGTCGCCGAGTTCCTGGTCGGGCATTCGGCGGCCAACAACGTCCTCTACCCGGGACTCCCGACGCATCCTCAGCACGATCTGGCTCGGCGCCAGATGCGGGGTTTTGGCGGGATGATCAGCTTCGATGCGGGCTCCTTCGAGCGAGCCCGGACCATCGCCGCCTCCACCAGCGTCTTTCAGCTGGCGGAGAGCCTTGGCGGCGTGGAGAGCCTCATCTCCGTCCCGGCCGAGATGACCCATGCTTCCGTCCCGGAGGAGGTGCGGGAGAAGATCGGTCTCACGAACGGGCTGGTGCGCCTCTCGGTCGGCATCGAGTCCGCCGACGACCTGATCGCGGACCTCGATGACGCACTCGATCGGGCGTGAGAGACGGTCCGCCGGATGAAACCGCCACCTCACGCACGCCGTAGGCGTTCTCGGAGGCCAGCCGCGTTGCCACCCCTCATCGATCGGTGGTCGCGGCTGACCGGGACGTGCGCGGCAGGCGCGCCTTAAGGAGGAAGAGATGGAGAGTCCTCACGAACATAAGTCCGGTCGCATGGGAGCACCCGGCGGACAGAGCGGCGTTGAACGCGCTCCGCAAGATCCCCGGCTTCGACATGGTCCTGCGGAAGGTGTTCGGCATGTTCGGAGAGCGAGCTTTGCTCCTCGCCTTCAAGGCCAACGCCGTCAAGGTCACCGAGAACCAGTATCCGGACCTGCACGAGAGCCTCCTCAGGGTCTGCGAGGTGCTCGACGCGGAGGAGGTTCCCGAGCTGTTCGTGTCCCAGAAGCCGGTCGTAAACGCGGGTGCGGTCGGCATGAGCAAGCCGTTCATCGTCCTCAATTCCTCACTCGTGGAGCTACTGGGCCAGGACGAGGTAGAGGCCGTGATCGGCCACGAGGTAGGGCACATCCTCAGCGGACACGTGCTCTACCGAACGCTGCTCGTCATCCTGCTGAGTCTCACGGTCTTCCGGTATCCGCTGGCGGGTCTGGCCGTGCGGCCGGTGCTGTTCGCGTTGCTCGAATGGTACCGGAAGTCGGAGCTGTCGTCGGACCGTGCCGGCCTCCTGGCGATACAGGATCCGGACGCTTCGATGCGCGGCCTCATGCACATGGCCGGCGGGATGCGTGGAGAGACGCTCAACCTGGAGGAGTTCGTGGCTCAGGCGGAGGAGTACCGCGAAGGCGGCGAGCTCCTGGATTCGGTCTACAAGGTCCTCAACGTCCTTGGCCTGACACATCCGTTCGCCGTCGTGAGGGTCGCGGAACTCAAGGACTGGATAGACGGCGGCACCTACGAGCGCATCCTCACGGGTGAGTACCAGGAGCGCGGGACGGAGGATGACCGGCCGTACCGGGAAGACCTCGCCGAGGCGCTTTCCGGTTACAAGGATTCGGCACAGAAGATCATGGACGAAGTGGACGCCGCCGTGGACAGGATGCGCGACCGGGTCTCCAAGGCCTGGCGGGGCTCTCCGGATTCGTGAGGCTGCTCGTCGTCGGCGGAGGGGGTCGCGAGCACGCCATCGCCGACAAGCTGCGACGAGATCTGCCCGATGGGATGATCTTCGCGGCGCCGGGCAACCCCGGGACAGAAGCGGTTGCGGCCACCGTCCCGGTCGACACCCGGGACCTTGAGTCCTTGGCCGCGTTCGCGGCGGACGAGCGGATCGATCTGACCGTGGTCGGTCCGGAGGTCCCGCTCGCCGACGGGATCGTGGACCTCTTTGACGACCGAGACCTGCCGATCTTCGGACCGATCCAAGCAGCGGCGCAGCTCGAGTCCTCCAAGGCGTTCGCCAAGGAGCTCATGCGTGACGTGGGGGTGCCCACCGCAGACTTCGACGTCTTCACCGACCCTGAGCGTGCCGTCGGCTACCTTCAGGAGCTCGAGCCCCCCGTAGTCGTCAAGGCTTCGGGGCTGGCGGCCGGAAAGGGCGTGATCATCTGTGAGTCGCTCGAGGAGGCGCGCCGGGCAGTCGAAGAGATCCTCGGGGGTCGCTTTGGAGAAGCGGGGCGTGACGTGGTGGTCGAGGAGTTCCTGCGGGGTGAGGAGCTGTCCGTCTTCTTCATCACCGACGGTGAGCGTGCCGTGCCGCTCGTCTCGGCTAGGGATCACAAGCGCCTGCAGGAAGGCGATCGCGGACCCAACACGGGCGGCATGGGAGCCTTTGCACCGGTGCCCGCCATCGGGAGCGAACTCGTCGACACGGTCCGCCGCACCGTGGCCATCCCCGTTCTCGAGGAGCTTGCCGCCCGGGGCATCCCGTACAGAGGCTTCCTGTACGTGGGGCTCGTGCTGACGCCGGACGGCCCGAAAGTGCTGGAGTTCAACTGTCGACTGGGTGATCCCGAAGCTCAGGTCGTGCTTCCTCTTACCCGGGGCAACCTGGTCGAGCCGATGACCGCGATCGCGCGAGGCGAGGGTCTCTCCGACTGGCAACCTCCCTCGCCGACCGGCTTCGCGCTTGTCACGGTGCTCGCCAGTGGCGGCTACCCCGAGGCGTACCCTCGCGACCTCCCGATTACCGTTCCGGACGGGATCGAGTCGGAGCGGCTGCGGGTCTACCATGCGGGGACTGCAATCCGAGACGGGCAGCTCGTGACCGCGGGCGGGCGGGTGCTCGGAGTCACCGGGATCGGCGACTCGCTCTCGGAAGCCGGCGAGAGGAGCCGGGCGGCGGCTGCCGCGATAGAGTTCGAGAACAAGCACTGGCGGCAAGATATAGGCACGGTCACCCACTCCAGCTCGTGAAGCGCTGGCCGGGCTCGGGGATTCGACGCTGATGCCGGAGCTCCCTGAAGTCGAGATCATCCGCCGACACCTCGATGCCGAGCTTAGGGAGCGCACGATTCGCAAGGCGCGGATTCGCCGCCGCGACCTCGTCCTCAACCTCCCAACCGCCAGAGCCCTCGCCAGCAAGCTGGCGGGCCGCCGAATCTGCCGCGTCGACCGCCGCGGAAAGAACCTGCTCTTCCGCCTCGATGGCGAAGCCGTTCTTCAGACCCAGATTCGAATGACCGGACGCTTCGCTCTGGGACACCAGCGGCCGGATGCCTCCCTCTACCGGCACATCGTGGCCGTCTTCGAGCTGGATGACGGCCGGAATCTCTACTACGACGACGTGCGGCGATTGGGAGGCTTCCGCTGGCTCGAACCCCAGGAATGGGAGGCCCTCGATCGCTCACTCGGCCCCGAGCCGCTGGCTCCCAGCTTCACCGCCCGCCGGCTCGAGACGGCCTTGGTGGGCACGAGGGCGCCCATCAAGAACGCTCTTCTCGACCAGAAGCGGATCGCGGGGATCGGAAACATCTACGCGAGCGAGGCCCTGTTCCGAGCCCACATCCATCCCGAGCGGGCGGGGGGTTCACTGGAGGCCAGAGAGATCGCCGCCCTGCATCGGTCCATCCGCGCCGTCCTTCGAGACGCCCTTAAGGCGGCGGGCACGACGTTCAGAGATTTCCGGGCCGTGAACGGGCGCTCCGGCAGCTATCAGCACTGCCTGAGCGTGTACGGCCGGGAGGGCGAGCCGTGCCGAAGCTGCGGCCGACCGGTCGAGAGGTCGGTCCAGGCGGGACGTAGCACCTTCCTCTGTGCTTCCTGCCAGAAGTAGGCTCACTCCCCTCTCCTAGAGGGGCACGTGTCGGGCACGAACGCCGTCGGAATCCAGCCGAAGGAGGGCCACCGTCACCGGCTTGCCCGGCCGTCGAGGCCCGGCGCTGCCGGGGTTGAGGACCAGTGTCCCGTCGATCCGGTCGCTGGAGGGCTGATGCGTGTGGCCGTGCACGATCACGTGGGCTTCAGAGAAGCGGGCCGGGAGCCGCCCGTAGTCGCTGAGCTGATGCCCGTGAATCATGGCGATCGGAGTTCGCGCCAACTCGAGGGCCTCCTCCTCCCGCGTCACGGCCCGGATTTCGGGTCCGTCCATGTTGCCCCACACCGCGGTAACCGGAGCGAGCGCCGCCAGGTCATCCAGGATCATCGGGTCCCCGACGTCGCCGGCATGAAGGATGTGCGAGACACCCCGAAACGCCTCGAAGACCCCCGGCCGTAGAAGGCCATGCGTGTCGGAGATGACCCCGACCCATAGGGTCTCGGCGGAAGCGGCGGTCTGCTCTGCTCTGCTGTCGCGGCGTTCGTCCATTCTCTACTGTTCGTGCGAAATCACCTTAGCGCGCCGCGCCACGTCTCGAGCGGCCGCACCCGGCACGCGCCTGGCCCGTGGATTACAGGGAAAAGAGTGACCCGGAACTCGTAGAACTCTGCAAGCGGGCCGATGAGCGCTCCGCTGTAGAGCTTCTTGGTCCGGGATCGGGAGCTCGCCGAGGACCTGGCGCAGGAGGCGTTCGTCCGGGCCTTCAACAACCTCGGGCGCTACGACCCATCCTACAAGTTCTCCTCCTGGCTCTTCAAAGTGGCGTACAACCTCACCATCGACCATCTGCGCAAGAAGCAGCTGGATACCGTCTCGATTCACGGCTCGCCTTCTGCGGTAACCGCAGAACTCCAGGCCGCCACGGCGATCACGGTAGAGTCCATGGAGGAGCGGCCGGATAAGGCGCTTCAGTCTCGCGAGATCGGCTCGGAGATCGAGGTCGCGATCGGCCAGCTGAGACAGGAGTATCGATCGGCCATCATCCTCCGGCACATGGAGGGCCGCTCTTACGAGGAGATCGCGGAGATCATGGATGTCCCTCTGGGGACGGTAAAGACGTACATCCACCGGGCTCGAAGGGAGCTCCAGGGGCAACTCCAACATCTCCTTGAATGAATCGTCTGGAGCGGGTCCCGATGGGTGAAACTTCTATCCACGGGCCTTCGTAAGGAAAAACGACCGAAAGAGCAGCAGCAAAGGGAATCATGAGAGACAGAGCCGCAAACCCCAGGAGACACCTCACACCCGACGAGGTGGAGACGTTCGCGCTCGGCCTGCCGGCCCGGCCGCGAGCGGCTCGAGCACATCTCGGCGAGTGCGCCGAGTGCCACCGGGAGGTCGAGTCTCTCCGTGCCCTCGATGAAGCGCTATCCAGCCTCGCCCACCCAGAGCCCAACCCGAGGTTTGCCGAGCAGGTCATGGCGCGCGTCTCGCTGCGCGCACCCTGGTACGCCAGGGCGTGGACGGTCACGCGCGAGCGCTGGGTACCGCTCACGGCTGCGAGTCTCGCGCTGGCGGCGACGACGACCCTCATGGCTTTGTGGATCACCAGCCAGCCCGAGCTGAGCCTGCTGAGCCTCTCCGGCCTCGTAGTCCAGCAGATCCGAGACTTCTCGCTCCAGGTGGTGATGGCGATCGGCAGTCTGCTGTGGAGCTCGTCCGTCGTTCGGTCGGTGATCGAGGCCGTCGAACGGATCGGCATGGAAGGAGCGATCCTCCTGTTGTCGGCACTGAGCCTGGTCACGATCAGCGCCGCCGGAGCGATGATGCGGCTTATGCAGCCTGCCCCTCTTCGGCTGCGCAACGCGGCCTAGGCGCGCCTGTGCCCGGATTATTTGAGAGCGAAGAGCGAGCATTGAGACCGAAACACTGGAACACGCTAAAGGGAATGGGATGATCAACAGCTTCGAGAAAGCCAGGAATGGAGTCTACACGCTGGCGGTCATCGCCGTCGCGAGCACCGCCTGCGTTCTGTTCTCGCCGGTGGGCCACCTGGGTACTCAGGAGGCTCCCGCGGCCGACGCACAGGAGGCGATGGTCGCGTCCGTTTCGATGTCGGGCAACAAAGCAACCCTGACGTTGGGCCTCACCGATGGGGCGACCCGCAGCTTCCGGCTCGAGCAGGGGAAGGTCTACATCGATGGCGTCGAGCGGGCCGCGTACGAGCCCGGCGGCGCCCTCGAGAGCGCATGGCGGGAGCTACTCCGCAGCCCGGCCGTGTTCTCCGCGGAGGATCTCGCCGGTGCCCTGCGCGACTGGTCCGCGCCTGCGGACGCCGACGAAGCAGCCGCCGAGACTCTGGAGGAAGCGCTGCGCTCCGTCGTGGACCTCGCTCCGGTCGTGGAACTGGCGGATCCGCCGGCTGCCCTCGCCGAGGTCTCCGTCGAGGGACCCAACGGAGGCGTGTCCATCGCTCCGGGCCGACTCTCGTTCGGAGAGCTGGGTGAACAGCTGGACAGGCTGCGCGCCGCGCTGAACAGGCTTGGAGAGGACGCGGCCAACGCGCACGAGGCGCTCGCGCTCGTGGTGCACGACTCGTACTCCATCGCCACAGATCGTACGGTCGAGGGGAACCTCGCGTTGCTGGACGGCGAGCTGAGCCTCGACGGAACGGTCGCGGGAGACGTGCTCGTCCTCGACGGCACGCTGCACCTGATGCCCAACGCATCGATCGAGGGCGACATCCTCCAGGTGGGTGGCAACGTCGAGCAGCATGGCGACCCTCGGATCGCCGGAGAGTTACTGTCGATCGTCCCGCTCGCTCCACGAGCGGCTCCCGCTTTGGCGCCGGCACCCGAAGTTCGAGTCCGGCCGGTGACGCGCGTTCACGTCACGGATCACGACACAGGAGCGTTCTTCGGCTCCATCTATCGCAACTTCGAGCGGGCGATGGATGGCCTCGGAATCACTCTCGGCTGGCTGATCGGCCTCGGGCTCGTCGGTGCGGGGCTCGTCTACTTCCAACGGTCGCGGCTGGAGACGGTCGCGGACACGGTACGCAACAACATCGCGCGGTCCTTCGCGGTCGGGCTTGCCGGCGAGGTGCTCTTTTTCCCGGTGTCGCTGATCCTCGTGGTCGCCGTGATCACCTGGCTGCTCATCCCGTTCTATGCGGTCGCCGTCGCGCTGGCGCTCGTCGGCGGCTACCTGGCCGTCGCTCACGGTGTGGGAGAGATCTTCGCCGCGCGCCGCTTCAGGAGCCACCTGCTCGAGAGGCTCCGGCGCTCGAACTCCTACTACTACGTGCTTAGCGGACTGGTTCTTCTCCTGATTCCGTTCGCGTTGGGGGCCGTTCTGTGGGTGTTCGGCGGACCGCTCTCTTTCCTCAGAGGTCTGACCCTGTTCGCCGCCGGCCTCGTAACCTGGGTGGCCGTCACGTTGGGTTTCGGCGCGGTCATCCTCTCGCGTGGGGGCTCCAGAACGGAGCTAGCCCGAGGCTACACTTCGAGCGTCCCGTTCGCCTCCTCGGAAAGGGAGGACGTCGCGTGAGCCTCTCACACACGGGTCCTACCCATAAATGTCGCATGCGCGCGGGAGTCGGCGGCCTGGCACTCCTCGCTCTGATCGGGCTTCGGGCCGGGAGCTTGCCGGCCCAGGACTGGACGGAGTTCCGGTCGTCACGGCAGGTCCACGCGGTTTCGGAGTCGTTTGCCCTCGAGGTGGTATACGGGGTCGGCCACCTCTCGGTGGAGCCGGCGGAAGGCGACCTGCTTTACGACGTCCGGATGCGGTACGACGCCGCGCAGTTCAAGCCCGTGAGGGAGTGGAACCTCGACGAGGGACGCGGGCAGCTTCGCGTTGGGCTGACGACGCTGGATGATGATGGCGATTGGATCAACGCGCTGGCATCGGGCGACTTCGATCCCGAGCTCTCCCTGGACTTCGATGACCTGAACGACATCGACGAGTCGGCCGGCACGCTCGAGCTGAAGCTGGGCCGCCGACTGCCCGTCGACCTCAAGTTGTCCGCCGGTGCCGTCGCGACGGAGATCTCCCTGGGCGGGGTGGCCATCTCCCGCTTCGAGCTCACCACCGCCGCGAGCGAGACGGAGCTGTCGTTCGACGACCCGAACCCGGTGCGCATGGCCGAGCTGGTCATCAAAGCTGGGGCGGCCGAGGTCACCGCCGAGCATCTCGGAAACGCCCGATTCGACCGCTTCGACCTCAAGGGCGGGGTGGGAGACGTCGTGCTGGACTTCACGGGCGAGTGGGACGGCAACGCGACAGGAACCGTGAAGATGGGTCTCGGCTCTCTGGAGCTGAAGATCCCCGCCGAGATCGGCGTCTGGATCCAAAAGAGCAGCGTGCTCACCTCGTTCAGCGCTCCGGATCTGGAAAACGTCGACGGCGGGTACCGTTCGCCGAACTGGGAAGGCGCAGAGTACAGGCTGGAACTCGAGCTGAAGACCGCGTTCGGGACGATCGACGTCGAGGTCGTTCCCTAGCCGGCTTTGGGGTACCGTCTCGTGACATCTGAGTCGGTAAGGTAGCCCGGCGGAAAGACCCGGCGGACGTTCACGAGGCAGCGCCGGGCGATGGCCTCACCTCCACCTCTTCATCGCGGTCCACCCCCAGGCGCTCGCTCGCGTTCCCATCACGGACCGCGATCTCCAGGGTGCCTCCCGAACCCAGACTCGCCAACAGCTCACCCGCACCCACGGCGTCGTAGCTGGCACTCAGCGTCGGCACGGTCACGCCCGAGATCAGGACCTGGGGCGACGGAGGCAGGTCGTCGTTCGGTAGATTCGTAATCAGGTTTCCGAAACGGTCCACGTGCAGCACGTGGCCACGAAGTGAGTCACCCTGCCGAGCGGCCCTGGGCAACGCCAGCGCGACGATCCGGTCTCCTTGGATCTCCGGCCCGATCCGTTCAGGGTCGTCACCGGCTGACAGATGAGCGGCCGCGGGCGCGAACACATCCCGCCCGTGGAAGGTGCTCGACGGAGGGCTTCCGCCGATCGCGAGATCGATCCGTCGCGCTTCTTCCACCGAGAAGGCACGGCAGACGAAGGTGAGAAGGCCATTGTCAGGTCCAACGAACCAGCGTTCCGCCGCGCGCGCCGCGACAGGCGTCCGGGCGCCGCCCACTCCGGGGTCGACGACCACCAGATGTACGGTCCCGGCCGGAAAACGGCTCCAGATGCGGCCGAGAATCCAGGCGGCCCCTCTGACATCTCCGGGCGTCACATCGTGAGCGACATCCACGAGGGTGGCCTGGGGGGCGCGTGTCACGAGCACCCCTTTTACTTCTCCAACGTACCCGTCCCTCGTGCCGAAGTCGGTCGTGATCGTGACTACGCTCATGAGCTCTCTCCTGCCGGAATCAGGCTCGCGCACGGCGCCACCGACCCGCGCGCCAGAACAAGCTCATCGCCAAGCCGCGGGCGATCCCCGTCAAGCTGATCGTCCACCAGATGCCCGTGACGCCGACGGTTGCGGCCAGCCAGTAGGCGAGCGGGATGCGAAGGCCTGTCAGTGTGATCGAGGCGACGGTGGGCCGAGTCGTGTATCCCCCACCCCCCATGCCGCTCTCCAGAACGAGCTCCAGCGCCATGAAGGGCTGGGCGATCGCGACAATCGACAGGTAACGGGCACCGAGGCTGATCACACCCGGATCCTGAGTAAACATGCGGATCAGTTCTTGAGGCGCAAGCAGAAGAACGGCGCCGGCGAACATGGTGAAGTAGAGGGCGTACCGGGTCGCCACGCGCCCGGACGCCTCGGCGCGATCCGGCCTGCCAGCCCCGAGGTTCTGACCGATCGCGGTGGCGGCTGCCGCACCGAATCCCAACGAGACCGTGTAGCTGATCGCCTCGATCCGGTGGCCCACCCCGAGGGCGGCGAGAGCGTCGGTGCCGAAGGGAGCGGTGATCCGTGTCAGGACCACGTAGATGAAGGAAAAGACGACGCCGCCCGCCGCCAGGGGAGCGCCAATCCGGAAGATCGTAGCGATCTGTGAGGCACTGAGCGGTGCTCGCGAGAGCAGGCCTCGCCGCACCAGGATAGGGTAGCCTACGGCGCAGCCGATGGCGCGAGTCACGAGCGTAGCGGCGGCGACACCCTCCACGCCCATCTCGGGCACCGGCCCGGGCCCGAAGATCAGGAGCGGATCGAGGACGAAGTTGAGCCCTACGGAGAGAAGGAGGATGAGTAGTGGGGTGCGCGTGTCGCCGGACGCGCGGAACGCGGCCTCGAGGACGAAGTAGCTGAACACGATCGGCACTCCGACCAGGTAGACGGACAGGTACCCCTTGCCTTCCGCGGTCACGTCCGGCGGAGTGCCCATGAGAGAAAAGACCCCGTGGAGACCCGCCAGACCGATAGCCGCGATGAGCACGGCGAGAGCCAAGCCCAACCAGAGGGCCTGATAGCCTGCGTCGGCCGCCGCCGATCGTCGACCCTCGCCGTGACGACGGCTGGCGACCGCAGTCAGTCCGACCGCCGGCAGCGACGCCGCGGCGAGGACCATCCACACGATAAAGCCGCCGGTCGCCACCCCGGCCAGGGACACCGATCCGAGGCCCTGACCTACCCAAAAAGTGTCGGCGAGGTTGAAGGAGGCTTCCAGCAGGCCGGCAGCGACGGCCGGCCCGGCGAGGCGAAGAACAGCGGACCCAACGGGCCCTCGAGTGGGATCTACCGTGCCTCGTGTGAGGTCAGGCGTGCTCCGACTCCAGCTCGGCGAGCCGGCCGGCGGCGGCTTCCGCTACATCCCTGAAGGCGCTTCCTTCCGGAGACTCCGATCTCCCGATCACGGTTGGCAGCCCCCGATCACCTTCTTCTCGGACCGCCACCCCGAGGGGTATCGCTCCCAGAAAAGGTATCTCCAGCGTGGCCGCCAGCTTTTCTCCGCCGCCGGAGCCGAAGATGTCATGTGAGGCATCACACGTGGGGCAGACGAAGCCCCGCATGTTCTCGACGATGCCGATGACGGGCACGTCCAGGGTCTCGAACATCCTGATCCCCTTGAGCACGCCCCCGACGGCCACATCCTGCGGCGTCGTGACCATGACCGCTCCGGAGACGCGCACCAACTGGCAGAGTGACAGCTGGGCATCGCCGGTGCCCGGCGGGAGGTCCACGAGGAGATAGTCCAGCGTCCCCCATGCCACCTGCTGAAGGAACTGCCGCACGATCCCCATGATGATCGGGCCCCTCCAAATCGCCGGCGTGTTCTCGTCGACCAGGAACCCGAGGCTCATGAGCTTCACCCCGTGGGCATCAAGAGGAAGGACGCGATCGCCCACCATGCGGGGTCTCGCGGAGGCACCAAACATCGTGGGGATGTCGGGGCCGTAGATATCGGCGTCAAGCAGTCCGACCCGGTGACCCATCGCCGCCCAGGCGGCCGCGAGGTTGGTGGAGACCGTCGACTTGCCGACTCCGCCCTTGCCGGAGCTGACCGCCACGACGTGCCTCACGCCGTCCAGCGGTTCGGCATCCCGCGGGTGGCGCGAGGCGGCCGCGTGATCCGCCTCGGCGGGACGCATGCCCTCTGGTGGCGCGGGAGATGTTTCCGCGTCCGGCGGCCCCTCCCCCTGTGACGCTCCGGGCCCGACGATCGGAAGCCGTCGCCCCGGGCGGCCACCACCCGGCTTGTCTATGCGTGTCTCATCCATGCTTGAATCCCAGAGAGATCGTGTTGTCGGAGTAGGAATCGTGAACCGCTACGCGGCGTCCCGGGAGACCTCAGATGGCCTCGACGGTTCGAACTCCGGGCACCTGCATTCTGAGGCGCTGCTCGATGCCCGCTTTCAGCGTGAGCATCGACATCGGGCAGGCGTAGCACGCGCCGACCATGCGAACCTTCACCAGGCCCTCTTCCTCGTCGTAGCCGACGAACTCCACGTCGCCACCATCCGAGCGGATGGCCGGGCGAACCGAGGCGAGCACGTCCTCGATCTTCTCGCGCGCGCTCATCGTAGTCGTGGCATCGCTCATGCGGTCAACGCGTTTTGGGGGGACGATGGCTCCAAGGTAGCCGGGCTCGAAGGACCGGTCAAAGACTCGGGGCCGCCTGCCTGAAGCGGTCATACCGCCTGCCGTGGAGCGGGTTCCGGCACCTTGCCGCCGCAGAAGCTCCGGCCGGATTCAGCGCGAGGTCGGCCGGAGCTGGAACCGCCGAACGGCCCGATCCTCGGCGTCCCTCTTGGATAAGGGCACCGGGATCAACCGCGGCTCGCTCCAGCGCTGCGACATGTCACGGTAGTGGACGCTGAACGGATTGCCGCTCTGCCCAGTCGGAAGCAGGAGGTATCCGGTACTTCCCTCGTCGCCCATCACCGCAATGAAGCGCTCCGATGGCCCGTAGTCCCCGACGTATGGCGGCGTCCAGGCTGTCGAGTCCAACGGGCTCCACCGACCGTAGTCATCCGGCCGGACGGTGTTCGGTCCGCCCGGTGAGGGGAAAGGCCCGACGTTGAAGCGGAAGATGCGCTCGATCAGCGCCGAGCGGCCAAGCGTGTGCACGGAGCGCTCGACGTGAAGCTCTCCCCACGGCCTCCCCCTCGTCACCGCGACGGCATCTCGAATCGCCCTCTCCTCCAATCCGGACAAGGTCTCCAGCGTGTCCGTACGAACATCATCGACCCAGGGGCCATCCCCCTCTTCCAGA
Organism: Gemmatimonadota bacterium; assembly: GCA_039587445.1. Classification (GTDB taxonomy): domain Bacteria; phylum Gemmatimonadota; class Gemmatimonadetes; order Palauibacterales; family Palauibacteraceae. The sequence goes on from JBDHIM010000044.1 coordinate 20,100, forward strand.
ACCCGAAGGAACGCCATGGTGGGAAACTCCTCCCACGGTTCCCCCTGGAACTCGTCGCCCGCCACCAGCTCGCGCAGCCGATAGAACCAGGCATAGAAGAGTGGGGCGGCGCGCGAATCCAGGCTGACATCCCGGTCCCAATCCTCTAGCAGCACCGCCGCCGAGTCCTCGCGGGCTCGTCGCGCCGCTGCGGCGGCACGCGCTCCGACCCGGTCCGCGAGTCCACTGTGCGTGTCGTGTTGCAGCGCCGCCATCCCCTCCCAGGTCCAGCGCGACCCCGTTGTCAGGCGCTCGCTGATCCGTCCCGCCCGGAACGGGGCCGCGTAGTCGGAGCCCAGAAGCCCGAACAGGTTGGGCGCCTGCAAGTTGTTGGCGGTCGCGATGAAGCCCTCGTCAGGCTCTCGGACGGCAGGCAGGCTCGAGGGCGGCCAAAACGAGCGCCACCAGTCGCCGATCCGATCGAACTCGATCGGGAGGGAGCCGTCCACATCCCGATGCATTGGCACGGTTCCGCTGAGCCGGTAGCCGATCGTGCCGTCGGAGGCCGCATAGACCACGTTCTGCTGAGGCGAGTCGAACGCCTGGATGGCCGCGTCGAACTCGTCCGCGTCCGTAGCCCGATTCATCTGCAGGAGGCCCTCGATCTCGGTCGAGCCTCGAGCGCCGACCCACAGCACCGACAGCGTCGCTCCGAGAGGGGGCAGGACGTCGGTGATCACCGGCCCGCGCACCGTGCGTCGAAGCGGATGCACGACGGGTGCTTCGCGGCCTCGTACCCAGATCGTATCCGGCGAGACCATGAACTCGAGCCAACCATCTCCCTCGCGATAAGCCGTGCCATCCTGGTTGAGGGCCTCGATGGAGAAGTCCATGTCGTCCGTCATGCCGTTGGTGAAACCCCACGCCACGCCACGGTTGTAGCCCACTACGACGCCCGGCGCGCCCGGCAGCGATACGCCGGCCACGTGATAGCCCGTCTCCTCGGCATGGAGCGCCTGGATGTACCATTTGGCCGGCGCATCGAGACCGAGATGCATGTCGCTCGCCAACAGGGATCCGCCATGAGCGGTGCGATCGCGGCCGACCGCCCAGGCGTTCGATGCATGAAAGCCCAGCCGAGCGAGGATTTCGTAGGTCCGCCTCCATTCCAGCCGAGATGGCGCGTCGGAAACGGGGTCCATCTCGAGCTCTCCATCCTGCGGCGCTTGCGGGAGGCCACCCCCCTCGACCTCGTGGAGCCGCCACGCGATGTCTTCGCCGCGTCCCTCGAAGCGCGTGCGCTCAAAGGGAATGGGAACCGAATCGCGCAGGATGGTCGCCCCCCAGTTCGGGTACGCCGGCGGTAGGTAGGCCGCCTTCTCTGGCGGCAGGATCGCGTGCGCGTGGAACCTGGCGAGCTCGGTCCTCCACGCCGACAGATCAAGCGCCATCACCTTCCCGATAGCGACCGTGGAGAGAAGCTCCCATGGCTCCGGCTCGATGCCGAGAATGATGAACTCGGGGGGCAGCGGGCCCTTCCAGCTTGCGATCCTGGCGTTCACCCCTGCTGCGTAGGATTCGATGATGCCCTGCGCCTCGTCGCCGATCGCACCCAGACTCTGCTCAGCAGCCCCCCACAGATCCAGCGTTCGGAGAAGTTTGTCGGCGCCCAGAGCCCGCTCGCCGAACAACTCCGCAAGCCTTCCCTGGGCGACGCGCCGGAACATCTCCATCTGCCACAAGCGCTCGGAGGCGTGGACGAAGCCCTGCGCGTAGAAGAGATCCCGCTCACTCACGGCGTAGAGGTGGGGAATCGCGAAGCTGTCCATGACGACGGTGACGGGATCGCGCAGTCCAGAGACCCTGATCGTCCCCTCCAGCTCCTGCCGCGAGGACTGAAGGTAGAAGTAGGCGAGCGTCACTACCGAAGCTGCCAGGAACAGGATCCCGGCAAAGACGAAAAAGAGCTTGCCGACCAGGCCGCGGAAGTTCACGGCCGAAGCGCGAACGAGAAGGCCTGGGAGCTCAGCTGCTCGAAGGTCCCGTCTCCGTGTCGCGTCGTTCGCGGCGTCCGGCCGATTCGAAGAGGACACGGCGGAAGGATATGTACTCGCCGGCCCGACGCAGAAGGAGGCGCCGCCGATACAGCTCATCGAGCCGCACGCGTGCCTCCCCCTCCGGCATCCCCAACTCGCCGGCCAGCGGCTGTGGGCCGATGCTTTCGCGCTCACACACCAGGCGCCAGAGATTCGCTTCGGACTCGTCCACGGCGCCGAGGAGCACCGACTGCCCGTCGGCCAACTCAGCGGCCACAGCCAGCTCCCGCCGACGCAGGGCCGAATCGATCGGATCCTGGTGGTGCGCTTCGAGGCCGCGAATCAGCACGAAGCGACGCCGAGGCCCGCCGGGATCCGTCTCGAGCCGGGCGGGCCGTCCGAGGGCGATGAACGCGAGCTCGGCCACGACCTCGTCTGCGCAGCTGTAGTCGATCACCGCGACGTCTTTGAAGTCGAGGACCGTGAGCACCTCACCCTCGCAGCTCGCGACCTGTTCCTCGATGCCCATCCGGACGGCACGTCCGGTCGGGCGCGTGACCAGGTAGCTGAAGAGGCTGGCTTCGGAAACAAGCGGATCCGGTCCGGGCCGCAGCGTCGTCATGTCCCAACCGGCTCCTCGGCGCGCGCCGGCAAGACGATCAGAACCTGAGCACCGGGGAAATACGGCAGGTCCGCCCTGAGCGGCGACAGGTCATCCCAATCCGGCACCCTGGCGATCATCGCATCTCCGCTGCGGATTCGTACCTCTCCGTTCCACTTGGTCACCTGTTTGCGGATCGCCTGAAGGCCCTGGCCTCGTCCCGGGTCCCGAAAGCGCGATTCGCCGTTCAGAAAGGCGGCCTCCAGCGCGGTGGCCGCCGACCATCGGTCTCCGTATCGACGCGCGTGCTCGGCCGCCAGCGAACCCTGGAAACCCAACCCTACATCCATGACCGCGAGGACGAGCACGTCCCGGCCGAGCCGTCGCTTCCAGTAGTAGGTCTGGGCGCAGACCCAACCCACCGCTTCGGCGTGCTCCAGGATGTTCTGGCATACCTCCGACAACATAACGCTGAATTGAATGACGGCCGGCTTCGGGTAGTGAAGCCGGCTCTCCAAGATCAGGGCCGCTTGCTCGCGGACTCGCTCCACGACGTGGTGAACGTCATGGTGGGAGCGGATTGGCGTGATCTCCAGGAGCGCGTCGGAACGACCGTGCGGGCGTGTCGAGCGAGCCCCCAGATCGTAGATCGTCGAGGCGTTCTGCCAGAAGTCCATCCGGTCCAAATAGCTGCGCACGTCCGATGAGTCGGGCACCTCGATCGCCGGAGCCAACCCGGTCCGGTCGCTGCCCACCTGCCCCGCGGCAAGCAAGCCGATCAGGCCGTATGGAGACACCCACTTGACGTGCCTGGCATCGAACAGCAAGCGCTCGCCCTGTCGGGCGCTCTCTAGGTCGCTGATCAGCTCCTCGAAGGTGCTCTCATCCAAAGTGTCGGGCAGCTGAATAACGCGGCTCATCTCCCCCCCGGTCGGGCCATACGGCCGGTTCGTAGCATCATGATGTCCGCGCTCGCGGCTCAAGGGTCCGCGTCGGCCGGGCCAAAAGTGGGCCGAGCCGGGACGCACCTCGGTGCCCTGCACTGCGTGCCGCCAGCTCGTTGGCACGTTCGACAGCAACGCGGAGGGACGCCCCGCCAAGGAGAGAGGCGAAACAGGTCATCCCCCACACGTCCCCGCAGCCGGTGGGATCGGGCTCCCGGACCACCTGGGGCACGGAGGCCAACCCTCTCTGGGCCGGAGCCGAGCCCGACACCTGGCCCCCGACCTCGGAGGTCAGGCCGTCGAAACCGCACTCGGCCACCCAGGCCGCGCCCCGTTCGCCGAGCGTGACGAAGAGCGCCTTCGTCTCCTCGTCCACGACATCGGCGGCCAGCTGCCAGGGATCGTCCCACGTGTGGGCGAGGAGCTTCAATTCGTCCTCGTTGACCTGGACGATATCGAAGCAGCGAAGCCACTCGCGCCAGGCCTCGAGCGGCCGCGGCTCGCGCACACCACCCGGACCCACACCGAGGAATATCGAGTGCAGGTCGCAGTAGAGCGGGCCTCGATGGTTCTTCCTAACTTGCTGTGCGGTAGGTAAATCCAGCTCCCAACCGGCGATGAAGTTAACGTACAGAGCATCACAGGTGCGCGCGAGCGGCTCCAGCTCCTCCCAGGTCCACCCCGGAACACCACCCTTCAGCGTCTCGCAGCGCCGGGCGCGATCGCCGTAGAAGATCTCTACTTCGTTGTTTGCCTCCGGCACGGTGAGCACGCCGTCAAGCGAACCGATCCGGCTGAGGTCGCGCAGATATGCGTTCGCCCTCTCCCGCAGGTTCGCCCCGACCTTGACGATCGGCAGGAGCTCCCAGCCATCCGGCGCCGCCGCCTCGAACGCCGAGAATCCGTAACAGATCCCACCCCACTCCTCGATGGGCTCGCTACGTACGGGGTCGCGGGCGTGAATGGTATCCCAGACCATCGTGCCGAGGGCGCCGAGTCGCTTCACCTCGACCTCACGCCAACGGGACGACTTCGAGGCTCCGGCCTCGGCGGCCGATCAGAGGCCACCGCACTTTTCCACCTTGAAGGTGGCTGCGGCGCCTACCACTCCGGCCATTCCACCCAGCTCGCTGCTCACGATCTCGCAGCTCTCGAAGCCTTCCCGGAATGCCCTCTTTCTCACTTCGCGGCGGAGCGGCTTCAGGAGGTGCTCGCCCGCACGCGTCACCCCGCCGGAGATGACGATCATATCCGGATTCAACAGGTTGATGAGATTGGCCAGCCCCGTCCCGAGGAACTTGGCCGTCTCCTTCATCACATCCTTCGCGTACAGGTCTCCGGCGACGATCGCCTCGTAGACAGTCTCTGCCGTGATGCGCTCCAGCTTCCCTCCCACCAGCGACGGCAGGAGGCTGTCACCTTCGGCGTCCAGGCCCTCGATCGCACGCGCGGCGATCGCCGGACCCGACGCGTAGGCCTCCAGACAGCCGTAGTTGCCGCAGTTGCACTTCCGTCCGATCGAATCGATGGTCATGTGCCCGATCTCTCCGGCCACGTCAGAGGCCCCGTGGAAGACCTGCCCGTCGAGCACGATCCCGCCTCCGATGCCGGTCCCCAGGGTCACGGCGACCAGGTTTCGCACGGCTTTTCCGGCTCCCTGCCAGTACTCGCCCAAAGCCGCGCAGTTTGCATCGTTGTCCAGCACCGCTTCGAGCCCGGTTCCGTTCGCGATCAGGTCGCGGAGAGGGAAGTTGCGCCAACCGAGGTTCGGCGTCTCGAGCACCGTGCCCGTCCCCCGGTCGAGGGGACCCGGCGAGCCGATGCCCAGGCCGAGAAACCCGTCATCCGGTATGGGACGCTCGTGGCACGCGTCTTTCATGGCAGCCTGGATCATCTCGATCATTCTGTCGACGACGAACCTCGCCCCTCGGTGCGGCTCGGTCGGCAAGGATCGCATGCCGAGCACCGTACCACCGTCGAAGGGCAGGACGCCCACATTGATCGAGGTTCCGCCGAGGTCCACACCGACGATGTATCGATCCGTCATTCGATCCTCAGACCCGCCGCTCGAGTCCGCAGCCGGCTCGGACGGGCCGTCAATCTCCGACCTGCCGCACGGCGAGAAACGCCTCCTGGGGAACCTCCACCGACCCGACCTGTTTCATGCGTCGCTTCCCGGCCTTCTGCTTTTCCAGGAGCTTGCGCTTTCGCGTGATGTCCCCACCGTAGCACTTCGCCGTCACGTGCTTCCGATAGGGCCTGATCGTCTCCCGGGCGATCACGTCCTTTCCGATCGCGGCCTGGACGGCCACCTGATACTGCTGACGCGGGATCAGCTCCTTGAGCTTCGCGGTGACCTTTCGCCCGTGGTCGTACGCATGCTCCCGGTGCACGACCACGCTGAGGGCGTCGACCGAATCCCCATTCAACAAGATATCCAGCTTCACCAGGTTCGATTCGCGAACCCCTATCGGTTCGTAGTCCAGGGAGGCGTAGCCGCGGGATACAGATTTCAACCGATCGTAGAAATCCAGCACTATCTCCGCCAGCGGCAGCTCGTAGGTCAGTTCGACCCTGCGCGAGTCCAGGTAGTGCAAGCTCACGTACTGGCCGCGCCGGTCGTGACACAGCGCCTGCACGCCTCCGATATACTCGGCTGGACAGAGGATCCGGGTGCGAACGTAGGGCTCCTCGATCTTGTCGATTCGTCCGCGCTCCGGTAGTCGGCTCGGATTCTCGACATCCTCCGACACGCCGTCCGTCGTCGTGACACGATATCCGACGTTCGGGATCGTCGTCACCAGATCCAGATCGAACTCCCGCTCGAGGCGCTCCTGCACGATCTCCATGTGGAGGAGGCCGAGGAACCCGCACCGGAAGCCGAAGCCGAGCGCGGTGGAGGTCTCCGGCTCGTACTGCAGGCTCGCATCGTTCAACTGGAGCTTCTCGAGCGCGTCGCGCAGAACCTCGAAGTCGTCCGAGTCGCTCGGATAAACGCCCGCGAACACCATCGGCTTGACCTCCTGGTATCCGGGCAGCATGTCCGGGGCGCCGCGCCGGGCATCGAAGACCGTGTCGCCGACGCTCGTGTCCGCCACTCGCTTGATCTGGGCGGTGAGGTAGCCCACCTCACCGGCGAACAGCTGCTCCACGGGACGGAAGGCGAGCTGCATGTAGCCGACCTCATCCACGTCGTATGTGGTGTCCCGCGCGCCGAACCGGATGCGCATCCCCGCTCGGACGGAGCCATCGACGACTCGGATGAGGGGGACGGCGCCGCGGTACTTGTCGTAATGGGAGTCGAAGATGAGGGCCCGGAGGGGCGCCTCCGGATCTCCGGAGGGCGGGGGGACGCGGCTTACGATCGCGTCCAGGAGATCGTCGATGCCCTGGCCGAGCTTCGCCGATACCGCGACCACGTCGGCCGGTGAGACGCCCAGCAGGTCGCAGATCTCGGCGCCGATGGTCTCCGGATCCGCCGATGGGAGGTCGATCTTGTTGATCACCGGGATGATCTCGAGGCCTGCGTCCAGCGCCAGGTACAGGTTGGAGAGGGTCTGCGCCTCGATGCCCTGGCTGGCGTCGACGACCAGCAGGGCACCTTCGCAGGCGGCGAGGCTGCGGCTCACCTCGTAGCTGAAATCCACGTGGCCCGGGGTGTCGATCAGGTTGAGCTGGTACACCTCTCCGCGGAGCTCGTAGCGCATGCGGATCTCCATGGAATCGAGCACCTGCGCCTTCATCTTGCGCGGCTCTACGGCTCCGGTGACCTCGAGGAGCCGATCGGCAAGCGTCGACTTGCCGTGGTCGATGTGCGCGATGATCGAGAAGTTTCGAATCCGCTGCTGATCTAGCACTCGACGACCAATCCATCGAAGGCGGGGAAGACGCCGCTCGGCAGCCGCCGCTCCAAATCGGCATGCTCCAGTCGATGCGTCAAATGAGTCAAGTAGGTGCGCGCCGCACCCAGCTCTTCGGCCACTTCGACGGCCTCTTCGACGTTGAGGTGCGTGGGATGGGGGTTTCCGTACCAGAGCGCCCCGAGTATCAGAACCTCGAGCCCCCCTAGCGAGCTCACGGCGTCGTCCGGGATCTCCTTCGCGTCCACGACGCATGCAGCGTCGCCCACTCGGAAGCCGTAGCTGCGATAGTAGCCATGGGGACAGGCGATGGGCAGCAGCGAGAAGCCGGCGACCTCGATCTGCTCGCGATCCCCGAAGGTCCGGAGATCCAGGTCGGGGGCCGCCACACCGGGCTGCTCATGGACCTTGGAATCCCAGATGTAGGAGAACCGGCTTCGCAGCTCGTCCTCGTACTCCTCCGGCACGTGGACCGGCAGCGGCGAGCCGGATCGAAGCGAGAAGATCCTCAGGTCGTCCATCCCGTGGACGTGATCGGCGTGCGGGTGGGTCACGTAGACCGCATCCAGGCTGTCCACACTCGCCGCCAGCAGCTGAAGCCTCAACTCCGGCGGTGTGTCCACGAGCAGACGCCGACCGCCCTGCTCGACCATCAGGCCGTGCCGCCCGCGCCGGTTCCTCTCGTCGCCCGACGTGCACACATGGCACAGGCAGCCCACGACGGGGATGCCGAAGGAAGTCCCGGTTCCGAGGAAGGTGAGCTTCACGGCCCTACTGACTCGCGCCGGAGCGATCGGAACGCATCACAGCCGCTCGATCCGCATCATGTTGGTCGTTCCCGGGACATGGAACGGGACCCCGGCCGTGACCACGAAACGGTCCCGCGTACCGGCGAGCTCGAGCCGCCTGATCTCCTCCCGAGCGGCATCGCGCATATCGTCGTACGACACCTCGCCGCGATGCATGATCGGGTGCACGCCCCACACGAGAGACAGCTGGTTGTAGGTTCGCCACTGATCGGTCACGGCCAGGATCGGCACGGGAGGCCGCTGGGACGCGATCACTCTGGCGGTGAACCCGCTTCGCGTGAGCGTCACGATGCAGCTGGCGTCCAGGCGCTCCACAGCCTCCACCGCCGCGGCCGAGATCGCGGCCGAGCTGGACTGCTGGACCTGAGACCGCTCGGTCTCCACGCGGCGGCTTCGGGGCTGTGGCGTGGTCTGGCTCTCGATGCGGCGGACGATCCGGTCCATTGCCTGTACGGACTCCACCGGGTACTTGCCGACCGCCGTCTCGGCGGAAAGCATGACGGCATCGGTGCCGTCCAGTAGCGCGTTGGCGACGTCGGACACCTCGGCCCGAGTGGGCCGTGGCTCCTGCGTCATCGACTCGAGCATCTGGGTCGCCGTGATCACGGGGCGAGCCAGTTCCTGACCCAACCCGATGATGTGCTTCTGCACCATCGGCACGTCCTCGAACGGCAGCTCGACGCCGAGGTCTCCCCTGGCCACCATCACGCCATCGCTGAGCCGGATGATCTCCTCCAACTCCTTGAGCGCCTGGTCCTTCTCGATCTTGGCGATGATCAGCGCCTCGCCTCCGACTTCCTCCCGGACCTCCTCCAGGTCGCCCGCGCGCTGTACGAAGCTGAGCCCCACGTAGTCGACGTGGTTGGATCGTGCGAACTCGAGATCGCGACGATCTTTCTCGGTCACGAATTCGGCGTCCACGACCACGCCGGGCAGGTTCATCCCCTTGTGCGTCTTCACCTCTCCATCGGTTAGCGCGACGACCTCCAGCTCGGAGCCCTGGACGCCAACCACCTCGAAGGCGATCCGGCCATCGTCGAGGAGAATCCGGTTGCCTTCCCCCACGCTGCGCGATAGACCTGCGTACGTCATCGGGATGGCTCGCTGGGCACCGGCCGAGTCACCCTCCCCGCCCTCACCCTCCGGCACGAAGCGATAGTGCTCGCCCTTCGCCACGAGGATCGGATGCGACAGGGACCCTACCCTGACCCGCGGGCCCTGAAGGTCGCAGTGAACGGCGATGGCCCGTCCCAGATCCCGAGCCAGGTCCCGCATGTGGGCGATGATGGGAACGGTTTGTTCGTGGCTCGCGTGGGCGAAGTTGATCCGAATCGCGTCGGAGCCGGCCTCTACGAGGGCGCGAAGGGTATCCGGGTCGCTGCTGGCCGGACCCACCGTGCTTAGAATCTTGGCTCGTCTCAGCTGTGCTCCCATCGCTCCTCAGAATAGGCTCGAGAACCGCGATCCGCCCGAGATCGGACTAATCGCCGCTTCCCGAGCGTTATCGTCGCGGGGGGATTGCAAGGCACCCCCTCAGCACCCGACGCACAGGCGGCTGAAGGGGTGACGCGTTTTCCGGGGGGGCCTACCCGTCAGGCGATCAGTTGTTGATACGCCGAGGAGAGTTCCGGGCGGTGCTCGGAGATCCACTGGTGGATCGTCCGCAGGCTCGGCATTGGCAGCGGCTCGAGCGCTCGCATCTGGAGGCCCGGAATCACGCATACCGCCGCGCGCCGGAGAAGATAGGCCCGCTGTCGCGATCTCTGCTCATCGCTCAGGCAGGTACCGCCGGGGACATCGGGTATCGGCTCGAGCAGTCGTCGGTAACTGTAGACTTCCCTGGCTGAAAACTCGGCGGGGATCTGATACGCCTTTCCAGCCACCTCGAAGAGACCGTCCGGTTTGATGGACAGAAGTTCCATTCCAGCATGCTTCGCCGGTCCGGCACCGCACGCGAACGGTGAGCAGGGCTGCCAACATACGACGCCCCGTCAAAACCGGCAAATTATCGAAGAACGTACGCGGGTAACGTGTGTATACGCCGGTCGTCACCAGCCTGCGCGGTGGTTGATATGGCCGGGTTGCCGAGATAGGTTTTGTGGCCCCGTATTTCTGTATTTGTAGATCTTTGGGGGAATTAGCGCACCGTGTTTTTTCCGGTGTCTCGGAAGGAGATGGTTTCATGTCGCGGGAGATAGGCACCGTAAAGTGGTTCTCAAACGAAAAGGGCTACGGCTTCATCAAGCGGAGTAACGGCGAGGACGTCTTCGTACATTACACGGATATCGTGGGCGACGGGTTCCGGTCCCTGAAGGAGGGCGAGCCCGTCGATTTCGAGGTGATGATCGGAGACCGGGGGCCAAAAGCCCACCGCGTCTTGCCACAGGACGCGACCGACATCCCCGGCACCGTAGCGGCGGACGGAGATGCGCAGAGCTTGGCTTCACAGCTCCGTGAGAAGCTCGGACGCTTGTTCAACGTCGCATAACCGAAGGGAGGCAGCTTGGAGTATCGTCTGGACGAAGGCGAAGAACTCGATCGCGCACTGAAGAAGTTCCGGCGGAAGGTTCAGCGCGCCGGTATCTTTCGTGACATCAAGAAGAACCGGTTCTATGAGAAGCCCAGCGAAGCCAGGCGCCGCAAGATGAAGGCGGCCGAGCGTCGTCGGAAGCGCAGGAAGCGGCGGGCGTCAAGCCGCAGCTGAGGATTCCCGAGGCCGGGGGAGTCAGGGCCTACAGCCCACCAACCCCGGCTGCGTCACGTAGCTCCTGGGCGGACGCGCCTCCCCCCCGAACACAGCGCACTCCGAATCACCCGTCGCAGCGATGGCCGAATAGCCGCGGCGGTCCCCCTGAACGAGGCTGACCTCGACGCCCGGGCTGGGCGAGAATTCCAGCTCGCCGAGCTGATTCGTGTAGCGACCGTTGGCGGCATTGAAGCGCTGCTCGGCTTCGTCCAGGGCCTCGAGGTCGGAGCGCAGCGTGGCCTCGGATGCATCCGCTCCCGGCGTTCCGGGCGATCCGACGACGGCCTGGCGCGCACAGCCCGCCAGCGCGAGCCCGCCGAAAAGGAGCCCGCCGAAGACGATCCGGCAGAACCGATCGACTGGATGGGCCTTTACTGTCTCGTGGATCATGGTCGACCTCCGCGCGGCGGGCCTCGGCGAGCGCCCCGCTCAGCGATCCAGACCGCTCAGGGCATCCAGACTATAGACGAAACCGCTCGACGAGACGTTTCTCCGTCTCACCCTCGATGTGGGCCTCGACCTGGAGGTGCTCCTCCAGACCGGACCCGCGGAGTTTTTCCCTGAGAAGCTGATCGACCTGGAAGACGCCTGCGGAGTTGGTCATGTTCACGCGGATCGTGACGGCTCGCTCTTCCCCGGGCTCGATGTGCACTGCCTCGACGGCCGCCGCCGACACCGCGTGGATACTCACCGATCCGGCACGGAACGGGATGCGGGACCGGCCCTGGGCCATGTCCAGGGCGTCGGCGATGCGGAGCACGCCGGCCTCCACCGTGAGGGGTCGGCCGCCCGATCGGTGTGCGATGATCGCGTGAAGGATCTCCGAGATCAGGATCTCGAGCGTGGGGCCGTCGTAGGACGACGACAGAAGCTCCCGCAGGATCGGTCTTGCGATGAAGAGGGAGAAGGCTTCGTGGCCGTCGCGGTGAATGGAGATGCCCACGTCGTGCAGCAGCGCAGCCAGACAGACGACGACCTCGGCGTCCGCTTGCTCCAGATCGTAGTCCGTCACGACGCTCGGAACGACACCGGCGTCGACCAGTAGCCGCAGGAGCCGCAAGGCCGAGTTCGCCACGATCTGCACGTGCACGGGACCGTGATCGGACATCGCCAACCGCTCGACGGCATTGACATTGGTCGCGATCCAGAGCGCGTACAGCTCATCGCTTTCGTTCACCCGCCCGACAATCGCCGCGAGCTTCGGGTTGTGGCGCGCCGGGAGGCGCACCTGGACCCGGTTCGCGAAGCGTTCTTCGATCGAGCTGGTCCGCTCCTCGCCTCCGGCCGGCGGATCCGCGTCGGGACTTTTCGGCGTCATCTTCGGGGTCATCTCGGCATCGCCCGTTCCCGCACGCGAGCCAACCTCGCGCCGGCGTCCTCCAGCATGTCCAGGGTCTTGGGGAAGGCGAACCGGATCAGATGACGTCCGTCGGCAGGGTCATTATAGAAGCTGGATCCGGGCACGGGGGCGACGCCGATCTCGCGCGTGAGCCAGAAGGAGAACTCGTCGTCGGGCAAGTCGCTGATCTCCGAGAAGTCTGTCAGAATGTAGTATGCTCCCTCCGGTGATGCGGCCTGGAACCCCGCCTCGACCAGGCGGCCGTGCAGCGCGTCGCGCCGGTCGCGGTAGTCGGAGGCGAGCCCCTCGTAATAATCCGGACCCAGCGTCTCCATGGCAGCCGCCACGCCCTCCTGCAGGGGAGCCGGTGCCCCAACGGTGAGGAAATCGTGCACCTTTCGGATGGCGTCGGTGACGTCCGGAGGCGCGATGATCGTCCCGATCCGCCAGCCCGTGACGCTGTACGTCTTCGACGCTCCGCTAATCGTGATCGTCCGGTCACGCATGCCG
>JBDHIM010000045.1:0-15731 GCA_039587445.1 Gemmatimonadota bacterium
GGAAGACGGCCGCGATCGGCGGCGCGATGTACGCCTGTACGCTCTGGAGGTATTGGTAGAGCTGCCCAGAGATGAGCTTCATCAGCGGGATCCACGCCAGCCCGAAAACCACGAGCACGGCCGTGGTGAGCTGTCCAACCAGTACGAGCCGGCGCTCCGATGCCTCCGGCCTGAGCTTCTTGTAGACGTCCCACGTCACCAGGGTCGACGTCGAGTTGAATACGGACGAGAGAGAGCTCATCAGGGCCGCCAGCAGGCCGGCCACGACCAGTCCCCTCAGGCCTACCGGAAGCAGGACCCCGATCAGCGTGGGGAGTGCCTGATCGGGCGTGTCGAGCTGCAGCGCGCCCCGTTGCGACAGAGCGTACGCGATGACCCCGGGGATCACGAAAATGAAGAGCGGCAGGAGCTTGAGGTATCCGGCGAACACGGTCCCGCGCCGCGCGTTGTCCTGGCCATGTGCAGCCAGCACGCGCTGCACGATGAACTGGTCCGTGCACCAGTACCAGACGCCCAGGATCGGTGCGCCGAACAGGATGCCGGTCCACGGGAAGTTGGGGTCCGTCATGGGCTGCCACCCGAGCGCGGAAAGGCCGAGAACCGTGACGGCCACCGCACCGCCCACCAGCACGAACATCTGCAGGAGGTCCGTATACAGCACCGCCCGCAGGCCGCCGAAGATGGTGTAGATGCCCGTGATCACGACGACGATCAGCGCGCCGGTCCAGAAGTCGATCCCCATCAGCGCTTCGAAGACGATGCCTCCGGCGGCGATCGTCACCGAGATCTTGGTCAGGACGTACCCAACGATCGAGATCACGGCCAGGTACCAGCGTGCGCCTTCGGAGTACCGGCGTTCCAGGAACTCCGGCATCGTGAAGACACCGCTCGATAGGTAGAACGGGACGAAGACCCAGCCGAGAAGCAGCAGGATCAGCGAGGCGAGGATCTCGAACTGCCCCACCGCGACGCCGGTGGCCGCGCCGGTGCCCGCGAGCCCGACCAGGTGCTCCGAGCCGATGTTCGACGCGAACAGCGAGCCGCCCACGAGGAACCAGCCGGCGTCGCGGCCGGCCAGAAAGTAGTCCGCCGATGTGCCCTTGTTCGCCCTCTCACGCAGGCCCGCCCAGATGGCGACGCCGAACACGAGCACGAAGTAGACTGCGATGATGCTCCAATCCAGCGTGACCAGCAGGCTCACGGCGCCTCTCCCGTTGCTGTGATCCCGGCGGTTCCGGCGGTCCCGAGGACGCTCATTCGGTGGCCCGAATACGGATGGCCTGGCCGCCGCCAGGGGCCAGATCGAGCGTCAGCGTTGTTCCCGCATCGACGGGTCGCTGCGAGATCGCGATCGGGAAGGGGTCGTGCAGCCAGTGCGCCCCCTCTCCGTCGGCGTAGATCTCGGCCACGAAGCTCCTGCCTTCGGGCAGGAAGGACAGCGGGATCTCCAGCGTGCGCCCATCCTCGTCGGTGATCGCGCCGATAAACCAATCGGGGCCACCGCGCTCCTGGCGCGCGACGACCACGTAGTCGCCGATCCGAGCGTCGATCACCTCTGTGCGTTCCCAGTCGACAGGCACGTCGCGGATGAACTGGAAGGCAGGCTGTCCCTCGTAGTGCTCGACCAAATCCGCCGCCATCTGCAGCGGCGAGTAGAGGACCACGTAGAAAGCGAGCTGCTTGGCCAGTGTGGTGCGGACGCGCGGCGTCTCGGGCGGGCGCGGGCCTCCAATGCCCGATTCGATCAGGATGTCGAACACGCCTGGCGTGAAGTCCATCGGTCCCGAAAGCAGGCGGGTGAAGAAGAGGATCGTCTCGTGCTCCGGCGGGTTGCCGCCGTCCCTGGCCCAGGCGTTGTACTCCTGACCGCGGGAACCCTCGCGGGTCATCATGTGAGGATGAGTCCGCCGCTCACCGGTGTCCTTGATCGGCTCGTGGACGTTGACCATGACTCCGTTTCGCGCCGCCACCTCGAGGACCTTCCGCCAGTGCCGCACCATGTACTGCCCGTGGTGCGCATGGCCGTCGGCGGTCTTGTCGCCGACGTAGCCGGTCTTCACCGCGCGGATTCCCAGCCGGTTGAGGAGCTCGAAGGCGTCCTCCATCTGCCGCTCGTAGTTCTCGACCCCCATCGACGTCTCGTGGTGGCCGATCAGCCCGACCCCCCGTTCCTTGGCGTAGGTGGCCAGGCTTTCAAGGTCGTAATCCGGATACGGCTCGGTGAACGAGAAGAGTTCCGCGTTCTGGATCCAGTCGCCGTCCCAGCCCACGTTCCAGCCCTCGACGAGCACCCCGCCGAAGCCGTTCTCAGCCGCGAAGTCGATGTATCGTCTCGTGTTCTCCGTGGTGGCGCCGTGCAGCGGACCGGAGGCCCACGTGTTCTTGCCGATATGCATCCCCCACCAGATCCCGACGTACTTCATCGGCTCGATCCAGCTCACGTCGTCCAGTGCGTTCGGCGGGTTCAGGTTCAGGCCGAGCACCGCCGGTACGAGGTCCTCGGCCCGATCGGCCAGCTGGATCGTCCTCCACGGGGTCAGGAAGGGCGTCTCGCCGTACACCTTGACCCCGTCCGCCCACGCCGTGAGCGACACGCGCATCCGGCGGTCGCGCGAGCCGGTTAGGTTCATCCCGGCGTAGTCGACGAGGTTCGCCTCGTGGATGACCAGAAACACCCCGTCGCGCGTCTCCATTGTCAGGGGAGTGTGGACCGTCGGAAGTGTGCTCGCCGGCGACGAGGAGTAGAGCAGCTCGTACCGGTGGGTCACGTCGTCGGCCAGGATCCACCAGGTCCGGGCGTCATCGGCCAGGTGGAACTCGGTGAGCTCATCCGTGATCGCGAACGAAGCCAGGGCCGGCTGCTCGGGAAGCTCGTACCGGAAGCCCAGGCCGTCGTCGAAGACCCGCAAGACCAAGTCGAAGCGACGGCGCGGCTCCTTCATCTCGTCGACCGACACCCGAAGCTCGTTGTGGTGGTCCCGCACCCGAGCCACCTCGCCCCACGGCTGCTCCCAGCTCTCGTCGACCGTCGTGCGCTCCGTTCCCGCCAGCTCCAGGCCGTCGCGTAGGGGCGGGGCATCGCGAAACTCGAAGCCCAACCGCGAGGGCAGGATGATCTTCCGGCCATCGCGCTCAACCGTGTAGAACAGCCCGCCCTCCGCGGTCCTGACCGTCACGACGTTTCGACCGTCGGGAGAGGCCACCTGGACGGGCTCCTGGGCACAGGCACCGATGGCGGCCGCCAGCAGGGCCGCCATAGCGATCGCGCTCGCCGGTGCCGCCCGACGAGTCCAGCGAAGAATCCGCATCTTCTCTCTCATCCGTTTCTCAGAATTACGGGCCATCATTCGCGCACCCACACCAGGAACGCTCCTCCCGGCACCTGCACCTCGTGCGTCCCGCCACCGAGCCGCGCGAACTCGCCATCGACGCCTGCCAGGTCCACCCGCTCCAGGCCCCCCACCTGTCGCCAGGCGCCGTCGGGGAGATCGAACTGGAACAGGCCCTCGTGCATGCCGCTGTTGGCCAGTACCAGCACCCGCTCGCCGACCACGTACCCTAGGAGCGTGCCTTCATCCGGAATGATCCAGCCGTAGTGCTCGTCCGGCACCTCGGCGACGCGGAACACCCGGCCGTACTCGGAGTTGCGCAGCGCCAGGAGGCCCCGCCAGTAGTCCCGCATGGCCACGTGATCGGAGCCCGGTGCGAGGCTCTCCCACAGGAAGCGGTTCGGGGCCCGCACGTTATAGGTGTCGTTTCGGCCCTTGAACTGGATGGGTCCCCCCGCCGCCTCCACCTCGTGTTCCTCGTGGGGTGCCAGCCCCTTGGAGCGAAGCATCTCGGTTCCCCCGTGGATCACCACCGGCCCCGCCGAGGTGAAGAGGAGCCCGGCAGCGACGCGCACGGCGGCGAGATCCACGCCCTCCAGCCCGTTATGATCGTTGTTCAGGGCGTATCGATCGGCCAGTGCCCAGTCGTCGTGGATATCCAGGTAGGAGATCCCGTCCGTGGAGTGTGGCTCCTCGTTGTATCGGTTTGGGAGCGCCTGCATGACCGCGTCCCGGGCGGAGCCGTTCCCGCGGGCCCACCCCCGGTCCTCCAGGTCGAAGGGGCTGCCCTTGAAGGCGTTGCGGGCGTCGTCCTGGAAGAAGGTGATCGGGGCGTCGATCTTGTACCACGCCCAGTCGGGGTTGGCCTCGACGTCGGGATCGGTGGGCGCGATCCACGGCTCCCCGTAGATGATCAGGTCCTGCGGGAGCTCTCGCTTGACCCGGAGAAGCGTCTGTTTGTCCACCTGTCCCGCCAGATCGATGCGGAAGCCGTCCACCCCCAACTCCTCCACCCAGTGCCTGAGCTGGTCGACGATCCAGCGCTGCACCATGGGCCGATCCTCGGACTTCGTCTCGTTTCCGAACGGGCCGATGTGCTCGAGATCCTCGTCGGTTCGGTAGTGGTAGGGAAGGTCAAGGACGTTGAAGTTCAGGAGCAGATGCCGGTGGTCCGCGTTCTCGCCGGTGTGGTTCGGTACGACATCGATGATGACGGCGATCCCCCGCTCGTGGAACGCACGGACGAGCGTCTTGAACTGCTCACGTTCCGCCCCGGGCTCGGCGTCCCGCGAACGGAAGCGGCTCTCCACCGCGAAGGCGTGGGTCGTGCGGTACCCCCACTGGTAGTTCTCGCGATCGATGCCCATGGCCTGTGCGAAGGGGTCGTCGGCGAAGGCGGCCTGCCACTCGGCATCGGGGTAGTGGAGGAACTCCTGCACAGGCATGAGGTGGACCACGTTGACGCCCAGGTCCACGAGGTGGTCGAAACCGATGGGCTCGCCCTGCGTGTTTTCCAGGCCCGTTCGGGCCATCGCGAGCAGCGTCCCGGTCTCCGCAACCTCGATGGGAAGCAGGTCGGTGAAGTCCTGAACGTGCACCTCGTAGGCCACCACGTCTTCCATCGGCGGCCGACCACCCGCCACCGGGGGAGGTGGTGAACCGTCCCGCCAGACCCGTGATTTGCCCAGGGCGTCGTCGTTGACGAGGGCGTAGGGATCCGAGACGTGGATCGGGTGGGTCTCATAGAACCAGTTCCCGGGATCTGCCGGACCGTGAACCGTGAAGTCGTACCAGGTCCCGTGGAGATCTCCCGCCTCGACCGCCTCCCACACACCGTCCTCGTCTCTGACCATCTCCACTACTCGCAGCGCCTCACCGGGCGCATCATCCTTTTCTCGGTACAGGTAGAGCCGCACGGCGTCCGCCCGGGGCGAGAAGATACGGAAGGTGGTTTCGCGGTCGTCGTCGGAAACCACGGCGCCCAAGGGTTTGAACGAGAAGAGGTTGCGGAAGAGCGGGTCCCGCCGAACCAGGGCCCGTAGGCCAAGTTCGGGGATCTCCAGGTAGTGGACCCGCATGGGATCCAGCGCGCCCTCCGGGACCACGAGCGACTCTGACGCGGTGTTGGGCAACACCTCCGCGATCGGAATCTCCCGGCCCTGGCCGTCCGTTAGCCGATAGGCCGAAGGCTCGGAGGGCCGTTCGACTCCTGTCAGCGTGAATCGGATGGCGGTGGGACCGTGGATCTCGGCCCGCAGACGTGTCTCCAGCTCTCCCTCCTGTGCACCCGCGCCGTGAGCGGTGTGAAGGCCAACGACAAGTAGGGCCGCGCTATGGGACATTCGACGACGCACGGTCATGATGCTTAGCGCCGCTCGCTCAGAAGAACCAGAGCGGACTCCGTCACGAGCGAGATCTCGCCGTTCCTGACCGTGCCCGTCTCCCCCGAGTAGGCATCGGTCAGCTCGGTGCCGTCGGGGAAGGCTCCGAAGACGGGGATGGTCTTGGAGCCGTCGCCCTGATCCATCGCCACGAGCACGCGATCGGAGAGCCTGTCCGTCTCGAGGGTACGGCTGAAGATGTACGGCTCCGCCTGTAGCATGCGATGCTGGCCGGCCCCTACCGAGGGGTGGTCCCGGCGGAATTGGCCCAGCTTCCGCCAGTGCTCGAGGGTCTCCTTGGTGGAGCCCCCGCGCTCCAGATCCTGCCAGTTCATCACGGAGCGGAGGTTGGCGTCGCCCTCGGCGCCCTCCACCCTGAGGGGCCGGGCCAGCTCGTCTCCGTAATAGATCTGGGCGCCGCCCGGGGCCAGCAGGAGGCGGGTTCCGGCGCCTAACGGATCCGCTCGCTCCGGGTCGTGAGGCGAGCCGTCGTCGTGGGAGCTGACATAGTTGAGGATCGCGACTCCCTGGAGCTCCCCGTCGCGAAGCGCGGCGGCGTACCGCGCATAGAGATCGTCCAGGGATCCGGCGGCCTCCCGCTTGAAGCCGAAGTTGATGAGGCCGTCATAGCCGTAGTCGAAGAAGTCCACGGTCACGTCCCCGAAGCCGAAGTCCCGCCCGTGGCTCAGCTCGTAGTCGTAGACCTCGCCCATCATGAAGAAGGGGAGGTCGTCCATGGTCTGGTCGGGATGGGCTGCCTTCCACTCCGAGAACCCCCGCGCGGCCTCCTCCTTCAGCTCCGCGCTGACGGTCTCCTCGAAGTGCTTGGCGGTGTCCACCCGGTAGCCGTCGAATCCGAGCTCGCGCACCCAGTCGGTGAGCCACTTCGTGAGGTAGTAGCGCGGGGCGCGGGGGTAACCGGTGCGCTCGAAGAAGGCGTCGAGCTCGTCCATCTCCTGATCCAGGCGGCCCTCATCTTCCCACTTCTCGATCAGCGGTTCGGGGAGCTCCACCGGATCGTCCCGGTCGGTGAGGATATCCGGAAGGTTGTCCACCAGGGTGCAGTCTACCGTGGTGGTGTAGTTCCGGTAGACGCACAGCGGACCGGTGCGGACCCAGTCGTCGGGCCACTGGGGATCCAGGGGGGTCACCGGCCCGGTGTGATTGATCACGGCGTCCATGAGGACGCGGATGCCGCGCCGGTGGGCCGAATCGACCAGCTCGCGCAGATCGTCCTCGGTTCCCAGCGCCGGATCCACGGCGGTCCAGTCCCGAGTCCAGTAGCCGTGGTATCCGTACGTCTTCCCGGTCCCCTCGTCGACGCTCCCGTGGTTCTGCTCCACGAAGGGAGTCATCCAGATGGCGTCGACGCCCAGCGAGTCGAAGTACCCCTCCTCCAGCTTACGCAGCACTCCGGCGAGATCCCCGCCCTGGAAGCTGCGCAGCACCGCTCCGTCCTGCGCCCGGCCCAGGGCGAGGTCGTTGGTGGCATCGGCGTTGTGGAAGCGGTCGGTGAGGAGGAAGTAGACCGTGGCGCTGTTCCAGTAGATCGCCGGATCCGCG
Source organism: Gemmatimonadota bacterium (assembly GCA_039587445.1). GTDB lineage: Bacteria > Gemmatimonadota > Gemmatimonadetes > Palauibacterales > Palauibacteraceae. Next base: position 7,274 of record JBDHIM010000045.1, read on the forward strand.
GCTTCGGCCGTCGCGATCTCCCGGCCTGGAGCCTCGGGGCCGGGAGTTTTGGCACTGCAGCCCGTGAGGAAGAGGGCGACGATGAGCGCCATCGCGCGGGTCGAGGTCTTCATCTGCGAAGGCATCAGCCCGAGATCGCAGCCGCCACATCGTCGCGGTCCTCGACGCGCAGCGTCAACGCAGCGGCGACAACGAGGGATGCCCCACCGACGAGCAGGGCGTAGATGGCCTCTCCCCCGAAGAAGCGCCCGACGAAGAAGCCCAGAATGGCCGCGGCAACGATCTGTGGGATCACGATGAAGAAGTTAAAGACGCCCATGTAGTAGCCCATCTTCGAGGGCGGCAGGGAGCCGGTCAGGATGGCGTATGGCATCGAGAGGATACTCGCCCAGGCGATCCCCACTCCCACCATGGAGCCGAGCAGGTACCGGGGGTCGGAGATCATGAAGATGGAGAGGAGCCCCAAGGCGCCGCAGACCAGGCAGATGGCGTGGGCGATCTTCCGGCTGGTTCTCTTCGCCAGGACCGGAATGGCGAAGGCCACGGCGGCGGCGACGCCGTTGTATGCGCCGAAGGCGACCCCCACCCAGTTGGCCCCCTCGTTGTAGAGGGCGGACGTCGTGTCGCTGGTGCCGTAGATATGGCTGGTCACCGCCGCCGTCGTGTAGATCCACATCGCGAACAGGGCGAACCAGGAGAAGAACTGCACCCAGGCCAGCTGCCTCATCGTATGAGGCATGTCCTGAAAGTCGTTCAAGATCGTGACGAAGCCGTTGTCGTACCGGCCCGCACGCTGCATCAGGCCGGACAGGATCAGCAATACGCCGACGAAGACCAGACCGCCCGACAGGACCATGACCTGGTAGAGTTCTCGCGAGGCCAGCCAGAGCGTGAGCAGGCCTCCCAGAGCGAGCAGGATCGCGCCCAAGCGCATCTGCCGACCGCCGTTGGCCGCGTACTCCTCCGCGGTCCGAATCGCCTTGGCGAAGCCCTCCCGCTCCTGGTTCTCCTCGAAGGAGGCCATCTCCTCGGGCGAGTACTCCTTCGACCGGATGACCGTCCACAGCACCGCGATGAAGAAGATCGCCGCGCCCAGGTAGAAGGAGAGACGCACCGAGTCGGGGATCACGCCCTCGGGCGCCTCGTTGCTCACCCCGAACTGCCCGGTGAGCAGCCAGGGCAGCATCGACGCTACCACGGCGCCCGTTCCGATGAAGAAGCTCTGCATCGCGAACCCGGTGGTTCGCTGCTCGGAGGGCAGGTTGTCTCCCACGAAGGCGCGGAATGGCTCCATCGAGATGTTGATGGAGGCGTCCATGATCCAGAGCATGCCGGCGGCGACCCAAAGGGCCGGTGAGTTCGGCATCGCGATCAGCGCCAGCGAAGCCAGGATGGCCCCGCCCAGGAAAAACGGACGCCTCCGGCCGAGGCGGTTCCACGTGCGGTCGCTCAAGTAGCCGACGATGGGCTGAACCAGGAGCCCGGTCACCGGGGCGGCGATCCAAAGGATCGGGATGTTCTCCACGCTGGCGCCCAGCGTCTCGAAGATCCGGCTCACGTTCGCGTTCTGAAGCGCGAACCCGAACTGAATGCCCAGAAAGCCGAAGCTCATGTTCCAGATCTCCCAGAACGAGAGACGCGGCTTGGGCCGGACGGCGGTGGGAGCGGGGGAGGCGGTGGGAGCGGGAACGTTTGATTCCATGACGCACCGGTTACCTGGTTAGCGGGATCTCGATGTCTCTGCCAGTGCTCTCGTCCGAGCCTCGTTGAGGCGGCAGATGAGGGCCTCGATCTCCGGATCGGCCATGACCTCGTCGAGGGTCCGGGCCATCGGACGCTGCCAGTTCGCCCGCTCTGAGGAGCGCGTCCCGGGGAGGTTGACCTGCTCGACCTCGAGCCACAGGTCCTCGAGCCACGGGATCACGAGCGGGGAGGGAGACCGACCGAGCCACTCCAGGAGCTCCGAAAGGAGTGCGGCGGGCTCGTCCACGCTCACATCCAGGATCTTGGCCAGGTTCTGCGATGCCTCGGCTCGGGCCTCCCGCTCGGCCGGGGCTGCGTCCTTCTCCAGGAGACCGACGCGCACCCTCTCGTCGATGTCGACCTCCTCGATCCATCCGGCGAGCGTCGGTGTGTCGTGCGTGCCGATCAACGCCACCTGATCGTCTGTCGGCGGCCGGGGCTCCTCTTCCGATTCCGCTGATTCCGCCGCCTCGAACTCGGCCAGATACATGCCCCAGATCCGGTGGCGAGGCAACGCCTCGTCGATCTCCTCGGGGACGGTTCCCAGGTTCTCACCCACCACCTCGCAGCGGTTCCGGTGCGACTCGAGGGTCAGGATCGCGAAGAGCTCCTCGGCGGGATACGTGACGTACGTCCCTTCGTGGAGCCCGAAGCCGTGAGGGATCCAGTAGAGACGGGTCGCGGCCATGATGTGGTCGACGCGCAGAACTCCCGCGAGGGCTGCCTGATGGGCGATGCAGGCGGCCAGATACCTGTGCCCTTCTCTCCGTGACGCCTCCGGCAGCACCGGCGAGAAGCCCCAATCCTGTCCGCTCGGGAATCCCCGGTCCGGGGGCGCCCCAACCGACATCCCGTCGGCAAACAGCTCCTGCCGGGACCACGGGTCGTAGCCATCGGGGTGCGAGCCCACGGCCAGATCCAGTCCCAGGCGGACGCCCGCCGCGCCGAGCCGCCGCCGGAGATCCGTGAGCTGGTCGCGCACCATCATCTGGGCCACGAGATGGAACCGCTCCTCCTCCGGATCCACGTCGGTCGGGCCCAGGGTGCCATCCCGGGGACTCGGCGGCCAGCGTCGCCAGTCTCGACCGAGGCGTGCCTGGGCGCCCCGGAACCGGGCGTAGCCCAGCAACTCTTCGTCGACGGACGACGGATTCGGTGCAGGCAGTCCCTCCAGTGCCGCGCGGACCTCGGCATCGGCGCGGGTCACGTCCAGAGCACTCGGTGGCTCGACGGCCGCGTGTGCATCGCCGAGATCCAGGACGAGCTCGGACCAAAAGAGTCGGCTCACCGAAGAATAGGGGCTGGGCTCGGCGGGCGGCGCGTTGAACGTCGGGAGCGGCGGCAAGAGCGTGACCACGTCGCCACCGTGTGAGCCCACCCAGCGACACAGGGCCTCGAGGTCACCGAGGTCGCCGAGTGACCGACTGCGAGCGGCCCGCAACGCCGCCAGCTGCGTCCCCAGACCCCAACTTCGTCCCGAATCGCCACGCCGCCAGGCGTGCTTCTGAGCGGCGATGACCGTGCTCGTCTCGGTCCGATCCATCCACTCGACGGTGAGGTGATGGTAACCGAAAGGGATGGTGCGAGCGGCCCGAAGCTCGCCGTTGCCCATGCGGAGTGGGACGACGTCGCCGTCTTCGAGACGCATCTCGGCACGGACGGGGCCCGGTTCGGTGATGGCGAGGGCTCGCAGGGTTCCGTCCCAGGCTACCAGCACGGGTGGAAGCCCGTTGTGCTTCTTCACCCGGTAGGCCTGAACGGCGTCGGCGGCATCGCGTGGGCGGTCGACCGGAGCACCGAGCGCCGCGCAGACGCGCAGAAGCGTTTCGGGGGCCACGATGACGGGCCTGTCCAAGCCATCCGTGTAACGGATGTGGACCCCCATCGCCTTGGCGAGGGAGTCGAGAGCCCCTAGTTCATCCGTTCGGGTAGGCGGGACGATCAAGCTTTCGGCGTCTTTCCTCCGAGTGGTTCTTTCGCGAGCCGGCGGGTGACGTCGGTCAGGGATTATAGGCGGGGGTCCGCGTGGATGGCGACCGGCGGATCCGCGAGCACCGGTGAACTTAGCTCAGGCGCCCATGTACCAAGAGGCCGAAGCGATAACCGTCCTTACGTACCTGGTCCTCTTCCGCCCATGAGCCACGACGCGCGCGCCGAGCGGAGGCCCGTCCTTCCCTCCCTGCTGCCCCGCAGCCTGAGAGCGCTGCTGGCCGTTGCCCTGGCCCTTGCGGCCTTCATGCTGATCAACACGGCCTACCTCCTCATCAACCGGCTGGCCGACGTGTTGAACTGGGGTTTCTTCGCCGTGGGCGAGACGTCCCTGCCCACGCTCTTCCAGAGCATGGTGCTGACGCACACCGGGGTGGGGCTGCTGCTCGCGGTGCTGATGGTCACCTTCTTCAGCGCGCACCTGCCGAAGGTGTGGAAACGCCGTCACAGGGCATCGGTGCTGTCCGGAATCCTCTACGTACTGGCGGGCCTCACCCTGGTCGTCACGGGCCTGTTCATCCTGACCGCGGCGGCCAGCCGCGACAACAGGTGGGCCTGGTGGGCGCACGTCATCTGCGCGGTTCTGGTCGGGATCGGGTACGTCGTGCACCGCCTGGTGAGCCACGCCAGACCGCCCGGCGAGGCCTTCCGCCGCTTCGCATTCGGGGTGGCGGTCGGAGCCGCGCTCCTGGTTGTCGCGCACGGCTTCACGCACCGGGGCATGGAGCTGACGGTCGAGGCGCAGGCTGCGCTGGAGCGCGGACTGGGATCCGGGCCGGGCGCCAGGTCCCGCGACGTAGCCGAGTTCGCGACCGGACCCTTTGTCGCCCGAGGCTTCGTTCCGCCCGAGAGCCCGTTCTTCCCCTCACCGGCCACCACCACCTCAGGCGGCTACCTGCCGGCCAGGATCATTACGCGCGGCAACCCGGCGCCGCTGTCGGACGAAATCGCGCGCGAGGTCGGACGCCACGGTTTCGTGATCGAGACCCCGATCGGCGCGGAGACGTGCATCCGGTGCCACCCGGACATCGTCGACCAGTGGGCGGTGTCCGCCCACCGCTTCGCTTCGTTCAACAACCCCTTCTACGAAGCGACGATCGACGACATGCGCAGGAACGCCAACGTCCCGAACTCCCAGGTGGAGACGCACATGCGGCACTTCTCGGTCCCAGCGGACGGAGCAGGGCGGGTGAAGAGCAAGTTCTGCAGCGGATGTCATGATCCGGCGTTGATGCTCGCGGGCCGGATGGACGGGGAGATCGACCGTGCCAGTGTGGAGGCGCAGGCCGGCCTCACCTGCCTCGCATGCCACGCCATCGACTACATTCACGACCGGACCGGCAACGGGAACTACAATGTCGCCGACGAGCAGGAAGATCCTTACCTGTTCGCGGGCGCGGAAGCGGAAACATGGGGAGCGTTCCTGCACGACGCCGCGCTCAAGGCGAAGCCCACCGTGCACAAGCGGCAGCTCTTGAAGCCCTTCTTCCGCGAGCCCGAGTTCTGTGCCGCGTGCCACAAGGTCAGCCTGACCGAGCCGGTCAACAACTACCGTTGGCTCCGAGGGCAGGACGAGTTCGACGCCTGGCATGACAGCGGCGTGTCACTGAACGCCTCGCGAACCTTCTACCTGCCGGAGGAGAGGCTCGTCTGCCAGGACTGCCATATGCCACTCGAGCCGGCACCCCTGGGAGACCTGTCCGCCAAGCGCGGGTTGGTGCGCTCGCACCGCTTCCTCGCCGTGAACACGGCGCTTCCTTTCGTCCGGGGGGACGAGGAGACGATCCGAAGGATCGAGGCGTTCCTGCGGGATGAAAAGCTGAGCGTGGACATCTTCGCGCTCAGGGATGGGAGCACGGGGGAATCGACGATGTCCGTCGATCCGGGCACGTCGGTGCTTCTGCCCGGCGAGCGAGTGAGCGTGGATGTGGTTGTACGCAACAAGGGTGTCGGACACACCTTCCCCGGCGGAACCAACGACTCCAACGAAGGGTGGCTCGAGTTCAGCCTGGTGGACGAGGAGGGCAACGTTCTGGCCATCAGCGGGGCGGTGGGCGAGGACGGTCACCTCGATCCGATGTCGCACGTCTACAAGTCGGTCATTCTCGACCGACACGGGAACCTGATCGACCGACGCAACGCTCCCGACATCCACGTCACGGCCGCCGCCAACGTCATCGGGCCCGGCTCGGCCGACGTCGGCCATTTCGAGCTCGCGGTTCCGGCGGAGATGGCGGGGAAGAGGTTGACCCTGCGGGCGAGGCTCCTGTGGCGCAAGTTCAATCGGCGCTACACGGAGTTCGCGTTCGACGAGAATCCGGAGGGGTTCAAGCGGTTCACGGATGTCCCGGACCTTCCGATCACCGAGATTGCCTCGGATGAGTTGGAACTCCAGGTCGCCCCGCCGGAAGCCCGGACCGCCCGGCCCGTAGAGGCGGCAGAGCCGTCCGAGTGGACCCGATACAACGACTACGGAATCGCCCTCCTCAGGGAAGGCAACACGCGGGCGGCCCTGAGGGCGTTCGAACGGGTGGCGGCGCTCGAGTCCGAGCGAGTCGACGGTCCGCTGAACATGGCCAGGGCAGCCCTGCGGGAGGGCAACATCGAGATGGCGTACGAGTTCCTCCGGCGGGCCGAGTCGATTCGTGATGGAGACGCCCGGGTGGCCTGGGTCTGGGGGGGCGCGCTGCAGGAGGATGGGCGTTACGAAGAGGCGGCCCTCGCGTACCGGCGGGTGCTGGAGGACTTCCCCGAGGATCGAGTCGCGTGGAGAAGCCTGGGACGGACGCTGTACCTGGACCGGCGGTTCGAGGACGCGCTCCTCGCTTTGGACCGGGTGCTGAAGATCGACCCCGAGGATCGGGTTTCCCACTATCACCGCATGCTCTGCTATCGAGCCCTTGGCCGGGAAGCGGAGGCGGAGGAGGCGGCAGCGGCGTACGAACGGTACCGCATCGACGAAGCGGCCCAGGCGCTCACCCGATCCTATCGGCTCGCGAATCCAGGGGTGAACCTGATGGCACAACCGATCCACACGCACCCTCTGACCCCCACGGAATAGGCAAGGACCGCCACTCCATGGAGAGCAGATACGTCACTCTCATGGCGGTGCTCGCTTGCGGTCTCGCCGGCTGCCGGGAGGCGGAGCCGGTCGCCCAGGAGGTGCCCGATTACGCGCGGCCCGCGTACGTGGCCGTCGAGTCCCGGACGGCCTCGACGGAGATGCGCTTCGCGGACATCACCGCATCCTCCGGGATCGACTTTGTGCACGAGACGGGCGCCTTCGGCCAGAAGTGGATGCCGGAGACGATGGGCAGCGGCGGAGCCTTCCTGGACTACGACGGCGATGGCCTGCCCGATCTCCTGTTGGTCAACGGCTCCCGGTGGCCCGGCCATGAGGGCGCCCCTACGCACGCTGTCTCGCACCTTTACCGGAATCTGGGGAACGGCCGCTTCCGGGACGTGACGGCCGAAGCCGGACTCGACTTCGGCCTCTACGGGATGGGGGTGACGGCCGCGGACTACGATGCTGACGGAGATCCGGATGTCTACCTGACCGCTGTCGGCGACAACATATTGTTGAGGAACGACAGCGGACGGTTCACCGATGTCTCCGCCGAGGCGGGGATGATCGGTAACAGCGGGCTTCCTGGAGAGTCGCCGGCCTGGTCCACGGGGGCGGCGTGGCTGGACGTGGACCGCGACGGCCGCCTGGATCTCTTCGTGTGCAACTATGTCAGGTGGACACCGGAGACGGACCTGTTCACCACGCTCGACGGAGTGACGAAGTCGTACGCCACCCCCGAGCAGTACGACGGAGAGACGTGCCGACTGTACCGGAACGAGAACGGACGGAGCTTCACGGACATCACCGCGGAAGCGGGCGTCCTCAACCCTGACGGGAAGTCGTTGGGCGTGGCTGTCGAAGACTTCAACGCGGATGGGTGGCCCGACATCGTGGTGGCCAACGACACGTATCAGAACTTTCTCTATCTGAACGACGGCGACGGCACCTTCACGGATGTCGCGCCGCGAGCCGGGGTTGCGTTCGACGAGTTCGGCAGGGCACGGGCAGGCATGGGCATCGACGTCGCGGACGTCACCAGCCGGGGCCGGCTGTCGATCGCCATCGGCAACTTCTCGAACGAGCCGCTGTCGCTGTACACGCAGATCGGCGACGATCTGTTCCAGGATCTCGCCGGATCGGCGCGTCTCACCCGGGCGACCCTCCAGTCGCTCACCTTCGGGGTGGTCTTCGCCGATCTGGACCTGGACGGCTTCGTGGAACTGCTGGCAGGCAACGGGCACATCGAGCCCGGGATCAACGACATTCAGAGCGACGTCACCTTTGCCCAGCCTCTCCAGCTCTTCTGGAACAACCGGCGAGGGCAGTTCGTCGCCGTTAGCGGGCAGGTGGGAGCCGGCTTCGGCGAGGAGATCGTGGCGCGTGGCATCGCCACCGCGGACATCGACCGGGATGGGGACCTGGACGTTCTCGTCACGGTCAACGGCGGCCCGCCGAGGCTGCTGCGCAACGACCTTCCGACATCCGAAGCCAACTGGCTACGGATCCGACTGAGGGGCGCCTCCCCCAACCTCGACGCCGTCGGGGCGGTGGTGACCGTGTTCGCCGGCGATCTGGTCCAGCGCCGGATGGTCCGCACCGGCTCTTCCTACCTGTCGCAGTCCGAGATCAATCCTCTCGTCATCGGGCTGGGAAATCGCA
>JBDHIM010000046.1:0-17133 GCA_039587445.1 Gemmatimonadota bacterium
CTTCGAGCGGGCCTTTCTGCACATCGCCGAGTGGTACAAGGCGAGCCTGGCGTGGGCGGTGCGGCACAGGTTGTACGTGGTCGGCGGCGCCCTCGCCACGATCTTTTTTGCCGTCTTCGTCTTCAAGGCCCTGAAGCGCGAGTTCGTGCCACCCGAAGATCAGGGGTACTTCGTGGCGATCACCGTGGCACCCGAAGGGGCGTCGCTCGAGTACACGGACGAGTATCAGCGGCGGATCGAGGAGATCCTTCTGAACGTGCCCGAGATCGAGCATCTGTTCAGCGTGATCGGGTGGGGTGGACGGGTGAACAGCGGGATCGCGTTTGCCCGTTTCTCGGACTGGGACGACCGCGACCGGTCGGTGCAGGAGATCATCTCGGAAGTCCAGCCTCAGCTGTTCGGGATTCCGGGAGTGTTTGCCTTCGCGAACAACCCTCCCGCGTTCGGCTGGGGCAGTCCGGTCAACTTTGTCGTCCGCAATCCGGACTTCGACTCGCTGGGTGTCGGAATGGATCGCTTCGTGGCGAGAGCACGCCAGATCCCGGGACTGGTCAACGTCGACACGAACCTTCGCATCAACAAGCCCGAGCTCACGGTGATCTACGATCGTGACCGGGCGGAAGACCTGGGCGTGCCGATCGCCGACGTGGCGAGCACCCTCCAGACGATGCTCGGAGGGCGGGAGGTCAGCACCTTCACCCGCGAGAACAAGCTCTACGACGTGATCGTTCAGATGTCACCGGATGCCCGGGCTACGCCGAGCGACATGACGGGCCTCTACGTCCGGGGGAGAGACGGCTCCCTGGTGGGCCTTGATGCCCTGGTACGCGTGGAAGAGACGCTCAGCCCGCGCCAGCTGAACCACTACTCGAGGGTGCGCTCGTTCACCCTCACCGCCGGCCTCGCCCCGGGCTTCACGCTAGGAGAGGCGCTGGATTCCCTGAACGTGGCCGCGGCCTCTGTTCTGCCGCGCGGGAGCACGACGGCGCTGGCGGGCGACTCGCGAGAGCTCGAGGAGAGCGGCTCCGCCCTCCTGTTCGCCTTCATCCTGGCGCTCGTCGTGGTCTACATGGTGCTGGCGTCCCAGTTCGAGTCGCTGGTCCACCCGTTCACGATCCTGCTTTCCGTGCCGCTGGCGGTGACGGGCGCGCTGGTCACGCTTCTCGTCGCCGGTTCCACGCTCAACCTGTTCAGCCAGATCGGGTTGGTGCTCCTGATCGGCCTCTCGACGAAGAACTCGATCCTGCTCGTCGAGTACGCGAACCAGCTGAAGGAGCGCGGGCTGGACACGGTCGAGGCGGTTCTGGAGGCGGGTCGGATTCGTCTGCGGCCGATCCTAATGACTTCAGTCGCCACGATCACGGCGATCATGCCTATCGCCCTGGGACTCGGGGCCGGCTCGGCCAGCCGCCGTCCGCTCGGGTATGCGATCCTCGGAGGAATGCTCGTGTCGACGACCCTGACGTTGTACCTCGTACCCGTCGTGTACATCCTGCTCGATGGCCTGCTCGCCCGGCTTCGCAGCCGACGGGGGGCGCCGGCGCTCGAGCCTGCGGAGGCTAGATGAGGACCATTCGGAGTGAATCGGTGGCGGTGACGCTGCCGCTGCTGTTGCTGCTGGGGCTCGGCGCGGCGGCGTGTGGCGCCGAGTCGAGCGAAGGTGCCGCTGGCGGCGGGCCGTCTCCGGGGGTGCCGGTGGAGGTGGCGATCGCCCAGGAGCAGACCGTCATCGAGACGATTTCCTCCACGGGCCAGATCGAGGCCGTACAGTCGATCGAGCTTCGTCCCGAGGTCGAGGGGCGGATCGTGCAGATCCTGGCTCGCGAGGGGGCGGAGGTCCGACGCGGCACGCCGCTCTTCAAGGTCGACGACGCCGAGCTCAAGGCTGAAGTGGCCCACTTGGAGGCCCAGCGCGATCTGGCCGCTCAGGCCCTGGAGCGCACTCGGGCCTTGATCGAGGAGAGGGCAACCTCGCCGGCGCAGCTGGACGAGGCCGAGGCGAACGCGAGAAGCACTCAGGCGCAGCTGGATCTGCTGGAGGTCCGGCTCGAGCGTACCATTGTGCGCGCTCCCTTCTCCGGGGTCATCGGCGAGCGTCTCGTGAGCCTGGGCGATTTCGTGAACCGCACGACAACCCTCACGACGCTGCAGACGGTGGATCCGCAGCGAGCCAGCTTCCGGGTGCCCGAGAGGTACGCGGAGGCATTGGCCGTCGGCCAGGAGGTCTCCTTTCGCGTGGCGTCGGTCGTCGAACGCGAGTTCATCGGCGACGTGGGCTTCGTCGATCCGGTGGTTAGCCTTCCGAGCCGCACGATCACCGTGAAGGCCAGCGTGCCGAACCCGGACCGCTACCTGAAGCCGGGCATGTTTATCGAGGCCAGCCTGGCGACCGAGGAGCGCCCGAATGCCGTCGTGGTTCCCGAGGACGCGATCCTCCCGCTCTCGGGCGCCGACTACGTCTGGGCGATCACCGGAGGTCAGGCCACGCGCCGGGAGGTGGAGCTCGGCATCCGTACACGAGGCTTCGTTGAGCTCAGGTCGGGCGCCACGGCGGGCGACACGGTGGTGGTCGGCGGTCTGGAACGACTCTCTGAAGGCGTCCCGGTGATGGCGATCCCGGGCGAGAGGAGCTCGACGGCGAGCCCAGCTCCCTGAATGCTCCCCCTGACCTGAGGTCCGCTGACGTACGGCCCGAGAGGCTCTTGGGAGCCGGCCCTAGCGGCTCTTGGGAGCCGGCCCTAGCGGCTCCTAGTTCAGGTACTTATCGGGGATCTCGTTGTCGTCCCGCTCCGAATCCCACGCGATGTTCACGATCCACCATCGGGTGCCGTCCCAGAAGAGCTGGATGCTGTTGATCCCGCGCTGGGAGGGTCCCTCGCCCTCTTCGGTCCTGCTCTCGTAGGTACTGAACGCGTGGGCGACATTGCCGAACTCTTCGGTGACCCGGCCGATCTCGCTCTCGAAGAAGCCGACCTCCTCCAACTGGGCCCCGGCTCGCGACACGTACTCCTCGGGTGACCACACCACATGCCGAATGCTGCCGTCAGGCGTGACGACCGAGGGAATCAGGTGCGCCTCCGCCAGGAAGAGCGATCGAAACCTGTTCCAGTCCCGCTCCTGGCCGGCCGGTCCCGAGATCACGTCGTAGAGAGCCGCGATGATCGCGTCGATCGACTCGACGTCATCGGAGTCGGCGTCCAGGGGGTCTTGTGCGAGAAGCGGTGTGGTGGAGCCGAGCAGAATGGCCGTTAAAAGCGTTGCCCGGAGGATTCCCGCCGGCCGCTGCCACGCGGCCACGCACGACTTCGGATTCATTCGGCTGCTCCGTTTCGGGTGAGCGTTGAAGTTCGACCTTCCATATTATCCGTCGCTGTAGGCGCCGTCCAAGCTGGCCTCGCCCGGGCGGTCGGCGGACCGGGGAAGACTGAATCGGGGAGAGCGGACCGGGGAGAGTGGACCGGAGGGGAGAATGAGTCACAGCAGCCCTGGCCCCGCAGACCGACCCGCCGCGGGCGCGGTCCGGGAGAGGGGATCCGTGGATGCGGCGATGCTCGATCGGATCGCCTCTCGCCTCGCACCGGTGAGCGAGCCGGGCGAGACGATCACCGTCGAGATCCCGTTCACCGGGGAGACCCTGGGAGGGGTCCCGCACGCCGCGCCGGCCGACGTGAGAGCCGCCGCGCTGTGTGCTCGAGACGCACAGCCCGCGTGGGCGTCGACCCCCTTCGACGAGAGGGCGGAGGCGTTTCTGCGCTTTCACGATCTGCTCCTCGACCAGCGTGACGAGGTCCTGGATCTCGTGCAGCTGGAGACGGGCAAAGCGAGAGCGGACGCGTACGAGGAGGTCGCGGACGCCGCCGTCGTGGCCCGCTACTACGCCTTGCACGGCGAGGAGCACCTGAAGCCTCGGAGGCGAAGGGGGGCGATCCCGGGTCTCACCGTCGCCTGGGAGCATCGCCATCCCGTCGGCCTGGTCGGGTTGATCGCGCCGTGGAACTACCCGCTCAGCCTGGCGATCAGCGACTCGATCCCGGCTCTGCTCGCCGGAAACGCGGCCCTCGTGAAACCGGATCCCCGGACCCCGTTCACAGCGCTGTGGGCCGTCGACCTCCTGTACCAAGCCGGCCTGCCTCCCGACCTGCTGCAGGTGGTTGTCGGAGACGAGGACACGGGATCGGCGGTCGTCGAAGAAGCGGACTACCTCTCGTTCACGGGGAGCACGGCCGTGGGCCGGGTCGTGGCCGGTCGGGCCGGAGAGCGCCTCATCGGCTTCAGCCTGGAGCTCGGCGGCAAGAACCCGATGGTCGTGCTGGCGGATGCTGACCTGGATGCCGCCGCGCTGGGTGCCGTGCGCGGCTCGTTCGCCAACACCGGTCAGCTCTGCATCTCCTTCGAGCGCCTCTACGTACAGGCCTCGATCACGGAGCCCTTTCTCGAACGCTTCACCTCCGCGACCCGCCGTCTGCGGTTGGGATCGGCTCTGGATTTCAGCGTGGACATCGGCTCCCTGACGTCCCGGGAACAGCTCGAGAAGGTCGAGGCGCACGTTCGGGATGCGGAGGCCAAGGGCGCACGGCTGCTCGCCGGCGGTCGCGCCCGCCCCGAGATCGGGCCCTACTTCTTCGAGCCGACGATTCTCACGGACGTGACCGACGAGATGGAGCTGTGCGACCAGGAGACTTTCGGTCCGGTCGTGTCCATCTATGCCTTCGAGTCGGTGGACGAGGCGATAGATCGAGCCAACGCCACGCCGTACGGTCTCAACGCGAGCGTCTGGACCCGGGACGTCGCGACCGGTCGCCAGGTCGCGAGCAGGATCCGGGCGGGCACGGTCAACGTCAACGAGGCTTACGCCGCCGCGTGGGGCTCCGTGGACGCGCCGATGGGAGGTATGAAGGACTCCGGGGTGGGCCGTCGGCATGGCGCGGAGGGAATCCGGAAGTTCACAGAGGCGCAGACGATCGCCGTTCAGAGGGGCCTTCCGCTCGCCGCACCGCCGTGGCTGGGCGAGGAACGTTACAGCCGCGCCATGACACGCGCCCTGCGTCTTCTGAAGCGGACCCCCGGACTCCGGTGAGCTCGATCCTCTTCACCGGGTTCCCGGGGTTTCTCGGCAGGGAGCTCCTCCCGGGCGTGCTGAAGCGGGCCCCGGGACGCTCCGCCGTCTGCTTGGTCCAGCGACGATACGCCGACCTCGCGGCCCACCGCACCGAGGAGTTGGTAACCGACGATCCCTCTTTGGCCGGTCGGATTCATCTGCAAGAGGGAGATATCGCGGAACCCGGCCTCGGCATGACGCGCATCCGCCGGATAGAGCGGGAAACGACCGAGATCTACCACCTGGCGGCTGTCTACGATCTCGAGGTCTCCAGGCAGACCGGCATCCGCGTGAACGTCGAGGGAACCCGGCGCATCCTGCGGTTCGCGGAGCGCTGCCCGAGGCTTGAACGACTCCATTACGTCAGTACCTGCTACGTGAGTGGACGGTATGACGGGACCTTCCGGGAGTCGGATCTGGATGTGGGTCAGAGCTTCAACAACCACTACGAGGAGACCAAGTTCCTGGCCGAGGTCGAGGTAAGGGCGGCCGTGCGGGGTGGGCTCCCGGCCACGGTGTATCGTCCGGCGATCGTGGTCGGCGACAGCCGCACCGGTGTGACTCAAAAGTACGACGGCCCCTACTACCTCATCCGTTTCCTGCTCCGCCAGCCGCGATTCGCGGTCATGCCGGTGGTCGGCGACCCGATGAAGACCCGTGTGACGCTCGCTCCCAGTGATGCGGTGATCGCCGCCATCACCTTCTTGTCCGGACACGAGGTCTCGGCCGGGCAGGTGTATCAGCTCGCGGATCCCGATCCGCCCACGGTGAACGAGATGATGCACCTACTCGAACGGGCGACACGGAAACGCCTCCTTCGACTTCGGTTTCCGGTCGGGCTGGCGAAGGGTGCGCTCAGGGCGTCGCCGATTCGCCGCGCCACGGGTATTCCGGCGGCGTTGGTGGACTACTTCAACCACCCGACGATCTATTCGACGGAGCGCGCCCGCGCGGATCTAGATGGCAGCGGGATCGAGATCCCTACCTTCAGCTCCTATGCGGAGCGCCTGGTCTCCTTCGTCGCCGAGAATCCGGACGTCGGTTCGGAGGCGATGGCATGAGCGACATCGGGTGATGACCGGTTTCGCACGGCCTCGAGTCGTTCTGAGCCGCTGCCTGGAGCTCGATAAGGTCCGCTACGACGGCGAGAAGATTGCCTACGGTTTCGTGCTCGAGCTGGAGCCCTACGTCGACCTCCTACCCATCTGCCCAGAGGTCGAGATCGGCCTCGGTGTACCGCGAGATCCGATTCGCGTGATTGAAGGAGAAAGGGGATTCAGGCTCGTTCAGCCATCGACGGGACGAGACCTGACGTCCGAGATGGGGACGTTTGCCGAGGGCTTCCTGGGGGGCGTGACCTCAGTCGACGGGTTCCTGCTCAAGAATCGCTCGCCGTCGTGCGGGATCGGCGACGTGAAGCGGTACCGGCCGGACGGAGAGCCGAGCTCATCGGGCGAGGGGGCAGGCCTTTTCGGGAAGGCCGTGCTCGATCGGTTCGGACGTCTCGCAGTGGAGGACGAAGGTAGGCTGAAGGACCTTCGAATTCGGGAGCACTTCCTGACGAAGCTGTTCGCCCTGGCTGCCCTCCGGGAGATCGAACAGGCCGGCTCGTTGCGGGGTTTGATCGACTTCCATGCACGCTACAAGTTCGTGCTCATGGCCTACAGTCAGAAAGGACTCCGCGGGCTGAGCCGGCTCGTGGCAGAGCGGAGCCAGAAGCCCTTCGGCGAGCTGGTCGCCGAGTACCGGACCGAATTCGGTGCCGTCTTGCGCCAGCCGCCAGGTTCTGCGTCAGTCATCAACGTGCTCGACCACGCGGCTGGATCCTCCAGGAAGCATCTCGGTCGACGCGGACCGGCGATGTTCTTTCCTGAAGCGCTGGTGAGCGTCTCCGATTCCGGGAAGGGTCGGCAGCTGTAACATCGGCCGTCTGCATCTGAGGGGGGATTCGTGACTCGTTCCGCAATCATGAAGGCGTGCCTGCTCGGAAGCCTTGGCTCTGTGGTGACAGGCCTGATGACGGGACCCGCGGTCGGGCAGTCCGTGGAGACCAAGCTGCTCGTCCGCGCCGTCGCTCACGATGCGAAGATCATCGGTACGAACGTCGGCGGCGCCCGGATCACGATCCGTGACGTCGAAACGGGAACCGTCCTGGCAAGCGGCACGCATCTGGGCAGCACCGGAAGCACCGAGCTGATCATGACGAAGCCGCGGGAGCGTGGGGGCACCGTCTTCGACACCGAGGACGCCGGAGGCTTCCTCGCCACCCTCGAGATCGGTGAGCCCACTTTCGTCGAGGTGACGGCGGAGGGTCCGCTCGGGACGCCGCAGGCGGTGCAGCGGACCTCCACGACGCTCTGGATGGTGCCCGGGAGAGACGTGCTCGGCGAAGGCCTGGTGCTCGTGCTCAACGGGTTCACGATCCGGTTCGAGTCGCCGATGCCGGAGGGAGCGTTTCCGACCGGCGAGCCGATCGGGGTGCGCGTCCACGTGGAGATGCTGTGCGGCTGCCCGATCACGCCAGAGGGCATGTGGGATTCGGATCGCCTTGAGGTCCTGGCCCGGCTCCTGAGCGGGGGCGAGATCGTCGCGGAGACGGCCCTGGGCTATGCGGGCGAACGGAGCAAGTTCGAAGGTGCTGTGGTAGCTTCGGACCCGGGCGAATACCGGCTCGAGATCCTGGCGATCGACCCCGAGCGCGCCAACTTCGGCCGCGTCGAGCAGAGGCTCTACGTTACGGGGAGCTGACCCGGCGCTTGGACGTACGGGATGTCTTCAGTCTGTCCAGACCTTGGTGTCCGGGCGGAAGACGACCCAGCTGAACCAGAAATGATTGCCGTGCGGCACGCTCCTCAGCCGCTCGCCCTCCAATGGCCCGGTGAGAGCGCGTCCGGCGAGATCCCAGGTCGATCCGGTCTCGACGTCGCGAAGCGCGCTGTTCTTCCACTCGAGCCTGAGCGTGCGGTCTCCGAGATGGCGGTCGAATACGGCCGTCTGTCCCACATCGCGCCCGGAGCTGACCTGCGTCCCGTCGACGGCACTGGAGGCTCCCGGCTTCCACACGACCGCGAACGGCATATCCTCGACCTCATCGTTTACCACCCGCACTTCAGACAGCGGCGAGAATCCGACCGCCCAGCCGTCGCCGATGTCGAGAGCGACGACCCGCTCCATGGCCGGCATGCGCCGGTCCTCGTCGGCGCTGAAAAAGCCCGGTATCGGCGAGCCACCCGGGTCGTCGTAGCCGACGTAGGGGTTACGCCCATAGTCCCGCCGGTGTCCGGTATCGCGGGAGAGAACCAGAACATCGGGATGGAGCCCCCGGACCATCTCCCAGGAGAAGGTGTTCGCCGGGACGAACTCCAGCTCCGTGTCGAGAAGCTCGCCCACGATCGCCACGCCGACCGCCTGCTGCCACCAGCTCTCGGTCTGCCGGTCGTACATGAGGAGGTCCGAATGTCGGAGCCGGCCGGTCGTTCCGAAGTCGAGCATCCGGCCCGCCACGTTCCGGTCGAAGACGAGCGCCGTGTTGCACAAGGGACAGAAGGTGACCGCGACCGGCCGTCCGCCCACGTTGTCGTTCACGATCTCGTGCCAGATCAGGATCGCGAGGGGATACGCCTTGACCGCGCCGCCGTGCTCGACGACGACGACCGGATCCGAGCTCTCCAGCCACCGGTTCGCCTCGACCGCGGACTCGAAAGCCGGGTGGTCGATCGCCGGAATGCCGTCCTTGGGCGGGCCGCCGGAGACGATCTCCTTCGGAGGCACGGAGATCTTCGAGAAGTCCGTCTCCCACGACTCACCGCCACCGAGCAGCGCCTCGACGACGCTTGCGTTCGCCTGTCGATCCTGGATTGAACTCTTCGCCGAGCTCCGGTTCCCGCTCTCCTCCGAGCTCTGGACGGCGCTCTCCACCGGGCCGCACGCCGGGGCAACGAGGAGCCCGAGTGCGACGGCCACGGAAGCCAGCTCGCGCACGGCCTTCATCCTGGTTTCTCGTATCGTCATCTCAATGTCATCTATCGGCGCTCACCGGCGATTCCGCGCCGGAGGCACATTCTCTCTCGCCCGATCTGAGCCGGGCCACGGCTGTTGCACTAAGACGCACCGTGAAACACCCTGGTCACGAAGGCGGTTCCGCGACGCCTGTCGGCGCCGGACGGCCGAGAGGGCGCGGGCGACCGCACGAGATCTCAATGAACGGAGGAGAAGCCGGGCATGCCCAGGATCGCGTTGGTTCAGCACAAGGCGGAGTCCGATCGATGGAAGAACATGGACAGGGCTCTGGAGGCGATGGGGGTCGCTGCCGAGATGGGCGCCGAGATCGTCTCGTTCGCCGAGCTCGCCATCGACCGCTTCTTTCCGCAGAGAGCGGATGATCCTACCGCGGCAGATCTGGCGGAAGCCGTGCCCGGTCCGCTGGCCGACGCGGTGGCTGCGAGAGCCCGAGAGCTCTCGCTCGTCACCGTCTTCAACATGTATGAGTTGGGCGATGACGGGAGATCCTACGACAGCTCGCCGGTCTTCGACGCCGACGGCCGCCTGCTCGGCGTCACGCGGATGGTCCACATCACGGACTACAACTGCTTCCACGAGCAGGCGTACTACGCGCCCGGCGACCGAGGCGCCCCCGTCTACGACACGCGAGCGGGGCGAATCGGAGTAGCCATCTGCTACGACCGCCATTATCCGGAGTACATGCGGGCATTGGGGGTGGCCGGAGCCGAGCTGGTTGTGATCCCTCAGGCAGGCGCGGTCGGCGAATGGCCCGAGGGCCTGTACGAGGCCGAGGTTCGCACCGCGGCGTTCCAGAACGGCTACTACGCCGCGCTGTGCAACCGGGTTGGCCGCGAGGATGACCTGACCTTCGCAGGCGAGTCTTTCGTCGTGGATCCGGAGGGCAGAGTGATCGCCCGGGGAGCCAGCTCGGAGGAAGACCTGGTCCTCGCCGACCTCGATTTCGCTGCCTGTAGGGATTCCACCGCCCGGCGGCTTTTCTGGCGGGATCGACGACCCGACCTCTACGCGAGCTGGCTGGACTGACGACGGTTCGGCCGGGACGCCGCCGGCCCCGTCAGCCGCCCTCGAATCGCGACAGTGAGAAGGGGGAGATGTCGAAGCCGCCGGCTCCCACGGTGAGGAGATCCGCGACGAGCTCTCCGATCGCCGGAGCGAACTTGAAGCCGTGGCCGGAGCAGGCGCTGACCAGTAACACCTGATCGAGCCCGGGGAGGCGATCGATCAGGAAGTGCCCGTCAGGGGTCCTCGTGTAGAAGCAGATGTCCGCTTCGACGAGCGGTCCGTCGGCTCCGGGTAGGAACTTCCGGACGAGCGAACGGACTTCCTCTGTATCCGCAGCGGAGACCTCGCGTGACGCGGAGTCGGGGTCGGAGACGGTCGTCCCGTGATGGAGCCCGACCTTCACGGCCCCCTCGATCGCCGGAAAGCCATAGAAGACGCGGCCGGGCTCGAACTCCCAGGCGAACACCGGCAGCGCTTCCTCCGTGCAGTCCGCCGGTCGGTTCGGCGCGAACGCGGCCTGCACGACGCGCTCGACGGTGAGAGGGAGTCGCTGGCCCGTCGGGAGGCTCGGTAGCCACGGGCCGGCAGCGAGTACGAGCGAGTCGGTCAGGTGCTCTCCACCGTCCGTGATGACCCTCAGGCGGCCGCCGTCGCTCTCCCACCCGATGACCTCTTCAATCCGTCTCTCGGCCCCACTCTCTTCCGCCCGGTCGAGCAGCGCCCGAACGCACCGGTCGGGGTTCAGGTATCCGGCGCGCCGCTCCAGGACCGCGCGGATTCCCGGCTGCCGGACGAAGGCCGGGAAGATCCGCCCGAGCTCGGCGCCATCCACCACGTCGACTGGGATTCCGTGAAGCCGGCTGCTCTCCAGCGCCCCGGACACCAGCTCGCTGTCCTCCTCCCCGATGAAGGCGCCGCCGGTGATCCGCAGGAGGTTCGTGCCGCTCTCCCGCTCCAGTCGTTCCCACAGATCGTAGGCGTGTCGCACCAAGGGCACGTACAGCGGATGCTCGAAGTACGCCTCGCGGATCATGCGGGCTCGTCCGTGGGAGGAGCCGAGCGCATGGGGCGGGTGGTGGCGATCGATGCCCAGCACGCGCAGGCCGCGCGCGGCCACGGAGCGAAGCACGGCGCTTCCCATCACCCCCAGGCCGATGACGATCGCGTCGTAGGTGATCATGCCGCTCGGTGGAGGATCATGCGTCGGCATCGGCGATCATGCTGTTCCGTCCGGGTCGGAGTGCGCTGAAGCCAAGCTTGAAGCTATACTTGACACGACATCCTCAATTGGGCGTAGGCCCCAGCGTCCGAATGGACGATGGGGCGCCACCTGCGCCACCGCCCGGAGGTAGCCCATGGAGGTCGAAGCTAGAGGCTCTCTGCTTGAGCGGATGGTAGGTGCCGCGACCCTCGACATCGACACCTACGAAGAAGTCGAGCACGACGAAAGCGCGACTTCACAGGCAGCGATCGTGGTAGCCATCGTAGCGGTAGCTGCGGCGATCGGTGGCGTCGCCGCGGGCAGCGGCGGCCTGATCGTCGGCCTCATCTCGGCGTTCGCGCGCTGGCTCATCTGGTCCGGACTCACCTACCTGATCGGCACCGCGATCTTCGCGGGTAAGGCCACGTGGGGCGAGCTGCTTCGCACGCTCGGATTCGCGCAGGCACCGGGAGTGCTCTTCGTTCTCGGCGTCATCCCGCTGCTGGGCGGTTTCATCAACCTCGGCGTTTGGATCTGGCTCCTCGTGACCGGTATCGTCGCCATCCGCCAGGCGCTGGACGTCGACACGGTCAAGGCCGTTCTGACGGCACTCATCGGATGGGGCGTCGTCGCCGCCTTCACCCTCGTGACGGCCCTGCTCCTCGGGATGGGCTCCTGGGTCTTCGGCTGATCCTACGTCGGGCCCACGACTGACAGCTCAGATTCCGAGCACGGACTTCGGCATGTGCATGGAGACGAGCATGTGTGGGACGTCCACGACCTCCGAGATCTTGAGGTCCCCGGCCAGGGACGCCAACGCGTAAGCATCCGAGCGTGCGAGCCCGTGCGCCTCGACCAGGTAATCGATCATGTAGCGGGTAGCCTTCCTGGCCGCTTCGTCGATCGTCGTGGCGAACGCCGTGACGCCGTAGAACTCCTCGGTCTCGTACTGGGGCTCCTCGATCGAGCGGCCGCCCTTGATCACGCTAAGCTCGTAGACGATTCGCATCGGAGCCTCGATCGCCGTGCCCGCCACCTCGCCGTCTCCCTGGGCGGCGTGCGTATCGCCGATCGAGAACAGGGCTCCCTCGACGAACACCGGGAAGTAGACGGTCGTCCCGACGGTTAGGTGCCGGTTGTCCATGTTCCCGCCGTTGGCTCGGGGGGGAATCGTTGAGAGCATGGAGTCGGTCGCGGGTGCGACGCCCATCACGCCGGGGAAGGGGCGAAGCGGGATCTTGATGCGGTCGGTGAACCATGCGACTGAATCCCCCGGCTCGAAGCGCCAGGTCCTCAGATAGGGTTCCGCGAATTCATCGGCCAGGAACCCGAAGTCCGGGATGATGGCCTGCCACGCCCAGTCGCCGACCTCGATCTCGTGCAGCTTGACCGCGAGCACATCGCCCGGC
This sequence comes from Gemmatimonadota bacterium, assembly GCA_039587445.1. Lineage (GTDB taxonomy): Bacteria > Gemmatimonadota > Gemmatimonadetes > Palauibacterales > Palauibacteraceae. The sequence goes on from JBDHIM010000046.1 coordinate 12,734, forward strand.
TCGGCGCCCTCCACGTAAACCGGTCCAGTCAGCGGGTGGATCGGGTCCATGGACACGCTCAGAAGATCCTCGATCCGGGAGTCGGGTCCGAGCTGTCCATCGGTCGCCTCCTCGGTGAAGACCTCCACCACGGCGCCGGAGGGGACTCGAAGCACCGGCTCGATCCTCGAGCTGAAGCGACTGTGCGTCTGATCTCTGCTAAGCCCATACTCGGGAGCCGGTGTTCCAGGAGCTGGTCCCTCGGGTTCGGCGACAGTCCCCGAGGAGTGGCTATCCGCTTCCGGCGACACGCAGGCTACCGTCAAGCAGATCGAGAGGAGACCGAGAAGGAGTGCCGGAAGACGCCCTGCGCGCGCGGCCGTTCCAGAGAAGAGTATTGACATGACTCGCTTCCTCCGTGCTCGTGTGCGGGGTCCGCAGGCCGGTTCTACCGAACAGGGGGCCGGTGGGCACTCAACCTAGGGGCTCGCTGATCGGTGCGCTCCGCCCGAAAGGTTCGAGCCGCCGCCGGGCTGGCGGGCGAGCATCGCGGTGCTCACGGCGATCAACAGAAAGCCGGCAGCGCTCAACGGGCCCGGCACCTCGCCGAAGAAGAGGAGACCCCAGCCGCCGGCGAAGACGATCTGCAGATAGCCAACCGCCAGCGCCCTGCCGGCGGGCTCCTCTCGCAGCCCCTTGGTCAGATAGACCTGCCCCAACTGAGTCGCGAGTCCGATGCCCGCCAACACGAGCCACTCGATCCCCGTCGGCCAGATAGGGTCCAGAGCCGCCAGCGGAATCGACGCGGCCACGCTCACCGCGGCGAAGTAGAAGACGATGACGAGCGGCTCTTCGGTCTTCGTGAGCGCCCGTACCGTCACGTAGGCGGCCGCGCTCAACAGGGCGCCGATGAGGGCCACGCCCACCGCGACCGGTTCCAGCTCGTGGGTACCGGTGCCGAAGACGAAGGAGGGTCGGGCCACGAGCAGAACTCCGGCGAGACTGGCGGCGATGTACGCGCCATCGCGCATGCGGAGCCTCTCCCCGATCACCAGGGCCGCGATGAGCGAGGCGAACACCGGGTTCGTGTACTGGATCACCGTGGCGTCGGCCAGCGGAAGGTGGACGACGGAGTAGAAGAAGCACAGGAGCGCCCCGAATCCCAGTGTGCCTCGGAGAAGGAGCACCGCCCGTCTCGTTCCCCAGGGCGAGATGCCGCGACGTGCCAGATAGGCCCAGGTGAGACCGAACGTGATCAGCGCTCTGACCAGCACGATCTCCTGGACGGGGAGCCGCCGCCCCGCCGCCTTCACCATCAGGCTCATCAGGCTGAAGAAGAACGCGGCCGCTGCCATGTGGCGGAGGCCGACCGACGAACGCGAGGCCAAACCCTACGAGCGCGGGATCGTCGCCACCACGACGACGAGGGTAAGGAAGGCGAGCGCCGCGCCGGCGTAGAAGGCGGCCTGGACGCTCCACAGGCTCACGACCGCGCCGATCAGCAGAGGGCCCAGCGTCTGCCCGAGCCTCAGCAGCATCCCGTTAATCGACATGAATGCGCCTCGCTGGTCCTCGGGCGCGTAGTCGGCGAGGAGGGTGAGTATGGTGGGGATCGACAGGGCGGCTCCCACGCCGAACACCGCCGTCGGAATGGCGAGTTGCCACGTCTCACGGGCCGCGGGAAAACCCAGCATCGCCAGGCCGTAGAGCAGGAATCCGACGCGGACGAGATGGGTCTTGTCGAACCGGCGGGCGAGCCTTCCCAGCTGGGACGCTGTGGCCGCCGTGCAGATGGAACCGACGGACATCACGAGGCCGATGGAGAGGCTCGTCGCTCCGAACGATCGCTCGGCGAGGCTGGGGAAGAAGGCCAGGTACGAGCCGAAGAGCATGATGAAGGTTGTGACGGTCGCGAACATCATCCCGGCGATCGCGGGCGTCGCCAGCGCCCGTCCGACTCGGACGAAGTAGGTGCTCAGGGATGTGTTGGCGGTCGGGTACTCTTTGGGCAGGGCGAAGAGCACGAACAGCGCGACCGGGATGGCAAAGAGTGACAGGGCGAACGGATAGTTCCAGCCCAGGAGCGCCAGCGCGCCTCCGATGGCCGGATAGCCGGCGGTTCCCACGCTGAGCACCGAGGCGTTGTAGCCCATCGCCTCGGTACGAACGGGGCCCGTGTAGAGGTCCGAGATGATCGTGAGGTTCAGCGCGCCCAGCGCGGCTCCGCCCACTCCTTGGAGGAGCCTCAGGCCCAGAAGAGTCTGGAAGTCCGTCGCGAACGCGCAAGCGGTACCGGCCGCGGCGAACAGCAGAAGGGAGGGGACGAGAACTTGCTTGCGGCCCCACCGGTCGGCGGCCAGGCCCAGCAGCGGCGTCAAGAAGATGCCCGGTACCGTGAAGGCGCTGATCAGCCAGCCGATACGCGCCGGAGAGACCCCGAGCTCACGCGAGATCTGCGGGAATGCGGGGGTGATGCTCGACACGGCGAGCACGGCGATGAGGGTGATCGAGAAGATGATGTGGAGGTTGCGGTCTCTGTAGAGACGCCCGGAGCCGGCACGAGGATCAGGTGGAAAGACTTTCGGGGTCCGAGTCGTATTCAACGGCCCTCGACGTTATCTTTGCACGCTTGTTGCTCTTACATGAACCGGACGCAGGCGGGGACGGCACGAGCGTCTTCGGCAGCTTCCGGCGTTCTTTTCGGGGGGTGGGCACAGAAGTGCGGAATGCGGAAAGAAAGGAACCGATAATTCGGCGATTCGCATCCCGGCTTTTGCTCCTCGCGGCATGCCTTGGGGCGGCCGTCGGCGAGGCCTCTGCGCAGGGAGCGCTGGCCTTCCGCGACGCGAGCGGCACGGTCATGCTCTTCGATGCGATCTCCCTGGATCTGATCGATGGGCTTCCGAGGGGCGGCGACGTTCGCGATGTGACGGTATCGCCCGATGGCCGGTTTGCGTATGTGGCCAGCCGGGCGCGCACGAGAGCCTCCATCGACTCGACGGGCTCCTCGATCCTCGTCTTCGACCTCTGGAGGCGATCCCTGGAGGCTGTCTTCGATCTGGGCGCCTTCACACCCACGAACGGGCTACAGCTGAATCGCAGGGGTTCCCGGCTCTGGGTGCCGGCTGAGGAGGATGGCTCCGTTCTGGAGCTCAACGCGCAAAACGGCGAACTCCTCATGATCTGGAAGACGGGCACGGGCCTGAACCACCGCGCGGATGTGACGCCGGACGACCGGCGCCTGTACGTGGCCAATATTCTGGATGATGTCGTGACCGTCATCGATCGGCAGCGGGTGTATGCCGCGAGCATCCCGACCGGTACGGCGCCCGCCGACGTGGATGTCTCACCCGATGGGTTCGAGGCCTGGGTGGCGAACAGCGGCTCGCACACGATCACCATTCTGAGCGTGCGCCGGGACCGGAAGTTGGCCGACTTCTTCGCCGGAGCGCTCCGACCGGTGCGCCTCCAGTTCACTCCGAGCGGCCGGGAAGTGTGGGTTCTCCACCAGGGCAGCCCCGAGATCACGGTATTCCACGCCTTCAAGCGGGAGCAGGTCGGCAGAGTGGTTCTTCCCGGGGTACCGTCCGATATCCTGTTCTCGAACGACGGTCTGCAGGCGTACGTCGCTCTCCCCACGGGCGTGGTCGCGGTCGATACGCAGACGCGAGAGGTGGTTCGCACGTTCGAGAGGGCGGCTGACCGCGGGTTCGACACCTGGCGAGGCCACTAGGTCGGGTCGCCAGGCTCAGCGGAGCTCGCTTCGCGAGCCACAGCGAAGCCAACAGCCGGATGTGAAAAAAGCGGGAGAAGGAGGTCCTCCCCCCGCCTTGCGTGGTTCTTGGCGATCTCCGCCGGCCGTTCGTAGTGGCCTAGTTGCCCTCGGGCATGTAGGTCATGCCGGGCACGAACGCATGATCCTGGCTGTCCATGGCACGAACGAGCTTCATGCGCTTGCCCATCAGCGCCTCCCACTCTTCGCCCCTCTCGTGCTGGGCCAGGGCGGCCTGCAGCGATCCCTCGCCATAAAAAGTGGCCATGTCGTCGAACGGAACGACGTACAGTCTCAGGCCGCCGTCGCCGATGACGCCGTCGAAGGCGTGCACGGCGTACCGCCACTGGACGTCCGAGATGATCTTCATCAACCCTGCGGTGTTCTCGGCGTGGGCCTCCTGCTTGCCCGGCTTCACCCAGTTGGCGAAGACCATGACGTTGTTCGGGTTCTCGATCGGGTTCGACGGTGAGTAGCTGTGCTCCAGGTTCATCTTGTGGACCATGCTCTTCGAGCTATAGTCGAGCTCTCCGAACTGTTCAAATGCCTCCATGAGCGTCGCCTCGCCGGGCGTGCCCATAAACTGGCTCATCCACTTCTCCTCGTCGTCGAAGTAGGCCATGCTCTCGACGGGATAGACCAGCGTGAA
>JBDHIM010000207.1:0-6068 GCA_039587445.1 Gemmatimonadota bacterium
CGCGGCCTCGCGTATATGGAGATCAGCGTGCGAGGTCCGAACCGCGATCTCCACTCCGGCAGTTACGGCGGCGCGGTTCGGAACCCGGCGAACGCCCTCGCCACGATCATCGCTGGCCTGGAGGACGAGTACGGTCGCGTGGCCGTTCCCGGCTTTTACGACCGCGTGAACGAGATGACGGGAGAGGAACGGGCTTCGCTGCGGGCGATCCCGTTCGACGAGTCCGCCTTCCGCCGCGATCTGGGGGTGAAGACGATGGCGGGCGAAGCCGGCTACGATACGCTGGAGCGGCTATGGTACCGGCCTACTCTCGACGTTAACGGCATGATCAGCGGGTTCACCGGCGAAGGCGCCAAGACCGTTCTGCCGGGGGAAGCGAAGGCCAAGGTCTCCATGCGGCTGGTGCCGGACCAGGATCCCGAGGAGATCCGGGCCGCGTTCACGAAGCACGTGCTCTCGCTCGCCCCCGATGGGGTGGAGGTCCAGGTGGAGTATCACCACGGGGCGACACCTTGGCGCGCCGACCCTCACGGAGCGGTCTTCGAAGCGGCGTCGGCCGCCCTCGAGGAGACATTCGGAAGGAAGCCTCTCCTGATCCGCGAAGGCGGGTCGATTCCCATCGTCCCGCTCTTCGAGTCGATCCTCCAGGCACCGGTCATCCTCGTCGGTTTCGGCCTCCCGGGCGCGAATCCGCACGGGCCCGACGAGTGGCTGGATCTGGGCGTCTACCACAAGGGGATCTCGGCTCTGGCCGGGATGTGGGGGAAGCTGGCAAGCTGACCAGCTAGCCGCGACCGGGGGCCGGTCAGGGCCGGCGTGCCCGGCCGGCCTATCAACCTGTCTGTACCAAGTCGGTTGATAATCGGATGACGGTGTGGACTATCTTGGGTCCGGCGGGCGGCGAGTGTTCTCAAAGCCGTTTCGCCCATCGAGCCGCATCTGACCCATGATGGAGCCGTTCAGATGATTCGCATCCATTGCTTTGGGGGAATCTCCGTCGTGGGCACCGACGGTAGGCCGATCCACTTCCGCTCCCGCAAGCACGTGGCCCTACTCTCCTTTCTGGCTGCCAACCGGGATCGTGTGCACGGGCGTGATGAGCTCGTGCGCCTTCTTTGGGATTCACCGCTCTCGTCTGCCAGGCATTCGCTGAGTCAGGCGCTGTACGATCTCAAGCGCAGATTGGGCGACTTCTCGACCCAGCGGTTCGGAGACGGGTTGCGGCTCGCGAGCGACATCGACTTTGAGGGAAGACAGTTCGAGGAAGCCGTCAAACGAGACGACCTTCGAAGGGCAGTCGATCTGTACCGGGGCGACTTCGCGGCCGCTTACGACCGGGTGGGTACGGAAGCCTTCGAGAGTTGGATCGATGACGAGCGGCGCCGTTACCGGATTCTGGCACAGGCGGCCCTCCACAGGTACGTCGAGCTTTGCGACGGTCAGGGCGATTGGGGACAGATGTGCGTCGCCGCGGTCAAGTTGGTGGGGATCAACCGGATGAGCGAGAAGGCTCACCGGAGCCTGATGAGGGCACTTTGGCTGCACGGCGATCAAGCATCGGCTCTGCGTCATTTCGGTGAGATCGAGAATCAGCTGTCGAGTGACTTGCCCGGAGGTATCTCCCTCGAGACTCAGGAGCTGGTTCAGCGGATTCGAAGCTCGGCTCCGCCGGCGCCCGCCGGGATCAGTCGAGCCGAGCCGCCGATCGTAGGACGCGAGCAGGAGTTCGCCCGCCTCCGGGAGCTGGTCGACTCGGCTCGCCGAGGCGAAGGAGTCCTCGCGGTCGTGCGAGGTGAGGCCGGTATCGGCAAGACGCGCTTGAGCACCGAGCTCGCTCGCTGCGCTGCGGTGGAGGGCATGCGAGTGATGAAGAGCCGCTGCTACGCAGCCGAGGAGAATGTCGCCTACGGGCCAGTTCTGGATGCACTACGCGAGTTCTCCGACCTCATCTGCTCGAAGGATGGATCCGACGGTCCGCTCTATCCGCACATTCGCCGGCTACTCAGGTGTGAGCCGAGCCTGGACCCGAGCGTGGATCTCGAGGCCGATCTCGCGGGCGAGCGCCGCCGACTATACGAGGAGATCGCCGGTCTAACCTCCACGCTATGCGAGGATGCCACGACGGTTTGGATCTTTGACGACGTCCAGTGGATAGATAGCTCGTCGGCGTCGCTGCTCAGCTACCTGATTCGCAGGCTGGCGGATCGTCGCTTCCTTCTGCTCGTCACCGTGCGAGACCCGAGCGACCAGAGCGAAGCCTGCGTGAAGCTCCTCCGCGACAGATCGACGGATCAACACGCCACGACCCTCTCCCTCGGTCCGCTGTCACTCGAAGCCGTGCGATTGTTGATCGAGAGGCTTGGGGTTGCGACGACCACCGATTTTCCGGAGAGGATTCACAAGCTGTCAGGCGGGAATGCCTTCCTCGCTCTCGAGCTGCTACGCGACACGGGGCCTCCGACGACGCTCGAGGCCGAGGATCTGGCTGGCGAGGCTCTGCAGTCGGATCGGGTGCGAAGCCTGCTGAAGACACGGCTGCAAGGCCTTGCCCCGAGCTCGATCCGGCTCCTCGAGTCGATCGCCGTGCTGGGACGAAACGCGACCCCCGCCCATGCGGCGGACACGGCAGGACTGACTCTTCCGGTCGCGTCGGATGTTTCGGAAGAGCTCTATGCTCGTGGGATACTTCGTGACGTCGAAGAACAGCTCGAGTTCGCGCACGACATCACGCGGGAGTTCGTATACCAGAACCTCGGAGGGGTCCGTAGGGCTTCGCTTCACCTTTTCGTGGCGGAGGCTCTCGCGCGGGACGTTCAGGTGACCCTTCCGACCATCGCCCGACACTTCCACCTCGGGGGTGATCGTGCTCGAGCCTTCGAGTACGGGATTCGCGCGGCCAGGGCATCCATCGCCTCGTTCGGCCACGAGGAAGCGAAGTCGATGGCTTCCCTCCTCTCTCGGAATACTCGGTCGGGCGGAGTTTGCCGTAGGATCAATGCAGCAGGCCGAGCATCATCTCACTAGGCTATTGGGCCTTGAACTTGAAACAGCTCCGGTCGATCGTGCGACCACGAGACTTCTTATCGCCCGCGCGAGGATGGAGCGTTCCGACCGCGCAGGTGCCGCAAAGGCGCTGGAAGAACTCTCGCGCACAATACCGGCAATCTCCGACTCCGCCCAGCAGGTAGACATAGAGATCGAACGTCACGTGCTGGCTCTTAAGCTGGCTACCCGGTGGCACGACCCTGTATTGGCACGACAAACGGCGGAGGCGATTCGCACGCTGTATGCGGAGAGCCGCACGATTACACACGAGGCGGCAACAACAGCTCTCTACGGACTTGCAGCATTCGCGGCTTTCTTCGAGTCAGTGGATGAAGCGGCTTCTCTGATAAACGAGGCTGAAACGAGAGCACGACGCGATCCACCGGAGTTGTTGCAGCGCACGCTTCTGCTGGCCGGTGTAGTGGAAGCCCGGCGCGCGAGATGGGACCGAGCTGAGAGTCTACTTAGTGAAGCGCTTTCAAGCGCTCTTCGGCGTAATCATGTTCTCGACGCCGGGATCGCGCGAAACAACCTAGCCTATTGTGCTGTGGAGCGTGGCTTGTGGGATCGAGCCCATCAGCTCTGCAGCGAGAGCCTGCAAACGTATTCGACTCTACCGGAAGGCACGTTTGTCAGAACTGCACCGCTGACGAATCTCGCAGACGCTTTGTTGTACCAAGGTCGGCCGCGCGAGGCGAAGGCGGTCTACGAGCGAGCCCTGGGCAACGTGTCCGATGACTACCTGTGGCAACTGCGGGCGAGCCTTGCCCTTGTAGCTCTCCAGCTCGGAGAGAGGCACGATGCGCGTCTCCACTGGAAGGCAGTCAAGAGTATCGACTCCGAATCTCTCACGGGCGTGCAGGAGAGGTTCAAAGTGGAATGGCTTCGAGCTTTCGTTGTCGCCCAAAGTGGGGTACTCCATCAAGAAAGAGAGTGCGCTGACGTAACAGCTCACCTTCGGAGGCTTGATCTGCCCGGTTCTCTCAAGTTGTCTTGGCTCAACCTCCTTCTTTTCGGAAAAGCCGCTGGTAACGACGAAAAGACGATCCTCGCTGACTTGAGAGCTGCGGGGATGGGATGGTTCGCGCGATTCAGTCGCCGATGGCACGCTGCAGCCACGGCCAATTCAGAGCCCGGCGTGCTGGGAGTCTAGTGCCCGATGACTTTGCGGATTGGTTCAACTCCATCCGATTCTTCTGGAGCCTTGGGTGTCTGGAGCAAGTCTTCGAGTATTCCACTCTCCAGCGTGGCTTGAACAACATCTGGATCGAACTGCGTTCCGGTGTTATTCACGAGTTCGCGACGTATCTCTTCACGGCCTAGAGCGGCCCGGTACGGTCGATCCGTGGCCATGGCGTCGATTGAATCAGACACCATGATGATCCTGGCTCCGATCGGAATTGCACGGTCGGATAGTCCCACCGGATATCCGCTGCCATCTAGCCACTCGTGGTGGTGGCGGATGCATTCGAGCACCTTGTTGTCCATCGATCGCACCGAAGACACGATCGCTACGCCCTTGTCAGGGTGGGCTCTGATAAGCTCACGTTGCTCAGGAGTTAACGGGCCGGCTTGTCGCAGAATCTCCGAGTAGGCCATATCGATCTTTCCGATATCGTGCAGCAATGCCCCCGTTTCGATCAGTCCCACAAGCTTCCGGGGGAGGCCTATCTTCTCAGCTATTCGACGTGACCTCTCAGCTACACGCAGTGAGTGGCCAGACGTGTAGGGGTCTCGAGCCTCTATAGTCTTAACCAACACGCGCAACAGATCGTTGTTCAACTGCTGGAGTTCGACGTTTACGCCGTAGCTGTATCTCAGCCCGATAAGGGGCATAATCGCGAGGAGAACTGTCGGGGCTCCCCACAGCACATAGAAGAGAGCGAATAGGTAGGCGAGTGGACTAATCGCAACGTCGAAAATGATCAGATGACCAGCAACATTCCTCCAAACCGTTGCGAATGCTTGCTCCTCAGATATCGAGATCACGTAAACGACCGCACAGGCATTTACGATGAAGTAGGCGACTACACCAAGCAGGAACGGCGGGAAGGTGGACCTGAACTGGATGCTCTCGAGGCTTGGACTTCCTCCGAACCAAGCGAAAACCAGACCGAAGACAGAAACCGCCAACAATCGCTGCGACGTGTTGAACAGCCATTTGTGGAGCGGCTTGCTGCGGCCCCTTCGCTGCGAAAGGAAGTGCCTGAACACGAACAAGACGGCAGTGACAATGAGCGCGTACGAGGGGCCAATCAGGAGGACAGCGCCGAGCAGCGGTATGAAGTCAACCGAGGTAGTCGATCCACCTTCGGTAATCCGAAAATCAAGCAGTGTGGAGAAAAGTCCGAGCGCCAGAAGCGTCCCCAGAGCTAAGGATGTCTCGGGGTTGACAGCTGGGGGATGCAGGACAAAAACGGCCCCAACTGCCGCCAAGGCCGCGACAGTCGTCGCCGTTACAACGTGTTTCAGTTTTCTACTGAGCATCATCCCAAAAAAAATCGCCCTCAATTCGTGTCATCGATCACCAATCAAGAGATCCGGTCAGCAAAGCTATAAGGAATAGCATCCTCATCCACCTCCTTTCGTGAGGAAGTCGCAACCGTTCCGCTAAGAGGTTGCGCTTCGTCTCCGCTCGGAGGTCCGCTCAGCTTGCTGCTCGATGCAGAATTGAGGGCGTTAGCCTCTCCGTTGTCAGCAGAATGTGTCTATTCAGCCATCTCCTTGAGGCGGGACAATTAAAAGGCCTCTAAAAAGAGGACTCAGGACCCGCCGGCGCAAGGCAAACTGCGCTAACACCGGCGCAGAAAGCCTCAGCGGGACGCCCCAACCCACCGGTTGGTCGCGTCCAGGCACGCCAGTATCGCCGCTTCTTCCAGCGAGTCGTGCACTCGACTCACGCCGGGCAAGGTCGTCGACCGCCTGCCTGCGAACGCTCTAACAAGAGCGATCACAAGAGGTTGGCCTTCAACCTGTGTGCTCGACACGTCCGAGATGACGAATCGCACCCTGGAATCATACGC
>JBDHIM010000208.1:0-3264 GCA_039587445.1 Gemmatimonadota bacterium
GGCACGGAACCGGTCCAGCAAGGAGGAAAAAGATGAGCACTCCGATCAGGAGATCCCGTCTAGACTTGAGGAAGACCTTCCGGGGTGCGGGCGCGATAGGCGCCGGAGTCCTGGTGCTTGTCGTAGCGATGCTGCTGTTGTTCGGCTTCAACCGAGTCGACGACTTCGAGGTGGCCGTGAAGCGCAACCCGGTGACCGGTGCGGTAGACCCCGTGCCGTACCGACAGGGCCTTTATCACTCGATTCTGCGTTCGTGGACGAACTACGATCGGCGCGAGATCGAGTACCCCACCTCCGGGCAGAGCGAGGTTCTGGCCGCACTGACGGCCGACCAGCTCTCGATCGAGATCGACGCGGCCTATCGGTACCGGCTGAACCCCGACTCGGTGGTCCACCTGTTTCTCACCGTTGGAGACAAACGCGCGATTCACAACTTCGTGTACAACACCTACCGCTCGGCGGTGCGAGATGCGGTCTCCGAGCTTCTCGCGGCCGACATCCTCTCTCGGGAACGCACGGGAATCGGTGGCCGGATCGAGGAGCTCATGTCCGAGGGGCTCGTTCCGCGCGGGATCGTGATGACTCAGTTCTTCGTGCGCGAGATCGAGCCGCCGGAGGCGCTGCGTCTGGCGATCGAGCAGAAGCTGGCCCGGGAGCAGCAGGTGCAGGCCGAGGGCTACCAGACCCAGGTCGTGCAGGAGCAGGCCAACCAGAAGCGTGCCGAAGCCGCCGGCATCCGGGACGCCCAGGAGATCATCGCCACGAGCCTGACCGGGACCGCCGGCCAGCGCTACCTCTACTGGCGCTACCTCGAGATGCTCGGGGAGGTCGCAGAGGGTACCAACAACATGGTGATCGCGCCGACGGAAGGGGGCATCCCGCTCTTCTTCACGCCTGGCGGCTAGACAGCGGGGAGCCTTCCGCTCGAAGAGGCCGCACGCGTCGAGCCTCTTCGAGCATCTCGCTGATCTCGGCCCGCGAGCGGGCGAGCAGATCGTCGCGGTCCCCGGCATCCAGTCCGCTCAAGTCGATCGGGGCAGCGCAGAACATGAGGAGAGGACGCGGCCTGAGCCGGAGTCCGTCGGGCATGATCTCGGCGCCGCCATCGACGGCTATCGGCACCAACGTGGTCTGGGTCTCGATCGCGAGGGCGAAGGTCCCCTTCTTGAAGGTGCCCAGCGATCCATCCCTGGACCGTGTGCCCTCGGGAAACATACCCAGCGATAGACCATCCTCCTGCATCCGCTGTCCGGCCCGGCGCATCGCTGCGGCAGCCTGGGTCCTATCCGTCCGGTCTATGAAGACGTGACCCGCGTGCCGCATGGCATGCGCGAATACCGGTATCCTGGACAGCTCCTTCTTGGCGATGAAGCGCAGCGAGACGGGCAGCGTCGCGAACATCGCCCAGATGTCGAACATGGACTGGTGGTTGCTGACGAAGATCTGGGCGCCGTCGGCCCGGACGTGCTCCAAGCCGGTCACCTCGACCGTCACACCGGCCGCCCGCAGCACCCCCCGGGACCAATTCCGATGGACCCAGTCGTGGGCACCCTTCTTCGCGTTCACCAGACCGGCGACGATGGAGACCAGTGAGAAGAAGATCGTCGAGACCGGAACGACGACGAGGAACGCCAGCGTGCGAATCACCCCGTCCCCCCCGGAGCGAAGTGATCGAATCCGTCCAGACCGGCCGGGACGCTCGCTCCGGAAGCGGACATCCAGACCACGCCCTCCCCTTCTTCGACGACGCCTACCTTCGTGAGCCTGATCTGGAAGCGCCGCTCGAACTCCGCCCGCACCGCTTCGAGGCTTCCTTCCTCGCTGCATATCAGCAGCTCGTAGTCCTCTCCACCGGCCAAGGCCAGGCCCAACACCGCCTCGCGGGTGGCGTGTTCGGAAAGAGGCGGAGCCAGCGGAACCGCGTCGAGATCTATCCGGAGTCTCGCCTCGGAGGCGGCAGCGATCTGACGGGCGTCAGCGGCGAGCCCGTCCGAGAGGTCGATGAGCGCCGTCAGATCGGCGTGCTCGGCGAGCCAGATCGCTTCGGCGATCCGCGCCGTTGGTCTCTCGAACGCTGATCTGGCGCGGGGATCGGGTTCCATCGAGCGTCCCCAGGCCTGGACGGCCGCGGCGGCTCCGCCGACGGCACCGGTGAGCCAGACCTCGTCACCCTCCGTCGCTCCTCCGCGGCTTATCGGGCTACGGCTGGCGCCGACGGCGCAGACATCGATCGCGACGACGCTCGGGGAGTGGGCGAGGTCGCCTCCCAGCAATCCGGTCTCGTGCCGTCGGAGGCATTCGCCGACTCCTTCGCCGAGCGTCACGAGCATGCTCTCCTCCGTCTCCGGCGGCACCATCAGCGAGATCAGGACACCAGCGGGACGTGCGGCCATGGCGGCCAGATCAGACAGCGCTGCTGCCGTGGCACGATACCCGACGGCCTCCCACCTCAACCAGGCCCGCTTGAAATGAACGCCTTCGACGAAGGCATCCGAGCTCAGGACCACCGATTCGTCGCTCGGCCAGCGCATGACCGCCGCGTCATCTCCCGGCGGTATCTCGACCGACGCCGACGTCGCGCGGACGGCGGCAATGAAAGCTCGAATTCGATCGAACTCCGGACCGGGCTTCATCCGCCCAGGCTTCAAAGCCACTCCGCTACCCTCAGATCGCGCGCGTCTACTCGGCCGGAGGCGGAGGCGAGCCGCGCGGCGCCGGAAGAACGAAGAGGTACGGGTGCGCGACGGTCCATGATTCCATGATCAGGGATCGCGCCTCAGGGATCCGCTCGGGCAGCTCCGAAGCCGAGTGGCCCACCGGCTCGGGCGCCAGCAGGGCGGAGACGCCCGAGAGATGAAGCGCGGCCGATGCCGCGTCGGCCGCCGTCAGCCCGACGGCGAGTTGCGCACCGATGAGACCGGTCAGCACATCGCCGACGCCTCCGGTGGCCAGCGCGGCGTCACCGCTCGTGCTGACGCGCACCGGCGCCTCACCGTCGGCCACCCAGGAAGGCGCGCCCTTCAGCAGAACAGCGCAGCGGAGCGCCCGTGAGGCCTCACTCGCCGCCATGGGCCCGTCGGCCACGATCTCCTCGATCGGCCTGCCGACAAGCCGGCCCAGCTCGCCTGGGTGCGGCGTGATCAACGATCCCCGCGGGAGTCGATCGGCCAGCTCCTCGGCGGCTCCGGCCCAGGCGTTCAACCCGTCGGCGTCCACGACCGCCGGCTTCTCCTCCCGGGCCGCCTCCTCCAGGGCCGCCTGTAC
>JBDHIM010000209.1:0-11827 GCA_039587445.1 Gemmatimonadota bacterium
CCGCGTTCCACAGACGGGCGCCGTCGAGATGCACCGGGATCCCCGCCTCGTCGGCCAACGCGCGAACCTCCCGCATGTTGTCGACGGGCAGGACCGTGCCGCCGTGCATGTTGTGAGTGTTCTCCAGGCAGAACAGGCTGGTCGTCGGATGGTGCCGGTCTCCGGGTCTGATCGCCGAACGGAAGGCGTCCGCCGAGACCCGACCCGACTCGGAAGAGACGGGGTACAGCTGCACGCCGGAGAGCCACGCCGCGTCCGCGTACTCGTAGTGGAAGACGTGCGCCTCGCGCTCGCAGACGGCTTCCGTGCCGGGCTGCGTGTGCAGTAGCACCGCCGCCTGATTCGCCTGCGTTCCGGATGGGAAGAAGAGGGCCGCGTCCTTACCCAGCAATCCCGCCACGCGTCGCTCGAGGCGATCCGCCGTCGGGTCCTTGCCGAGCACGTCGTCCGCCACCTCCGCTCCTGCGATCGCTTCCCGCATGCCGGGAGACGGCCGGGTGACCGTGTCGCTCCGCAGATCGACCGGGTGCTCGCTCATCTACCGCCTACGTCGCCGAGTCTCGTTCGCCACCTCGATCCACCCCTCCGGGCGAAGCGGAACCCTCGAGCTCGGCACGAGCCTCGAGCGCCGCCTTGGCCAGGGGCGACTTCAGCTCCCGGTACTCATCCTCGCCGATCTTTCCGGTCTGGTACTCGAACTCGAGATCGGCTAGCCGGGCTAGCAACGCCTGCTGGCGATCGGCCGGATCGGCACGATCGCCGATCATCGACCTCTGCTCGGCAGCTCCGCCTCTCACGCCCGCGACGATCACCGCCACGAGCAGCGCCAGCACGAGCGCTGCCAAAAAGTAGAACGGATTCAACCGATACCTCCAGGCGTTCTTGCTGCTTCCAAAGGGGTCGCTCGCCGCCGGCCGGCCGCAAGAAGCGCGCGCTCGGCCGCTTCTTCAGGATCGTCCAGCCGTTGGATCGACATTTCGGCAGGAAGGTGGTCTCGCAACCCGATGAGCGGAACTCCCAGCTTGAGGCAGAACGCCGCCTCGCTGAGGGTGCCCCAACCTCCCGCGATCGCTACCACCGCCTCCGATGAACGAACGACCAGCACGTTGCGAGCCTCCCCGAGGCCGGTGGGGACCGGAATTGATACTCCCGGAGCGGCCGCATCCGCGTCCGAACCGGGGAGAATGCCCAGAACGGTCCCGCCCTCGTCGCGCGCACCGGCCGCGGCCGCTTCCATCACGCCACCCAGGCCACCGCATACGAGAACGGCCCCACCGCGAGCCAGGGCCGCTCCGACCCGACGCGCCGCCTCGGCGGTCTCCGGGTCCAGCCGGCTGCCCGATCCGATCACGCCCACACGCAGCGGGCGCCCCCGTCCTGCATCCTCCTGAGCCGTCATCTCACATCGACCATCGGCGTTTGAGTGTACCGCAGTCCGGACGATCACCCACCGACCCACCGGTCTGCAGCATCGCCTTGGCGAACCTATCTCCGCGGGCCGGGAATCTGCTACCGATCAAGGATGAGAGTGACCGGCCCCTCGTTGACGAGCTCGACGTCCATCATGGCGGCGAATCGGCCACTCTCGACGGGAACGCCTTCCGCCCGCAGGACGTCCAGGAAGAGCTCGTACAGCCCCTGTGCTCTCTCCGGCGCCGCCGCCCCCGTGAAGGACGGACGCATCCCCCGAGACGTGTCGCCGTAGAGCGTAAACTGGGGACCGGTTCATCTTGCCCTCGCCGTCTGGAAAGACTCGGATGCCGGTCAGCTTCCGGGCCATCCACTCCAGCTCCGCGTCTCCATCGGCGGCGCTGAACGCGACAAGTACGAGCAGGCCCGGACCTATGCTCCCGACCGTCTCTTCGTCCACGCGAACAGCCGCTCGGGATACTCGCTGCGCAACGATCCTCATCCTCTCTCCTCACCCGCCTTAGAACAGGGCGCGCTTCCACTCCCGCCCTTCCCGGTACGGCTTGAATCCGCTCCCGGCAATACGCGGGTCAACCCGGCCTTCCGGCCGGACTTCGATCTTCCGATCGGGTCTCAATCCACAGTAGCGTGGATAAACAACTCCCGATCCGCATACCGCGAGAACCGGCACCAAGAGACGTATTCCTTCTTTTTCTCAACACCATTCCACATTCCTCGTTTCCAAGTTTTCCAAAAATACCTTTTCGCTAGCCGCTCGGTCGCACTCAGCCCGCTGCTCATCTCTCGGAACCGGGAAAGCGTATTGATCATCCGCGATCGATGGATGGTCGATGAGCACCCGACCCGGTATCGTCAGGGAAGATAGGTCGGGTTCTCGAGGCGAGTCGGTTGGGGTTCCCAGATGTACTCAGCCCCTGCCACTCCGAAGAGCGTCAGGGGCTGAGGGAGGATTCGACCCGCCTTCAGACAGATCTCACCGCTCTGGCATCTGTGTCTTGGTCAGCTGCGCTTGCCTTCCAAGACCCAACGGGCCTGGTACCATCTTCGCTCAACCCTAGGTGTGGCTTCCGGTCTCGTACCTTTCGGTTCGATCCCCTCCCCCACGCTGAGCGACCCGTTGATCTGTGCCAGTGAGTGCAGCATCCGGTCTTGCTGGTGCTTCCTCCTCGAGCACGACCCAATGATACAAAAAGATTTTTTTTGGGTCAACCCCGTTGGACGACGAACCGATGGTTTTAGGAAGTTTGTTTAGCGATCGCCCGTCATTGCTGACCTGCGACAGTCGATTCTGAAGGAATAGATTCGAGGCGAGGCGATGTCGTGGCGACGCCCCACAGACTCGCCGACTCGACGGATCGCCCGAGGTCGCGGACCCTCACAGTCGTTCCCTCAGCGGCGACTGTGGCGACCAGTCGGTTGATCAGTGCGTCGGGCGGGAGCGTGCGCCGTAGGCCCTCGATCGTGCCGACCAGTATCAGCGCGTGGCGCGCCCTTGAGAGCGCCACGTTTATCAATCGCGGCAGATCAGCGTTGCGGCCTTCGTTGAGGAACCAGCTCGCGCCCGGCGGTGCGTCCACGGTGTCCAGGACGACCACGGACTTCTCTCGCCCCTGAAAGCGATGGATGGTCGCGATCTCCAGTCCCGCCGGAGCCGCGGGACCGAGCTGATCGCGTGCTGCCTCCCACAGCTTTCGAACGTGCAGCCTGTAGGGAGCGACGACCGCGACATCGGCGATTCCGCAGCCCGCGAGGTCCTCGAGAAGCCGCAACACGATCCGTACGTGAACCGGGTTCGTGCGAGAGCCCTCGGCACGCGTGACCGTCGACCCCTCCTCCTCGGTGTCGACCAAGACGAGTGGGGCGGCTAGCCGCGGTCGATCCGCGACCTCGGAGGCATCTCGGAGACGGTTCCCGTAGAACAGCTCGCTGACCAGACGCCGGATGGGGGGCGCCATCCGATACTGTTCATCGAGCATGGCGCACAGCTTGTCTCGTGGAGAGGGGAGGCTGACTTCACCCGCCCGATCTTCCACGATGCCGGTCTCCCGAAAGAGATCGCGGCCGAGCCACCTCGATGCCGCCACCCCTCGTGAACAGACTACGGCGGGTAGCTGCTGGAAGTCGCCGATCGCCACGGTCGTTCCCGAAGTCCGTGACGCGGCCAACGCCACGTAGGGGAGCGGGGCCGCGCTCGCCTCATCGATCACCAGGGCCTCGAATCGGAGGGCGGCAAGCTCATCCCACAGGGCTAGCCTCGCGAAGGTCGTGAGCACGACATCCGCTTCCCGGAGTGCCAGGATCGCCTGTAGCTGCAGATCCCTGGAGATGCCGGCGGCAGCGGCGAGGATCGCGTGATCGTCGACTTTCCCGGCCACCGCCATCACGCGGGCAAGCCGAGCTCGCTGTAGCATGGCAGGCCGCTTGGGGGGCGGACGAATGCCGGCTTCACGCTCCAGCTGCTCGATGGCAGCTGCCAGCCTTCCGCCCGCCAGGCGTCGCTCGAGAGCGGCCTCCAGAGACAGAGCGCGATCGCCCGTCCGGCTGAGCTCCGCCCCCACCCTCACGATCCGGTTCGCTCCGACCGCTCCAGGGCCAAGAACGCGCGCCGCATGATAGGCGGCCTCGTCCACGGCACCGTTCGTGACGGCCGTCACGAGGACCTTGCGGGTCGTCGCCAGCTCGGCCGTAGCATGGCCGAGCAGCCTCGTCTTTCCGGTTCCCGGAGGTCCCCAGACGAACTGGACATCGCTGCCCAGTATCCGCTCCAGGGCCTCGCGTTGAGCCTCGTTCAACACGCGAGAATCCGGGTGCCGTGCCTCAGCGGCACCCACCGTCGGGGCGATTCGACCGAACAAGCGAAGGACGGTGGCGGGGTGGAAACGGGATGGTTTGTCACGCACGGCCTCGAGACGCGATCGCAGAGAGCCCAAGAGCCATGTCGGGTCGAACTCCAGCGAGGCGGCAGCCGGGACGCGACCCAGCCAGTCCGCAGCGGCGACACGCACCTGCAGCGTCTCGCGGTTCACCGCCGTCACGAATCCGGCCGACTCGCCAGCCTCGCATACGACTCGAACAGCGTCGTTCGGCCGGACATCGAGCCGAGCGGAGGGGAGCCGCCATTCGTAGAGCGGCGCTCCGGTGGCGTCGGCCAGGTGGCCGCCGGACACATGAACCGGCTCTCCCAGGCCGCGCGCCGCGAGCTGGTCGCGCACCGCCTCGATCTCTTCATCGAGGCCGAGCAGGCAGCCCGCGAGTAGCTCGTCCAGTTCCGGCGAGGTCGCGGCTGAGGTCATGGGTTCGTAAGGTAGCTTCACGCCGAAGGGAAGGCAGACGGAGATCGCCATGACGGGCAACGTCGACGAGTTCAGAGCCTACCGGGAACGTATGAACGACCTCGTCGCGACCAAGGAGCTGCTCGGCCTCGTCGCCTCCATGGTCCTTCGCTGTGACGATTGTGTCCGCTACCACCTGGACGGCTGCGTGCGCGAGGGAGCCACGGACGACGAGCTCTTCGAAGCCTTCGCCGTCGCGCTCATCGTGGGCGGCTCGATCGTGATCCCGCATCTTAGGCGAGCCGTCGATTACCTGATGGAACTGAGAGAGACGACGGGCCGGATGTCGTGAAGTGGCGACGCGCCGACCTGAGGTGGCCGGCAGCCGGCAGACCGAGAGGAGATGCTCGATGAACACTCTGTTTTGGATCGGCAGAATCCTGTTCGCGATGATCTTCATCGCCTCCGGGCTCGCCCACCTGACCCAGAAGCAGGCGATGGCGGCGTACGCCGAGGCCAAGGGAGTCGCGGCGGCGGGAACGCTGGTGCCGCTCACCGGACTGATGATCATCGCGGGAGGCCTGAGCGTGTTGCTGTGGACCTGGGTCGATGTGGGCGCCTGGCTGTTGGTTCTCTTCCTTTTCGCTGCCGCGGTCAGGATGCACGCGTTCTGGAAGGAGGAGGACGAGACCGCCCGTCAGATGGAGATGGCCCACTTCATGAAGAACATGGCCCTCGCGGGCGCGGCGATCGTGCATGAAGAACATGGCCCTCGCGGGCGCGGCGATCGTGTTCTACGTGCTGTATCAGTGGCCAGAGCTGGCGATCTGAGCCCGGAAGAGTTCCGCGAGGCGGCAAACCGGGTCGCCGAGTGGGTCGCGGACTACCGCGACCGGGTGGAGGAGTTTCCGGTGCTGGCGCGGGTGTCGCCCGGCGAGACGGCGGCGATGCTGCCCTCTTCGGCGCCGGAGGACGGCGAGCCGTTCGAGGCAATCCTCGACGACCTCGACCGGATCATCCTCCCCGGCCTGACGCACTGGAACCACCCCGGCTTCCTCGCCTACTTCGCGAGCTCCTCCTCGGCGGCCGGGATCCTCGCAGAGTTCGTGGTCGCCACCCTGGGCGTCAACGCCATGCTCTGGCGAACCTCGCCCGCGGCCACAGAGCTCGAGGAGCGCGTCATCGTCTGGTTACGAGAGCTGCTGGGGCTGCCCGAAGTGTTCGAGGGCGTCATCCTCGACACCGCTTCGACCAGCAGCTTCACCGCCCTGCTCGCGGCTCGCGAGGCCGCAGGCGTGGATTCTCGAGAGCTCGGCCTCACGGGCCGCTCCGATGTGCCGCCACTCGTCGTGTACGTCTCGAATCAGGCTCACTCGTCGCTCGAGAAGGCGGCGATCGCCGCCGGCCTGGGACGTCAAGGCCTCCGGCGAATAGAGACCGACGATCGGTACGCGATGGACGCCCGGGCCTTGGAGCGGCAGCTCCGCACCGACCTCGACGCCGGCGCCCTGCCCACGATGGTCTGCGCGACCATCGGGACGACCTCCAGCAACGCCGTCGACCCGATGGCGAGGATAGCCGATATCTGTGCGGAAGCCGGCGTCTGGCTGCACGTCGACGCCGCGTATGCCGGTCCGGCCGCCATGCTGCCCGAGAAGCGGGAGCTGTTCGACGGCTGGGGCCGAGCAGACTCCATCGTGGTGAATCCACACAAGTGGATGGCGACCCCGATGGACTGCAGCGTCCTGCTGTTCCGCGACCGGAGGCCCTTCCGAGCTTCCCTGGCTCTGACGCCGGAGTACCTGAGCTCGGAGCACGAGGGCGCGCTCGACCTCATGGACGTGGGCCTGGCCCTGGGACGCCGCTTTCGCGGCCTCAAGTTGTGGTTTCTGTTTCGGCAGATGGGAGCAGCCGGGCTTCGGGCCCTGCTTCGCCGCCACCTTGGCCTGGCTGCGGACTTCGCGGATCAGATGCGGCGGGACAGCCGGTTCGAGCTGGCAGCCCCGGTTCCCTTCGGTACCGTGTGCTTTCGGGCTCGCCCGCTGAGAGCGCGATCCGGGGCTTCAGAGGCGCGGATTAACGCAGAGTTCGACGACCTCGAGGCAGCCAATGAGGGCGGCCGTGTGTCGAACGAGCTTGAAGCGTCGAACGAGTGGAATCGTGAGCTGATGGGGCGCGTGAACCGCCGAGGGCCCGTCTTCCTCTCCCATACGGTACTGGACGGCCGCTACACGCTACGCCTGGCCGTCGGCAGCGTGCACACGGAGGCGCGCCACGTTGAGGCCGCCTACCGGATCCTCTGCGAGGAACACGATGAGATGGCCGGTGCCGGCGGCTCGGCCATCGGAGAAGAACGGATGACGACGGTATGATGGATCCAGAGAACACCGGGCCGCGAGCCCGTCGAAGGGCCGGACCCGGTCTGGCGATGGCGCTGCTGATGGCACTCGGCTGTTCGGGGGAGCCCGGAACAGCCCAGGAGAGGCCCTCCCCTGCCGGAGAGCCTGTCGACGAGAGCTCCATGGAAGGAGAGCCGACCCAGGAGGAGTGGGCCGTGCTCCCGACCCAGCACAGTGTCCTCATCAACCGGGCGGACCAATCCCGCATCATGGGCAGCCCGGAGGCGCCGGTCCGGATCCTGGAGGTCTCGGACTTCCAGTGCCCGTTCTGCGCGAGGTTCAACCGGGAGACCTTCCCCGTCCTCGACAGCCTCTACATCGAGACCGGGAAGGTGGAGTACGTGTGGATCTCCTTCGCGAACCCGAGCCACCAGCTCGCCTGGCCGGCGATCGAGGCGGCCTTCTGCGCGGGAGCGGTCGGCAAGTTCTGGCAGATGCACGATATCCTGTTCGAGCGGCAGGGCGAGTGGTCCACGTCGGAGGATGCCTGGGCGACGTTCGTCGCCTACGCGCGGGAGCTCTGGATCGACGACGAGTCCTTCGGTGCCTGCCTACGGGATGACCGGACGGCGCCCCTCCAGGTCAGGGACTTTCAGTCCGTTAATCGAGCGGGGATCAGCAGCACGCCTTTCTTCATCATCGCCGACAGCCTGTCGATCCGGGGCGCCGCTCAAGTGAGTCAGTTCAGGACCGTCCTGGACAGCCTGTTGAAGGTGGGCGACGCACCGTAGCCACGTGTGAACGG
This sequence comes from Gemmatimonadota bacterium, assembly GCA_039587445.1. Lineage (GTDB taxonomy): Bacteria > Gemmatimonadota > Gemmatimonadetes > Palauibacterales > Palauibacteraceae. The sequence goes on from JBDHIM010000209.1 coordinate 7,848, forward strand.
GCGGCGGGCGCCCGCCGCATGGCGGGCCCGGCGCTCGTGACGCAGCTCGCCATTGCCCGGAGAAGACCCTCTAACCCTCGCGAAACACGGAACGCATTCCCTCCAGAGCGAGGGATGCCGTGCGCGCCCCCGCCGAGAAGGTGCGAACGAGCTGGCGCTCCCCCACCCCCTCCTCCAGAGCGAGGGATGCCGTGCGCGCCCCCGCCGAGAAGGTGCGAACGAGCTGGCGCTCCCCCACCCCCTCGAGCGGGATATCGTAGGTGAAGTGAACGGAGACGCCCACCGGCCGAACATCGGCCGCCGCCGCGTCGCTCCAGCCGGCCGCCGCGTCCAGCGCGCCCTCCATGTGTACCTCCACCGCATCCGCACCGGCGCCCACATCCTGCGCTGCCTTCGCTAGCCGAGCGGCCAGCCGCTCATTGGCTTCCGGGTCGGTCGGCCTCTCCTCGAGCCAGAGGGCGGGTGGGGCGACATCCACGTTCAGAAAACCCAACATCACGGTACGGTCCAAGGTCAGGTCGTCCGCCGTGAGCGGCTCCCCTTCCTCGTCGGGGGGTTCGGCCGGCGCCGTGAGGTATCCGGACACACCCTCAGCCCCCAGGTTCGCGCACGCGAGTGCGAACTCATCGATCACCAACTCTATGAGCGCGGACGGCGCGTGCAGCATTTCGATCGCCCCCGACTCCATGATGTCCAGCTCGGACTGATCGAAAGCCAGTCCACGGAAGAACCAGGACAGGGGTTCCTGCCTGCCCTCGAACAGATCACGTGTTCCGAGGCCTTCTTGTCGCAGTGCGGCGAGCAGGATGGCGCCCATCTGGTGGCGGGTCAGGATACTCAACGCGAGATCATCACGTGGGCGTTCGCCTCGCCGGGGAACATCACCCAGGGAGCGTCGCCGGCCGGCGCCGAGGGAAGGCCGAGCTCTTCTGCGGTGGCTCCCGGAACGTAGATCACGTACAGCCTCGAGGCGTCTGCCGGCTGTTCGCCGGACACCGGCGGCGGCTCGGGAGCGAACAGGTTGTAGAGTGCCGCGGGTTGCGGCGGCATCTGCAGCTTCCCTTCCCGGGCCTCCGACTGACGGGTTCGGATCGACTCGCCACCGTCCATCCCGCTCGCTCGCAGCTCGCGCCCTCGACTCATGTACGGCTCCAGGGAACGGTCGTAGCAGGCGACGTGAAAGCGCTCTCGTCGCGGATCATCCGCCAGGCAAATCAATGGACTGTTCGCGGATCCTTCGCGCAGCGTTGCCAATGCGCCGCCGGTGCTGTATCCAAGTACCGCGGCGCCGTCCCGCAAGGATGGAGGAGCGGCGAGAACCGCTTCCGCGATCTGTTCGCCGGCCGGCTTGGTCTGCACCGATCTCGGTGGCTCGCAGGCCGCGAGCGCGCACAGAACGGCAAGACACCAGCTGACGGTTGCGATTCGGCGCATATGCACAACTCCGGAATCCGAAGGTCGCGTTAATCAAGGCCCTCGATAACGCTAGCACGTGCACAGAGACGATGCACGGGAGCCCGCAGCCCCTTGCGGGAGGGGCCTTCCCTCCGCGAGTGTTGCGCCCCCGAGCACGGCATCAGCCACAAAGAGGATAGAGGACGGAGTCGATGCCCGAGAAGACCGTGATCGCAGTTCCGCGCGAGAGGGCACTCACGCCGGACACCGTTCGCCGTCTCGTCTCCGACGAGGTGGCGGTACAGGTCGAACAGGGAGCGGGAGCCCTGGCCGCCTTTCCCGATGACACCTACAGCGAAGCCGGTGCGGAAGTGGTGGCCGGACCTGACGGTCTCGCGGAGGCAGACATCTGGGTGAGGGTGCAGCCGCCGCGCGAACGTGAGGACGGGACCCACGAGGTGGAGATGATCCGTTCCGGCGGCGTGCTCGCCAGTTTCCTGAGTCCCGCGGAATCCCCAGACCTCCTGCGGAGACTGGCCGAGCGCCAGGTCACCGCGCTCTCGATCGAGTTGCTGCCCCGAATCACCCGTGCGCAACGAATGGATGCCCTCTCCGCGATGAGTACCGTGGCCGGCTACAAGGCCGTCATCATCGGGGCGGACACGCTCGGCAAGCTCTTTCCGCTCCTCATAACGGCCGCCGGCACGCTCTCGCCGGCGCACGTCCTCGTGATCGGGGCCGGCGTTGCGGGTCTCCAGGCAATCGCGACCGCCCACCGGCTGGGCGCCGTGGTCGAGGCCTTCGATGTCCGGCCGGCCGTGAAGGAGCAGGTGGAGAGCCTCGGCGCGAAGTTCGTCGAGGCCGATGAGGAGCACGAAGTCGGCGGCGGAGAGACTGAGAGCGGCTACGCCAAGGAGCAGTCGGAGCAAGAGCAGGAGGCGCAGCGGCGTCTGCTCGCCACGCACGTGGCCAAATCCGACGTCGTGATCACGACTGCCCTCATTCCGGGAAAGCCCGCGCCCCTGATCATCACGGAAGAGATGGTGCGGGGCATGCGACACGGCTCGACGATCGTAGACCTGGCCGCCGTGGCGGGCGGCAACTGCGAGCTCACCGAGCCGGGAGAGAGCGTGGAGCGACACGGCGTGATGATCCACGGCGCGACGAACCTCCCCGCCCAGGTCCCGGTCCACGCCAGTCAGATGTACTCACGCAACCTGCAGGCGCTGCTCAACCACCTGATCTCGGAGGAAGGCGTTCAGATAGACCTGGACGACGAGATCACGGGAGCGATCTGCGTGACGCACGCGGGCGACGTGCGGTACGGGACATGACCCGAAGCCGCCGCGGCCCGCGAGCAGCGAGCCAAAGAGCTCGCGTCGAGAAAGGGATCAAGGGATGACCGCAACGCTGCTTGTCGGCATCTACGTGTTCGTCCTCGCCATGTTCGTTGGCTTCGAGGTGATCACGAAGGTGCCTCCCACACTCCACACTCCGCTGATGTCGGGCGCGAACGCGATCTCGGGGATCTCCATCGTCGGCGCGCTGGTGATCGCCGGGAGCGGCGGCTCGCAGCTCCTGACGATCATCGGCTTCATCGCGGTCGTCTTGGCGACCATCAACGTGATCGGCGGCTTCATGGTCACAGACCGGATGCTTCGGATGTTCCGACGCGACCGTGACGAGGAGAGTGCGTCGTGAACTTCGATCTCTATATCTGGCTGGCCTATCTGCTCTCGGCCGTCCTGTTCATCCTCGGGCTGAAGCAGCTCAGCTCGCCCGAGACCGCGCGGCGCGGCAACCGTATCGCCGCCATCGGCATGCTGCTCGCCGTGGTCGCCACGCTGCTCGATCGTCAGATCATCGACTTCAGCTGGATCCTGATCGGGCTGGTCGTCGGAACGCTGACCGGCGCCATCATGGCCCGAACGGTCAAGATGACCGCGATGCCCCAGATGGTCGCCGTGTTCAACGGCTTCGGCGGCGCCGCCTCGGGGCTCGTCGCGGCGGCCGAGTACGTCCGCCACACGGGGAGCCCCGAGCCGCTGGCGATGGACCTCGGCATCTCGATCATGGCGGGGACCTTGATCGGGGGCCTGACCTTCTCGGGCAGCTTCGTCGCGTTCGCGAAGCTCCAGGGGTTCGCCGAGAAGGCCGCCACCTATCCGCTGCAAAAGACCTTCAACTTCCTGCTGGCCGCTGCGGCGGTGGCCGCTGCGGTCTACCTGGTCATCTCGCCGGTGGAGATGAACGGCTACCTGATCCTCGCCGGGCTGGCGCTCGTCCTCGGGATTCTGGTGACGATCCCGATCGGCGGCGCCGACATGCCCGTCGTGGTCGCGCTGCTCAACTCCTACTCGGGCCTCGCGGCCTCGGCGGCCGGCTTCGTGCTGTCGAACAACGCGCTGATCATCAGCGGAGCGCTGGTCGGGGCGTCGGGGCTCATCCTCACCAACATCATGTGCCGGGCGATGAACCGCTCGCTCGCCAACGTGCTGTTCGGCGCCTTCGGCGCCGGAGCACCAGCGACCGGGCCAGCTGCCGGCGCGGACGGAGAGCAGGTCGCCAACCCGATCGATGCGGAG
>JBDHIM010000047.1:0-15248 GCA_039587445.1 Gemmatimonadota bacterium
GTACGCCCGTCCGCCCGACTCCCAGTGAAAACCTCGCCCCAGTGAGAGGTGGGCTTGATTGATCAATCAATCACAATGGAGTGCAAATGTCAAGTCGCGGGTCGGAGCCGGCCCTCTGGATCAAGTGCATCGAGCTGACCTACTCGGAATCCAGCGCGCGACGCGCCGAGAGCGCCTCGGTATACCAGAGCAGCTCGTCGATAAAGCGCTCAGCGCTCTTCTCGTACGCCGGATCCTCGGTCTCGCCATCCTCATTGAAACTGGATTGGACCTGTCTCACCGGGAACTTCGCGGGGATCGGGAGGGCGCCCAACGCTCAGGCCGCCCCACGGGCCCGCCGACACGCTGATGATGCCGACCGGCTTCCTGCGGTACTCGGGGAGCAAGTAGTCCAGCGCGTTCTTCAGCACTCCCGGATACCCGCTGTTGTACTCCGGCGTGACGATCACCAGCGCATCCGCGCTGGCGATCCGTTCGCTGAACTCCGTCAGGCCCCGGGGTGGGTCGTCACGCTGCCGGAGTCGCTCCTCCATGATCGGAAAATCGTATTCCGCCAGGTCGAGCAGGTCGGACTCGATCTCGTCCCGCTCCAGTCGCCGCTGGATGAAGCGGGCCACCTTGGGGGTCTGACGGCCGCGCCGCGTGCTGCCTACGATCACCGGTATGCTGAAAGCTCCCATGGAAGCTGCCTCCTCCACATTGAGATGTTCGGGTCCTCGAGCCGACGACAGAGTAAACGACACGGTCGACCCACGAGTCTCAAGGTGTGTATGGGTGGAGAGAGTTCAGCCGGAGCCGGCCGAGGGGCCGTCGCAGCTCATGCAGGCTCGATGAGCGGGGTCGATCCGAGCGCCCCTCCCAGGGGAGCGGATGAGGACCGCCGCGGAGGGATGCCGCGGGAGGGGGCCCTGGAAGCCCTCGCGGCCGGGGCTCTAGCCGGAGCGGCTCGGCGCCCGATAGCGGCGAGTCCTGCCGGAGCTCGCCGATGGTCGGCTAGTGGACGGTCTGGAGCCCGTCGTCGAGGCTGGCGGCTGACCGGACCGGAGCCACCGGACGGCAGGTATCCCGGAGAGCCTGCTCGTCCGGGAGAAAACCGATCGCCAGCGCATAGGCTCCAAGCTCGGTCTGTACCATTCGCCGCGCCCGAAAGAGCCTCGACTTCACCGTACCGACGGGCACACCTGTTTCCTCGGCGATCTCGACGTAGGCGAGACCCATCAGGTCGCTCAGAACCAGCGTCTCGCGATAGACGAGTGGGAGCCCGTCGATCGCCCGCCTTACCTCCTTCCCGAGTGGACCGTCCACTATGCGGGCCTCGGTGTCGGGTTCACCGAAAGGGTTTACGGAACGAAGGTTGAGCAGCGCTTCCGGCTCCATATCGGAGACGAAGCGGCTTTGCTTCCGGCACTCGTCAAGAAAGAGGTTCCGCAGTATCCGCATCAGCCATGCGCGGCAGTTGGATCCCGTCCGGAACGTGTGCCACGCGCGGAAGGCGTGGAGGAAAGTCTCCTGGATGAGATCCTCCGCCCTTGCGGCGTCACCCGCCGTCAGGCGGAGCCCCACGGAATAGAGGACGTCCAGATGAATGATGGCTTCCGCCTCGAACTCCCGCCGCGTCCTGTTCACGAAGCTCACCTCCTCCCACCCCACCGCGAGCCGGTCGCCGAGTGCTAAACACTTAGCAGTCTGCTAAAACCATAGCATGCCAGTCTCAGCGTGGCAAGCCGGCGCGGAACATCACCCGTCGGCGATTGTTCTGCCGGTCACGACGGCGGTAGCTTTTCGCTACCGCGACCGTCATCTGGAAACGCGCGGAGTCACTCCCCCATGACAGGGGCGGCGGGAGCGGCAGAGGGAAAAGCCCCCGGAAGTACTTTCTGAACGCGAGAGAGATGAAGATGCGAACCGAGCGTACGATAACCTGCCTGCTCGCCGCCGCGGCCATCGCCGTGCCGCTGCCCGCGATCGCCCAGCAGAGCGGGGCGAGGGCAGGTGTGGTCGACGAAGTGGAGATTCCGTTCGAAAAGTTTGTTCTCGACAACGGCCTCACAGTGATTGTACACGAGGACCGCAAGGCCCCCATCGTGGCCGTCAACGTCTGGTACCACGTGGGCTCGAAGAACGAGAAGCGGGGCCGCACCGGCTTCGCCCACCTCTTCGAGCATCTGATGTTCAACGGGACGGAGAACTACAACGACGAGTACTTCGGGCCGTTCGAGCGGGCCGGCGCCACCGACATGAACGGGACCACGAATCCCGACCGGACCAACTACTTCGAGAACGTCCCGACGCCGGCGCTGGACATGGCGCTGTGGATGGAGTCCGATCGCATGGGCCACCTGCTCGGTGCCGTCGATCAGTCCAAGCTGGACGAGCAACGTGGTGTCGTGCAGAACGAGAAACGGCAGGGCGAAAACCGGCCGTATGGCCCTGTGCGGCAGCTGATGACCGAGGCTACGTATCCGAGTGACCACCCATACTCGTGGACGACGATCGGCCTGATGGAGGACTTGGATGCCGCGTCGCTGGAGGATGTCCACGAGTGGTTCAGGACGTACTACGGTCCGAACAACGCGGTCATCGTCCTCGCGGGCGACATAGACGTCGAGACCGCCCGGGAGAAGGCCGAGAAGTACTTCGGCTGGATCCCCGCAGGACCGCCCGTTCCCAAACACCAGGTCTGGTTGGCGAAGATGGAGGGTCAGAAGCGTCAGACCCTTCAGGACCGCGTGCCGCAGGCCCGCATCTACATGGTCTGGAACATCCCGGAGTGGGCCTCGGCTGACGCCACCTACCTCGATCTGGTGACGGACGTGCTGGCGAGGGGGAAGACGTCCAGGCTCTACAAGCGGCTGGTCTACGACGACCAGATCGCGACCGATGTCTCCGCGTTCGTCCGGCTTCGCGAGATCGGTGGCCAGCTGGTGATCCAGGCTTCGGCACGCCCGGGCCAGGGTCTGGCCGAGGTGGAGGCTGCCGTGCGTGAGGAGGTCGCTCGGTTTCTCGAGGAAGGTCCGACGGAAGGGGAGATGGATCGGGTAAGGACGCAGTACTTGGCGGGCTTCATACGCGGCATTCAGCGTATAGGAGGCTTCGGCGGCAAGTCCGACGTGCTGGCTATAAGCGAGGTCTACGGCGGATCCCCGGATTTCTACAACACACGGCTCGAGCGTGTATCGGGCGCGACGGCGGCTGATCTCCTGAAGGCAAGCCGAAAGTGGCTCGACGATGGCGTGTACACTCTGGAAGTCACGCCATATCCGGAGTTCAAGGTGGCCGCGCAGGACGTCGATCGTACCGGGGTCCCGGGTCCGGGACCCGCTCCGGACGTGACGTTCCCGGCGATTCAGCGGACGACGCTGTCGAGCGGTATGGAGGTCGTGTTGGTCGAGCGGCATGCGGTGCCGCTGGTGAGCCTCAACCTCTTGGTCGATGCGGGATTCGCGGCCGATCAGTTCAGCCTCCCCGGCACAGCCGATCTGGCGCTGGACATGATGGATGAGGGGACCGAGAGCATGTCCGCGCTCGAGATCAGCGAGGCGCTGGCTATGCTCGGTGCGCGGCTCTCCACGGGATCATCCCTCGACAACTCGAGCGTGTCCCTTTCCGCGTTGACCGATAACCTGGATGAGTCGCTCGAGATCTTTGCGGACGTGATCCTCGACCCGGCATTCCCCCGGGCCGACTTCGAGCGCCTTCAAAAGCTGCAGCTGGCCGCGATCCAGCGGGAGAAGATGCAGCCGTTCTCCATGGCGCTTCGAGTGCTGCCGGCCCTGATGTACGGCGAAGGGCACGCGTATTCGAACCCGATGACCGGCTCGGGCACCGCGGAGTCGGTGGCCCGGATCACGCGTGACGAACTCGTCGACTTCCACTCGACCTGGTTCCGGCCCAACAACGCTTCTCTCGTCGTGGTCGGCGACGTGACGATGGACGAGCTCGTGCCCCGCCTGGAGCGGCTCTTCGGCGGTTGGCCCCACGCCGACGTGCCCGCGAAGAACATCGCCGGGGTCTCCGCCGGGGCCGCGCCGACGATCTACCTGATGGACCGTCCGGATGCGGCGCAATCCGTGATCCTCGCGGGCCAGCTCATCGCGCCGAAGGACAATCCCGACGAGGTCGCCATCGAGACGATGAACCGCATCCTGGGCGGCACGTTCAGCTCGCGGATCAACATGAACCTGCGGGAGGACAAGGCCTGGTCGTACGGCGCGCGCAGCATGGTCTTCGATACGAAGGCCCAGCGCCCGCAGATCATCTTCGCTCCCGTTCAGACCGACAAGACCGCCGAGTCGCTACGGGAGATCCTGACCGAGCTGGACGGGATTCGCGGAGCCCGACCGATCGAGGTCGAGGAGCTGACCAGGGTCCAGGAGTCCCAGACCCGGAGCATGGCGGGCCGCTGGGAGACCAACGGCGAGGTCGAGGGGGGCGTCGCGGAGATCGTGACGTACGGATTGCCCGATGACTACTTCGACCGCTACGCGTCGGAGCTTCGCGCGCTCGGGCTGGTGGAGCTGGCCGGGGTCGCCCGGGGAACGATCGATCCGGGCCGTTTCGTCTGGGTCGTCGTGGGCGACCGCGAGAAGATCGAGGCTCCCATCCGGGAGCTTGGCCTCGGTACGATCCGTCTGATCGACGCCGATGGGCAGGTCATCGGTGAGGCGGCCGCCGCCAGGTAACGCCGCACACAGCACCAGCGCCCCGTGAAATGCGCCCCCTTCGTTCCGGGAGGGGGCGCACTCGCACCTTGGCCCACCATCCCGCCGCACGCCATCTTTCCGGTGGAAGGTCCGAGGGGTAGGCACCGATGCTTGTGCTCAGATCCAGCGTAGCTCTCTACGTATCGCTGGCGGCGATCGCCGCTACAGCGCCGTTCGCCAACTTCGGCGGAGCCGGCGCCGGCCGACTTCTCGAACCCGGATTCGTGGCGGTTCTCACGGCTCCGCACGCGCGTCCGCAGGTCCCCGACACCCAGCTCGTGGACGGCCTTGTCGTCCTCGAAGCGGCTCGAGATGCCCAGAGGGCGTTCGAGCGCACCCGCCGCCGGAACCTTCCGTTTTGGAACGGGCCCACGGGACGCTGCGACGAGATCGTCGGCCGGTTCTGCGTCTGGCACGAGCGAGATCCGTCCTGGAATCCTGGCCCGGAGAGCCCGCGGGTGAAGGTGGCTCGGGAAGAGTTGATCCAGCTCCTGGAACGGTATGCCCGTGCGACGCCCGGGGAGGGGTGGATAGTGGGCCAATGGGTTCGCTACCTGGTGGAGGCGGGGCGTGCCGAGGAAGCGCAGACGGCTGCCGGAGCCTGCGCGGCAGAACGATGGTGGTGCCTCGCTCTCACGGCCTATGCGCGGCACGCTCTGGCCGATTTTTCCGGCGCCGACGAGGCCTACGAGACGGCTCTTCGTGCCATGCCCTCCATGGAGAATTGTCGCTGGAGAGATCTCTCGTACATCCTCGACGGTGAGACCCTGAATGACTACGAGGACCTGGACTGCGGCGAGCGTTTGGCCTTCGAGACGCGTGCCTGGTGGCTGGCCGATCCCCTGCTCATGGTGCCCGGGAACGAGCGACGAACGGAACACTTCTCCCGGAACGTTTTGAACCGGCTGCAACTCGGCGCCGACTCTCCCTACGGCGTCCACTGGGGGCCAGATCTGGAGGAGCTGCTGGTCCGCTACGGCTGGCCCGTACGCTGGTCACGGCGCCGCGAGCCGGCGTACTCGCCAGGCCGGCAACGACCGTCGATCAGCGGTCACGACCCCGACAGGAGCTTCCGCTTCTTTCCACCTTCCGAGCTAATGTCCGAGTTTACCACGCTCGAGGTGGCCTGGGAGCTCGAGCCCCGACGGCCACGGGAGGAATACCAGCCGCCCTACGCCGTCGCTTTCGATGGGCTTGAGCAGGGCTTCGACCATCAGCTCGCAGTCTTCCGGCGCGGAGGCTCGGCGCTAGTGGTCGGCGCGTACGAATGGGCCACCGACTCCCTACCACCCGCCACACCGCTCCGTGTCGGTCTGGTCTACAGCGCCGAGCAAGGCCGGCCCGAGGTAGCGATCGCCGAAGGCGCTCCGCGCCGCGGAGTCCTGACGAAGCGGACTCGCGCCGAGCCCGGGGTCCTGGGCATCGAGGCGCTCGCCATCGCCGCCGGACGTGCGGCCCGGGTGCGGGTAGGCAGACGGCTCTCGACCTCGACGGGCCAGCCCTCAATTTCCGACATCATCCTGCTCGAGCCCGGTCTTGGCGAGCCGGCGCCCGGCACACTGGAGGAGGCGCTCCGTTTCGTGCGCCCATCCACGACGGTGCGCCGCGGTGAGCGCGTCGGGCTGTTGTGGGAGCTGTACGGCGTCGCCGAGCGTACGCCGCTGGAAGTGGAGGTTTCGCTGACCAAGCCTGGCAAGGGCTTCTTCCGCAGGGCGGCGGAATGGCTCGGGTTGGCGAAGGACGACGATTCCACCGTGAGCCTCGAGTGGCGCGAGCAGACGGGCCGAGGCTCCGGGCCGGCGTCGCGCTACGTGGAGCTCCGGATCCCCGATCTCGCGGAAGGTCGATACGTTCTGAGTGCGTCGGTTCGGCTTGCCAGGGGGACCGAGCTGACGTCGGCGCGCGTCCTGACGGTGCGGCGCTAGTCACGCGCCCCGCCGTTGCGGAACCCCACCGCTGGGATTCCGCCATTGCGGCAGCGGGCGTGTGCAAGCCCGGGCCGCAAGAACGTCCTCATGGTCGAAAGGCCGCGAGGCAGCCCGGTTCGCCGGGCCGACAACGAATCATCGAGAAGCTCACGGCCGAGGTGGCATGCCGACGGACTGGGCGGCTTTGTACGAATCGATGTACGGCGATCTGGTGCGCTTCCTTTACCGGAAGGTGTGGGACGCGCAGCGAGCGGAAGATCTCGCCCAGGAGACGTTCGTGAGGGCGCTCCGGCACGATCCCGAGAAGCCGCGTGCTTGGGTTTTCACCGTGGCATCCAACCTCGCGCGCGACGAGGCACGGACGGCAATGAGACAACGCCGACACCTGACGCTGATCCGGGCTGAGATGGAGGCCGATCCGCCCGCTTCGCCGGCGCCCTCGGAAAGCGTGGAGCGGGAGGAGCGTTCGGCGGCCGTACGGCTGGCGCTGGACGTGCTCAGCGAGCGGGACCGGGAGATTCTTTTGCTCTGGGACGGCGGGCTCAGCTACGCGGAGATCGCCGAGCAGACCGGTCTCTCGGCTGGGGCCGTCGGCACAACGCTCTCCCGGGCCCGAAACCGCCTCGTGACGGCTTACAAGGAGCAAGAGCAGCGAAATGTCGCATCTGACTGACGGGCAGCTACACGCCTACCTGGATGGGAGCGTCGAGGCGCTGGATGGCGCCACGCTCGTCGAGACGAGCTCGCACATCGCCGCATGCGACGATTGCAGCGCTCGACTCGAGACAGCGCGCCTGGTGCGAGATGAGGCGGTGTCTCTGTTGGGCATGGCGGCGCCCTCTTCGTTCTCCCCGCCGCCCTTTGAAGAGCTGGAGCGTCGTGCCGCTCGCGTAGGTCGCGTTCATGACTCTGCCAGTGAGCCGCCGGGCGGAAGGAGTGCGGTGAGCCGAAGAAACGCTGCGAGCGGTCGCCTTTTTCGGCGGCCGGGATCGCTGGCATGGGCCGCTTCGCTGACGGTCGCGCTCACGGCCGGCTGGTTGGCCCGCGGTACGGTCGGCACGGGGACGGCCGATCGGCCCGCCGATCGGGACGCGGCGGCGTCGCTCGAAGGGTCTGTCTCCGGCGAGGGAGGTGACGATGAGGCGAGGCTGCGCAACTTCTCGCTTCGGTCGACAGAGCCGAAGGAGGACCGGAACGCTCAGGCCGCGCCTCCGCCCGGTTTCTACGCCCAAGAAGCGACCGAGACCGAGGCGGACGCGGATCGCCGGCCGGGCGACAGGATGGCGATGGACGAAGTAGCGCCGGAAACCGCCGGCGAGGAAGAGGCGCCGGCCGACGACAGGCCAGCGCCGGGCGCGGAGGAGATCGACGCGCGGCGGCTCGAGACGGGGAACCGGGAGCAAGCGGTGCAACCCGAGCCGCAGCGGGCGTTGGAACCCCTCCTGGAGCGGGCGGCGGCGAAGATGGCCCGGTCGGACGTCGCCGGCCCGCCACCTGAGGGCCTCGGCGCCGTCGAAGGTCCGGCGGACTGGCAGCCCATACGCCGCGAGCAGGCCGAAGCGCTCCTCGGAGGAGCCCTCAAGACGGTCGAAGGGCTTCCCGTCCTATCGGTGTACGCGCGGGCGGCCGGTGCGACGCCGGAGGTGTGGACGGCTCAACAGCTTGCCTCGGGCCACCAGCTCAACCTCCGGCAGACGCCTCTCGGCGACGCTCGGTTCGGCGATCTCGAAGAGGGTGGGGCCGCGAACGAGCGGGTCGAGCCGGCGGCCGATCCGGTTTCGGAGATGGAGGCGAAACCACAGCAGCAGCAAGCCTATTACGAGACGCTCGAGTCTCTGCTCGTCGACGGCTTCCTGATCGAGGCGAGGGCTCCCCTCTCTCCGGACTCTCTGCGCGTCCTTCTCTCACGGCTCAGGGACTGAGGACGCCTCAGCCCGACCCGACATCGCCACCGGTGCCGCATCTCCTGGCAGGAACCGACGTCGCGTCGCATCGGTTAAGGTCTAGCGGTTCGCCCCGGAACCTGCGTAGGGTGAAGTCGAGGTCGCCATGCACGGCCGCCACCACTGCGTTCGGCCGTGCGCGGCTTACGGAGCTGGGGAGATCGCACCGCTATCCCCGCATGGTCACAAGGAGGCCCAATTGAGCGATGATCGAATCGCGTCCTACGCGAGTCCCGAGAAGCTCGTGACGACGGCCTGGGTGGCTGAGAACCTCGGTCGAGAGGAGGTGCGCATCGTCGAGTCCGACGAAGACGTGCTGCTCTACGACATGGGTCACATCCCCGGAGCCGTGAAGATCGATTGGCACACGGACCTGCAGCACCCGCTTCGACGTGACTACCTGCTCGCGGACCCCTTCGCGGCCCTCATGAGCCAGAAGGGCATCTCGCGTGACACGACCGTCGTCTTTTACGGAGACAAGAACAACTGGTGGGCCTGCTACGCTCTCTGGGTGTTCGAGCTCTTCGGGCACCCGGGCTGCCGGGTCATGGATGGGGGCCGGGCCAAGTGGCAGGCGGAGGGCCGCGAGATGTCCACGGAGGTCCCCGATTATCCCGCGGGCGATTACCAGGTGCCCGATCGGAGCGATGCGCGGATTCGAGCCTTCCGCGACGACGTCCTGGATCACATTGGTGGTGGGAAACCGCTGATCGACGTGCGCTCTCCCGAGGAGTACCGGGGAGAGCGGCTGCACATGCCCGATTACCCCAACGAGGGTGCGCTGCGCGGGGGTCACATTCCCGGCGCCGCCAACATTCCCTGGGGGCGTGCCGTGCAGGAGAACGGAACCTTCAAGCCTCTCGAAGAGCTCCGGGCCCTCTACGAAAGGGAAGCTGGGTTGTCGCCGGACGACGAGGTCGTCGCCTACTGCCGGATCGGAGAGCGCTCCAGCCACACCTGGTTCGTGCTCCACTATCTGCTCGGCTACCCCAACGTGCGCAACTACGACGGCTCCTGGACGGAATGGGGCAATCTGGTGCAGGCGCCGATCGAGAAGTGACCGCCGGCCGGCGGCTTGCCCAGCTCCTCGCGCTCGGGAGCACCGTGCTGGTCGGAAGCAGCTGCAGCCCGCCCGACTCGGGTGCGGGATACGGGGACGGATCGGAGAGAGCCCCCGAGGAGATCCTGGCCGATTCGCTGGTCGGCCGCTGGACCGGGACGGCGGGCGGGGTGAAAGCGTGGGGCGCCGTGCGCTCAGCCCGCTATACGATCACCACCGTGCTGTACGACTCGCTCGAGGCGGTACGCTGGATGCGACCACGGCGCGTGGAGATGCGGAAGACGAACCGCGGGGAGGAGGCGAGGATCGAGCGACCTGAGGCGGAGGGCCTCTACGTTCAGGTCTTCACGGGTGACACTGCCTGGGCCACGCTCAACGGACGGCCTCTCCCTCTCGAGGATCCGGCTGCGGCCGAGGCGGAGTACGTGGCCCGCGACGTCGTCTATTGGTTCGGTCTTCCTTACAAGCTCTGGGATCCCGGAGTGAACCGCCGTGCGCGGAGGACTGACGACGGGTATGAGGTGGCCGTGACCTTCGGATCCGAGGTTGGTGCGCACCCCGGTGACCGGTACTTCTACTACTTCAACGACCAGGACCCCTTTCCGGAGGAAGTGCACTACATCGAGGAGGGAAAGGAGAGCCGCAGCCGTACCGTCTGGAGCGACTTCCGAGTCGCGGATCCGCTCACGTACGTCGGCACGCGCAAATGGTACGTCGATGGGCGGCTCACCAAGGAGCTGCGGATCGACGACGTTGGGATCAACCCGAAACTTGCCGACTCGCTGTTCACCTCACCGGGATCCTGACGGGGCGATGTGAGCGCGAAGCACCGGGAGTTCGAGTCCGAGGCGCTCGTCCACATGGACGTGCTGTACGGGTTGGCGATGCGCTTCACCGGCGGCGACGACGCGGCGGCCCAGGACCTCGTCCAGGACACGCTGCTGAAGGCCTATCGGGCCTGGGACAGATTCGAGCCCGGCACGAACTGTCGCGCGTGGCTCACCACGATACTCCGCAACACCTTCATCAACGACCTGCGCCGGCGGCAGGCGAGGCCCGCTCCCGTGGAGTACGACGAGGTGGCCGAGCGGTCCGTGTATCCCCAGCTGCACGAGGAGGATGCAGAGGGCGGTTTCTTCGATCGAATAGTGGATCAGGAGGTGATCCGCGCGATCGAGGAGCTTCCGGAGGACTTCCGCGTGCCGCTTGTCCTGGCAGACCTCGAGGGGATCGGCTATCAGGAGATCTCCGAGCTGCTGGAGATCCCGGTCGGCACGGTCAAGTCACGCCTCTTCAGGGCAAGGCGAAGGCTACAACAGAGGCTGTACCGATACGCCATCGAGATGGGCTACATCCGATGAGGCCGCACCTGGCGGGTTCCTCGCCCGCAAGACTCGCAGTGACGGGAGCCAGGCGATGACGCACGATGAGCAGCCCCCCGGAGATGCGGTGAGCCCGGAAGGGGGGGGGACCGTGGATGAGCTGAGCTGTGAGGAGGCGGCGCGCAGCGTCTTCGAGTACCTGGACGGAGAGCTGCCGCCGGACTACAGCGAGAAAGTGCATCGCCATGTGGAGATGTGTCGGCGATGCTACCCGTACTTCAGCTTCGAGCGGGCGTTTCTCGACTACGTTCACGATCGTGGGATGAGGCCGGCGCGGTCGGCGGAGCTCGAGGAGAGATTGAACCGACTACTCAAGGACCTCGACGAGCGAGAGCCGTAATTGCCGGTCGGTTTTTGCCTCCCTAATATACCGCGCCGTTTCCGGGGCTCACGGTCCCACACTCGCTGTCAATCCAGAGCAAACACGGAGAACACATGAGTTCCAGCGCGCGCGAGCGCCTCGGCCGTCTCCTGGAGGCACGAGGGCCATCCGGCTTCGAGACGGAGGCGGCGTCGGTCTGGCGCTCGTTGGCCGATGAGTTCGCCGATCGAACTTGGAGCGACCTCTACGGAAGCAGCTTCGCCCGGGTAGGGGATGGGGGCCGTCCGAAGGTGATGCTGGCAGGCCACATCGATGAGATCGGCCTGATGGTTCACCACATCGACGATCAAGGCTTTCTGTACGTCAAGGAAGTCGGGGGCTGGGATCCCCAGGTGCTGGTGGGACAGCGGGTAGAGATCCTCGCCGCCGGCGGGGCCGTCCCCGGGGTCATCGGTCGTCGGGCCATACATCTCATCGAGCGCTCGGACCGAGAGAAGGCCGTGAAGCTCAAGGACCTGTGGATTGATGTCGGTGTGACGAGCGGCGAGCAGGCGAGGGAACGGGTGGCGGTCGGGGACGTAGCCGTCATCCGCTCCGATACGCTCGAGCTCGGTACAGACCTCGTGGCCGCCCGGTCGATCGACGACCGAATCGGCGCGGTCGTCGCGCTGGAGGCGCTGCGTCTCATCGCCGAAGGCGAGGCCGCCGCGGACGTGATTGCCGTCGCCACGACGCAGGAGGAGGTCGGATACGCCTCGGGGGGTGGGGCGCGCACGAGCAGTTTCGAGTTGGCTCCGGACGTGGCGATCGTGATCGATGTCACCCACGCGACCGACCACCCGACTCTGGACGCGAAGGAGCACGGCGAGATAAAGCTCGGCGAAGGCCCCGTCCTCTCCCGCGGCGCCGTCGTGAACCAGGTCGTGTTCCGTCTTCTCGTGGAGGCCGCCGAGCGCGAGATGATTCCGCACCAGGTCCAGGCGTCCCCGGCAGGGAGCGGAACCGACGCGGACGCGATCTTCACCACGAGATCGGGGGTGGCGACGGGGATCGTATCGATCCCGAACCGGTACATGCATTCGCCGAACCAGATCGTGTCGATGGGAGATGTCGAGCAGGCGGCCGCACTGATCGCGAGCTTCATTCGCGCGCTCGAAACAGACACGAGCTTCGTTCCGATCTGACCCGTTTCGCGCCGGGGGCGCCGACCGCAGATGCCAGCCACAGCCAACGTGCCCAGCCGGGCCGCCGAGGACTATCTCAAGGCGGTGTACAAGCTGCAGTGCAGCGAATCGCCGGTCTCGACCACGGCGCTGGCGGGGAAGCTGGACCGGTCGGCCGCGTCCGTGACCAACATGGTCAAGAGCCTGGCCGACCAGGGGCTGCTGGAACACGTGCCCTACCACGGCGTCAGCCTCACGGAAGCCGGGGAGCTATCCGCGCTTCTCATCATCCGCCGGCACCGGGTGATCGAGCTCTATCTCATCGAGAAACTGGGATACAGCTGGGATACGGTGCATGCGGAGGCGGAGCGCCTAGAGCACGCGGTCTCCGATGAGTTGGTGGACCGGATGGCCGCCGCATTGGGCGATCCGGATTTTGATCCGCACGGCGCCCCGATTCCGACGTCCGAGGGGACGATCTCCGAGCGCCCGCTGCAGAAGCTGTTGGAGCTGCAGCCGGGTGAAGCGGGCGTGGTACGCCAGGTTGCCGACAACGACTCCGGCCGACTGTTGCGGCTCGCGAAGCTCGGCCTGCGCCCCGGAGCGCGGGTCGTTCGCGAAGAAGACGCCCCCGCCGGACAACCCTTCCCGCTGAACGTCGAGGGCGAGGCCGTGTCGCTGGATCCCGACCTCGTGGAGGCGGTCTTCGTGGAGCAGTCCGATGGTTAGCGAACTGAGATTCAAAGCCGACGGAGATACCTGGAGCGTCCGGCTCGGAGAGGTCTCGCAGCGCGAGGGCTTTCGAACCCTCCTCTTCTTCTGCGTGACGACGAATCAGCGGCCGTACCGGGTGGTCGAGGTGCCCGAGAATCGCCTCGTGGATCAGGAGGCGGTGAACGAGCTGGACGATGGGGCTCTGGAGGAGCTGTTCCGAACCTCATGCTCCATGGGGTATCCGCTGGATTTCGACTAGGTGGGTCGGGTCCCCTGTCGCACGTAGATCTCCACCTCCATTCCATCGCCTCGGATGGCACGACGTCGCCCACCGAGGTGGTGCGCCACGCCGCCTCCGCCGGTGTCTCGGGTATCTCACTGACCGATCACGACACCTTCGATGGGCTGGACGAAGCCGCCGAGGAAGCGCGCCGGCTCGGCCTCTCCTTCCTGCCCGGCGTGGAGATCTCGGCCAACGAGCCCAACCGCTCCGTGCACATCCTGGCCTACGGCATGGATCGAGAGAACGTGGATCTGGCCGACTTCCTCTCGGCGCTCAGCTCGGATCGCGTGCGGCGCGCGCGGGAGATGGTGAAACGGTTCAGAGCGCTCGGAGTCCGGCTGGACTACGAGGCCGTGGAGCGAGAGTGTGGCCGGGCCGCCCCGACCCGGGCTCACGTCGCTCGAGCCCTGCTCGCGGAGGGCCTGGCGCCTGATCTGGATGTCGTCTTTCGGCGCTGGCTGGGGCGGGGACGGCCGGCGTTCGTCGAGAAGATGCCGACACCGCCCGCCACCGTGTTCGAGCGCGTGCACGCGGCCGGTGGCGTCGCCATCCTGGCCCATCCGGGTCGCACGCACGGCGAGCGAGAGATCGTTCGTTGGCGCGCCGAGGGCCTGGATGGCGTCGAAGTGCTTCACCCGCTGAACAGAAACAACGTCAGGGCGAGGCTCCAGTCGCTCTCCCGCCGCCTCGGGCTCCTGCGCAGTGGCGGTTCCGACTGGCACGGGCCATCCGGGTACCAGGCCGCCGTCGGCTCCCAGAGGGTGCCTGAGGCGTGGATGGAGACGATCCGCGAGCGGGTAGCGGATCCGGGATTCTGAGCGGAAGCGCCGCGGCTGTCTCGCTCCGCCAGTCAGCCTGCCTGGTCCACCACGTCGAGGGTCGCCGCTTCGCTGAGACCCGGCTCGGTTACAGCCGGCTCGGGGCGTGAAGCGCCGGATCCGGGCTCTTCCTGCTCGACCAGCCAACGCTCCGCATCGATCGCCGCCATGCAGCCGGTTCCGGCCGCGGTGATGGCCTGCCGGTACACGTGGTCCTGGGCGTCGCCGCAGGCGAACACGCCCTCGACGTTCGTGCGTGTCGAGTCGGCGGCCGTCCGGATGTAGCCGAGTTCGTCCATCTCCAGCCAGCCCTGAAAGACCTCGGTGTTCGGCGTGTGGCCGATCGCGAGGAAGAAGCCCTTCACCGCAAGCTCGGAGGTCTCGCCCGTCCTCACGTTCCGGATCAGGGCTCCCTCGACTTCCTCCTCGCCGAGCACGTCTTCGACGACCGTATCCCAGACGACCTCGATCTTCTCGTTCGCCAGTACCCGATCCTGCATGATCTTGGAGGCCCGAAGCTTGTCCCTCCGATGGATCACGTGGACCCGTGACGCGAAGCGCGTGAGAAAGAGGGCCTCCTCCATCGCGGAGTCTCCGCCACCGACGACGGCGACCTCCACGTCCTGAAAGAAGGCACCGTCGCAGGTCGCGCAGGACGACACGCCCCGACCCAACAGCCGCTCCTCGTTCTCGAGCCCGAGGTACCGGGCCGAGGCACCCGTCGAGACGATCAGCGTTTCCGCGGTGACCGGCGTACGCTCGTCCACGAGCAGCCGAAACGGACGATGTGTCAGATCGAGCATCGTCACCGTACCATATCGCAGATCCGCCCCGAACCTGCTTGCCTGCTCCTCGAACTTCATCATCAGGTCCGGACCGAGCACCCCCTCCGGGAATCCCGGATAGTTCTCCACGTCGGTGGTCGTGATGAG
>JBDHIM010000048.1:0-17743 GCA_039587445.1 Gemmatimonadota bacterium
GAAACGATCCCACGGCTTGGTAGATGAGGTTCGATCATCTGCCAGCGCGCTTCACAATCGCGCTCACCCAGCTCCCGCCGCTCCTTGAACAGAGCATCCTGGTACTTGAGCATGGGCTCCCTAGCGGCCGTGCTGGTGATCAGGCACGGTATTCGGCTTGAGGTCCTGAGATCGTTTCACGAGAACCAATTCTCGCCGCCAGTCAAAACGGAGTCTCGCGTACGCAGCCGCGGCCATATCCAAGCCCGGGGGCTGTGCGAAGACGTTTTGAATAGCTGCAAACCATTGCTCCGGCGTCTCCCCTAATTCGAGCCCTGGATAGTCGATACCCTCCGCTCCGATGGGGGTCGACAGCACCCGCTTTCCCATGGCGAGCGCGGTAAGGATCTTGATGCGGATTCCCGAGCCCTCCATTAGCGGGACGATGAACAGTTGGCAGCGGCGGAAGTACGGGCGAGCGTCTTCGACATAGTCGGACACGATGACGCCGTTTCCGGCCAGGCGACGGACCGCGCTCGGGGGGCTCTTTCCTACGACATATAGTCTCGCCGTCGGAAACGCCCGCTCGACGCTCGGCCAGACCGACTCACAAAACCAGACTATACCGTTGCGGTTCGGCAACCATCCCATATTGCCGATGCACGCCAGACTGCACGCCTCGATCTCGTCTGCCGTACCCGGCGAGTACTCGTCGAGGTCGATGAACGGGTCCAACACGCCGACCGGGGATGCGCTTTCGCGGCTTAGGATTTCCGCGTCTCGCTGCGTGATTGCGCGGACATCGCCGGCCTGCCGGACCAGCTCCAGCTCGCGCACGCGAAAAAGACGAGCCTCCCTGTGCAACAGCCACCGCTGGATCCGGCTGCGGGTCTGGCGCGCCAAACGCTCCAGAATCTCGTACTCCACGTTGTGGAGCCGCAGGATGATCCGACCGGCCCTTTCAGGCATCTCATACAGGAGCGGCAGGTATACGCCCATATGAGCGCTGTCGATCAGGGTCGCGTCGTATCGATCCTGGGCAAGGAGATCCCGAAGCCGTGCCTCAAACTCGTTCGTCCGGAACTTCCGCACATAATAGGACGTCCCGGTGCACAGGCCGTGAAGAAGGTCGAGAGGATACTGTCGTTCAATGTCCTTTTCGATTGTGTGTACCGAAGCGTAGACCCGGGAGAGGTCGCTCGAATGCTCCTGGGCCAAAGAGAGCTCCTTCGCGAAACAGATGAGATCGATGGAGTAGCCGTTGTGCCGAAGGCACCGTGACAAGTTCCATGACGCAATCCTGCCTCCGTCATCGGGCGGATACGGGAGCTTCGAGGAGACTTGAAGCACGCGAGTCATGACCCGGCACCCCCAGCGTGAGGCATGCCGCGATGCTCCCACCACGCGGCCAGCAAGAGCACCAGCATCGCAACCGCGGTGATAACCTGCACCGCCAGGACGACGACGACCACGCGGTCGAGAGATTCGTGCCACAATGACAGCCCCGAGACCATGAGCAGCAATCCGCCGATGTAGACGGCCAGGAAGCGGAATCTCCCGAGTCCGGCGAGGGCGTTTCCCATGAGCGCCGAGAAGCCAGCGAGTGCTGCCGCTCCAGCCAGGGGAAGGAGGAGCGGCGCCGCGGCCCCGAACGCCTCACCGAACGCCAGAGTGAGAATCTCCTCCGGCCATATCGCCATCGCCGCGAGGGGAAGCGCCGCAGCCGCCAGGAAGTACGCGACGACTCGGAGTACCATGCGAAACGGAGGACTACCCCCGGCTTCCTGTGAGACGAATGCGGGAAGCAGCAAGATGCCGAACGGTCCGTAGATGAGCGCGATCGATCGGGCGAGCGTGACGGCCCCGCCATAGAGGCCGGCCTCCGGTCCGTGGAAGAAAAGCTTGACCAGAAGCATGTCTCCATTGAGAAAGGTGACAAAGGCCATGGAGAACGCGAACATAGGCGACCCGAACCGGAGCACCTCCGGGGCGGACACGGGGACCGCTTCCTCGCCCTTCGACGTCACCTTCGCCTGCTTGGCGGACAACGGAAGAAGAACCAACAGGGCGGCGGCGTAGCCACCCACCGCAGAACCGGCATCCGCGAAGGCGTACAGCAGGGGGACGCCGATGAGCAGTCGAAGAGCCGCCTCTGTCACCACGCTTCGGTTGTACCTGGCGAAGTCGAGAGCTCCCCTCAGAACGCCCCGCTCCACGCTCACGAGAAGAGTGAGGTAGAGGACGGCGATAGCGAGAACGAGGGGAGCCGCGGAGCTGAAGTGCAGCGCGCGGACCAACGGCCTCAGTCCGATCAAGGCCAGCACAGCCGCGATGAGACCGAATCCGGCCACACGCCTCGTTGCCATCTCGACGAGGCCGCGCACCTTGCCCAGCTCCCCTCTCGCGATGAACTGGGCGCTGAATCGAGCCACAGTAGAGTTTACCGGGCCGGCTGCCGACGAGCCGATGTAGATCAGCGACAGGGCCGCCGCGAAATCGGCGTACGGAACGGGACCGAGGGTATGGCCGGCGACGAACTGGTAGACCAGACTGAAGACCGCCGTGACCGCTGCCCCTGCAGCGACAACGAAGGTGCGACGTACCTCGGTGCGCATCAGCTGTGTCACGACACTGGCAGTCGGCAGGTCACGAGGATCGCATCGGCGAGTCATCGGGCTGGGCCGGCTCCCTGCCAACCGTTCGACGACTCTGAAAGGGAACAGCGATGAGTGCGACGGCCATACCGATCCCGCGCACGACAGCCCGAACCGCGGCGAGCGGCACGTAGATCACCATTCGCGGATCGTTCGTCCTCCGAAGCAGGCGAACCGTCATCGGCAGCTGCAACGCGAGCAGGACACCCAGGATTGCCGGCGAGAGGAACCGGAGCGAAGGTATGGGTAACGAGACCAGGCTGACGAGGAGCGCCAACCCGAAGATCGGTTGGACATGATCCAGCAGCGAGCTGTACGAGTTTCCCATGGCTCTCGCGGGATGAGACAGGTAGAGCCTCGTAGCCCAGTAGCCGTGTGAACGCTGCGTTTTCAGGTAGGACCTGAGGCGTGTAGGGTGATGGTGCGCGACCAGCGAATCCGGCTCGAAGCGCAGACGGTACCCCATGGCCCTGAGCCTGAACGCGAGCTCGGCATCTTCCGCCTTGTAGCTCGATTCGTCGAAGCCACCTGCTCGCTCCAGCAGCTCTTTCCGGTAGAGGACGTTGAAGCTGCCGAGATAGTCCACGTCGGCATCCATCCGGAGGTGCCGCTCTCTAATCTCCTCGTGAATCAGGCAGGCGAGCAGCGAATCGGGCTCCGCGTTCTCGTAGCTTCCGCCCACACCCGCGACTTCCTGGATCGCGATATGAGGCAGGAGGCGGCGCAGAGCGTCCGGCTCCGGGACACAGTCCGAGTCGATGAACCATACCAGCTCGGTTCGGGCCATCTCGAGGCCGGCGTTTCTCGCTCCCGCCGGACCTTGGCCGGCGAGCCGGACAAGGTCGACAAGGTAATCACCGGCGATCTCCGCCGTCCGGTCCGTGGAGCCGTCATCGACAAACAACACCGTCTCGAGGCCGTCACTGCCCAGCATCCGAGTGGAGGCATCCAGACAGGAGGGCAGAGTCCGCTCGGCGTTCCGTCCGGGAACAATCAGGGTGACTCGACTCGTCCGGTTGGTCACGAGCCCTTCGCCTCGCGAGCAGTTTCAGCCGTTTCGTTCTCGGCTTCGCTCTCGGCCTGCTGAATCGCGATGTTCCTGACAAGCGAAGTGATCTCCCCTTCGAGCCGCCGTAGCCCCAGGTAAACGGCAAAGAAGCCGATGATCATCCCTAGAATGGCCAGGTAGAAAACGAGGTCCGCCCCGCGGGTGATGCCGAGGAGCCGAGCAGCGGCGACGGTGATCTCGGGGCGAGCGATCGCGATCCCGGCGGTGACCCAGAGCGTTAGCCACGCGAGGCCGACAAGCGGGCCGATCCGTCCCCTGAGCACCGAAAGCACGGCACCCACACCGAAGATGCTGCACACCATCAGGCCGAAGACTTGGAAGAGAATCAAGGTCGAACCTCTCGCTGCCCAATGCGGGTCCACGTCATCGTGCGAGGCCGGCAGCCCAAGCCGGCAGCACTACCTGGCGACACGACCCATCAGATAGTCGACGGCGACCCGTACGGCACCAGTCGATCTCTGGCCCTTGCCCTTAGAGTAATCGGTGTACCGAATGCTGACGGGCACCTCCTTGAACCGGAGTTCCGCGGCGACGATCTGGTCGATGATCTGGCTCGCGTGGGCCATTCGGTCCTGCGTGAGCCTGATGCGCGATGCCGCCGAGGCGGAAAACGCCCGGATTCCATTGTGCGCGTCGGTAAGTCTCGCGCCGGACATCACACGCGTAAAATGGACGCCGATCTTGAGAATCACCTTGCGCGGGACCGAGATGTTCTCAGCCGTGCCCAGGAATCGGGAACCGAGCACGACGTCCGCTTCTCCTCGCAAGATCGGCTGCACGAGACCGGGCACGTCTTCTACGGAATGCTGCCCGTCCGCATCGAAAGTCGCGATAACCTCTGCTCCCCTTCGTAGGCAGTAGTCGAGCCCCGTCTGAAGGGCGGCTCCCTGACCCCGGTTCAAGGGGTGCGTCACGACCACGGCGCCGGCGTTGCGAGCTACCTTTCCGGTCTTGTCGCTGGAGCCGTCATCGACGACCACGACGGTCGCGGAAAGTCGCCGAAGCCCTCTAATCACTTCGCCGATCATACTCTGTTCGTTGTATGCGGGAACGACGACGAAAGTCGATGGGGACATCAATTCCCGATCGGGCTGGTCTCCGAGGAGCGTTGAGACGGCCGTTCGCCCGGGATGATCGTCATGTGGAGCTGGCATCCGCTCTCCCTGCGGGAGTCGAGCGCCAGTACGGCAAGCGCTATGCCCGTATCCTGAACAAAGTAAACCCGCGACCCTCGTAAACGGGATCCAGACACCGATCGGAGAACTCCGCGAACGCTGGCCACTCGAAGACGGTCGGATCGAAGCCGTGCTCCAGCCGATACTCGAGCGGTACCATGTTGATCAGTACATGCGTAAACCCGGCTTCCTTGAGACAGCCAGGGTCGCGAGGAGCGAGCGCGAGCAAAGGCCAGTTGTTCATCTGGCTGTCCTGCACGGCGTTCTCGCCGAAGTAGTAGCCCCGTGGCTCGAACAACAGCAGCAGGCGCCCATCTGCCGGGATCCTCCGGGGCACTTCGGCGATCATCTCGGGCAATATCCAATCCGCCGGCAGCGTCTGCACGTACTGGCTCGGCGACGCGGCGCCGACGAGATGGGGCAGGGCCGCAGAGCGCGTCATCCAGAAACCAATAGCGAACACAGCCGGCAGGAAGCTGGCGGGAATGATGAGAAACAGGAGCACCAGCTTGCGCTCCCGCCACGCTGGAAAGCCTCGACGGAGGAGCTTGGTGACGGCTGCCGCGGACACGATCGTCAGGACGACGATTCCGGGAATCAGGTAGCGCGCGTTGGTATGCGGCCGATAGGTGACCAGAATACCGATATAGAGAAGGCCGGTCACCAGGAGCCATCTCGCGATTCGGTCCTTCCACGTGAAGATCCAGAGGGGAAGGAGCATCAGAAGTGGGGTCGGGTGATAAAACCCTGCTTCGGCTTCAATGGAAATCCGGCGCGGTGCGAGGAAAAGGTCCCTGAGGTTGAAGGGCTCCCTGAGCTGCCAAACGATGCCCGAGAACTTGTCACCTGTCACGGGGAAGCCGTGCGAACCGTACAGCTCGCTGAGCCAGGGTGGCACCCGAGGATCTGTGAACATCGGGAAGAGGGGGGCCTCGAAGAGAAGCAGGTTTTTGGCGATCCAGGGGAGAAGCACCAAGGAAGCCACTCCCCCGAAGAAGAGCAGGTCGCGAAGCCAGACTCGGGCGTCTTCTTCTGGGTCTTTTGCCGCCACTAGAATGACAGGTACCAACGCCGCGGCGAAGGCGAGCCCGAGGTATTTAACGGACATCGTGAGGCCGAGGAGTAGCGCAGCCAGGAAGAACCGGGCCCGCCGCGTCGATGCCTCCCTTGTTGGCTCGGTGGGCATGGCGCCTGGGAGGGCCGCCAGGAGAGCGTAGTGCGCGAGCAAGGCGAAGAAGGCCAGCGCCACGTCGATCCGCGGAGTGACGGCGACCATTAACACGACACCCGATCCCCACAAACCGACGAAAGAGAGCAGGGCGGCCTCGCCATCGAAGAAACGTAGGCAGAGAGCCAGTAGGGCCAGGCCCAGCAGCATGGCGATCGCGGCGCTTAGCAAGGCCGGTCCGGATTCGCTTCTCGCCGCTAGCAGAGGTACGTACAGAAGCTGCATGAGCGCCACGAACCCGCTCGGCAGATTGTCTTCGGGGAAGTACACGCGATGCTCGGCAAGGAACTGGGCGGGCACCCTGATGTGAAGGAGCAGCGAATCCCAGTCGAGCGGCGGCGTCAGGGCCAGTGCGATAAGGAACACGAAGACCAGCACGCCCAGCGCGGCGAGGAGGAGCGGCAGAAGCCCTTCCATCCCCCGTCTGACCTGGCTCGCGGCCTCTCTCGCCAGGGCCGGCAGCTCCGCGACTTCCCGGCGGGCGACCCAGGCCGTGGCCACTAGCACCGCCAGAAGCAGGATTGGGTAGAGGCCGCCGAGCAGTCCCAGGAGAAGGATCAGCGTGCCGACAACTCCCGCTCCGATTCCCGCCCCGAACACGAGGGCGTCCAGCGGAGGCTCGTTGCCCAGCCCGAGCCGTCGAAGCAACATTAGGCCCGGCCCGATACACACGGCGAGAAGCGCGGCCACGAGGGTGACGTTGAACAGGTTGTCGAGGACGAGGAGCACACCAACGACGTCTGCGCCACGCTGGATTGCGCTCACATGCGCTGCAGTCAGCGCTGCGGCGACGGCCAGAGCGAAGAGCTCCCGTCCGCCAGCCCGGAATCGCCGTCCGTTCGGCTGTCTCAAACGCCTCGCCTCTCGCTCTGATGTCGCTGAAGCCGGAGGCTCCGGATCAGTGCGCACGGAAGGGTAGCACGAGGATTGCTTCGCGTACTCCGAGTATGCGAGACGGATGATACTCCCGAAACCCGCTGCGGCTGCCTCATGAACAAGAGTAACAACCCTCCATCATGAATCAACACACAACTGAGCTTGTGGGCGTCCGGAGCGCAGCGGCAAACCCGAATGCGTCGCTAACGATCGTTATCCCCGCATATAACGAGCAGGAAGCCATCGGAAGCACGGTTGACCGCACGTTGAGCTGCAGGGCGGAGGTGATGGAGCGGGGAGGCCTTCGCGACATCCAGATCATCGTCGTCGACGACGGCTCAACAGATGCGACGGCGCAGATCGCCGGCACGTTCGAGGAGATCGAGCTGGTGAGCTTCGGCGCGAACCGGGGCTACGGCGCCGCGATCAAGGAGGGTTTTCGTCGGGGAGACGGCGACTTGGTGGGCTTCCTCGATGCCGACGGCACCTGCGATCCACGTTTTTTCGGTGATCTCTGCGCCGCTCTCAGCCGGGACGACGCCGACATTGCCCTCGGATCTCGGCTGACTCCGGAGAGCCGCATGCCTCGCGTGCGCCGGCTCGGAAACCGAGTCTTCGCCATCATGCTCGGGATCCTCGCAAACAGAAGAGTTGCCGACGCAGCGAGCGGCATGAGGGTCTTGCGGCGCGCAGCCCTGAGCCAGCTCGGGCGGCTGCCGGATGGCCTGCACTACACGCCCGCCATGAGCGCACGAGCTGTCCTCAGTGGGTTGAGAGTAGTGGAGATCCCGATGCCCTACGAGGAACGGCGCGGCGAGAGCAAGTTGAGCGTCTGGAAGGACGGGGTCCGCTTCGCTCGGGCGATCATCGACGGTGTTCTTTTCTTTCGCCCCGCGAGGCTCTTCCTCATCGCGGCCGCCGCGGCGCTGACGATCGCAGCGCTCATCAGCCTGTCTCCGGTCGAGTACTATGTCCGAAACCGAAGCGTCCAGGAGTGGATGATCTATCGCTTCGTCGTCGCATTCTTGGCCGGGACCATTGGCTTTCTGTCCCTATCGGCAGCCGCCATCGCGACCCGCATGACTGATCTGCGAGACCGGAGTCCGGAGCGCACGTTCTGGGAAGCTGGGATCGCACGGCTGTTTCAGAGCCGGTTCTCGGCGGCCGGTGCGATCGCGCTGAGCCTCGGCGCGGTGGCCCTCTTGTGGCCGGGCATCGTGGAGTACCTGAGCACGGGCCAGCTGACGATGCATTGGTCGCGGGTCATCGTCGCGGCCTTCGCTCTCTTGTTGGCATTCCAAACGCTCATGACTCGCTTGCTTCTGCGCATCATCCATATCTGGCTCGAAGTGCCGGAAGCGACGTAGGCGGCCGAGGACCGGCGCCATGGAGGTTTCTTCCGAGCCGCTGTTCGATCTGACCCAGGAGTATGATGAGATGCTCCACCGCGGTCTCAAGCTCTCAGGGGAAACTCGAGAGTTCTTCATGCGCGGCAGGGTTGCCGACCTGGCGGCGGAGCTCTCCGAACGGAAGGCACCCAGGCGCATACTGGACCTGGGATGCGGATTGGGGCACACGGCGGCGCATCTCGCCTCTGTTTTTGACGAGGCACGCGTCCTCGGGTTGGACACGGCCTCCGGAGCTCTCGAGCACGCGGCGTCGCAGTACGGAGGAGAGCGAGTCGGCTTCTCGCATCTGAATGAGTTCGTTCCGGCAGGCGATTTCGATCTTTGCTACGTGAACGGAGTGTTCCACCACATTGCTCCTGCCGATCGCCCGACGGCCGTTCGCACCGTGCTCGCGTCTCTTTCTCCCGGCGGCCTATTTGCCTTTTTCGAGAACAACCCGTGGAACCCCGGCACACGGATGGTTATGAGCCGGATACCCTTCGATCGAGGTGCGCGCACCCTCTCGCCACGGGACGCACGCGCGTTGCTGGACTCCTGTGGCTTCAGGTCGATTCGGCCAACACGCTACCTGTTCTTCTTCCCCAAGCCACTGCGCTGGCTTCGCTCGGCCGAGCCCCATCTTCGCCGAGCACCGCTGGGAGCGCAGTACTGGCTACTCGGACAAAAGGGCGCTGATATCGATTGAGCCGAGGGACGCCGCCTTCAGTCGTCTTCGTGCCTCGCGTAGAGATGCCAGGCTAGGCCCGATAGCCAGAAGTTCGGGTAGGTCCGCTCAAGGAGATAACGGGTGCCCATCTCGTCGGAGATTTCCGAAGGACTGACGTCCGTGTTGGACAAGCGCCTTTCGACCCACCAATCCCAGCCGCCGTTCGGACGCTCTCTCACGGACATGTACCGAACGCCAGCGGCGCTCGGTTCGATCCTGGAATAGTAGTCGATCATCATACGCGTCAAATCGTTGTCGCTGCCCACAGACGCGTTCGGATTCCGATCAGCGATCCACCGGACGGCCTCGCCGTACCCGCCTCTTCCAGTGCTCCAGAAATCCGTGAGATTCCGCAAGTTGCCGCCTACGACCAGGGCGAGCGCGACGACGACCACGGCCCTCCCTTTCGGGCTCGCTCGCCATGTACGGGCCAGAAAGCCGGCCAGCAGGATCTGAAACAGCGCGATGCCGACCAGGAAGTGTCGAGGTGACATGTACTGCGGACGGGCCGCCAAGATCACCAACAGCGGGAATGCCAATATCGCGGTGGCGAAGAGGATCCAGAGCTCGGAGCCTTCCCGTCGGAGCCGAGCGAGCTCGAGGCCGAACACTAGCAAGACGGCGGCGCACGCGACGTATGCCAGCCCGCCACCTGGCGGCCCACCGATCGTCATCGAGACCGTGCTCACGAATACCTCGGCGCCCGAAAAGCTGACGGCAGCCCCGAAGTCCGAATGTCGCAAGTCAACGACGAAGAGCAACAGGAGCGCGATGAGCGGCACGTCGTGCAGCCGGACGAGCTTCGGCACGGGCTCGCCCTCACCTTCGGTCGTCCTCCTGCTGTGTCTAAGGTAGGACCACGCCATCGCACCCATGAAGAAGAACAGATAGACGAGTTGCGACAGGAAGCCCAGCACGCTCGAAGCCCAATACCCGTACTTGTATCTGGCGAGGCCGCTTTCGTCGTAACGAAAAAGAAGCAGCAAGGAGAGGAGGGCGAAGAACACCAAGAGGGAGTAACCTCGGGCTTCCGAGCTGTAGAAGACGAGCGGGAAGCTCGTCCCCGTGATCAGAAGTGCAAACCAGCCGGCGAGCGAAGAGCGTTTGCCGGCCAGCACCCCGGCCAGCACCACGGAGCCGATACCCGCTGCGAGTGCGGGAAGTCGATAGATGAGCCACGGCGGCTCTCCCAGCTGTCGGTCGCCGATCGCGAAAAGCAAAAGTGAATTGAGATGGTGGTTGTTGAACGTGCGGATAGAGGTGAAGACCTGAAGCGGTGAGTCGATCGCCAGAGCCCTCTCCAACGACCATACTTCGTCGAGCCAGAAGTCGGTAAACAGGCCGGGGATCCGAAGAGCGGTCGCAATGGCCACCACCGTCGTGGCCAGCAGGATACGGCCCCTGCTTCCAGCGAACACGCCCTCAGCCGGCCGCAGCTCGCGGCGTGATCTTGAGCGTCTCGAAGGACTCGAGGACTCGGAAATCCTGCCGCAGCGTATCCACATCTTCGGCCAGCTGAGCGATTCTCTCGCTGGCGATGTTGCCCAGGAAGGCTTCCGCTTCGCTAAGGTAGGAGACTCTCCACGGGTCGATGCTCATCAAGCGTGCGCAGGTCGCGTCGACGGCCACGGGATCGTCGCCGAACACGAGAACGCCCGCACGCTTCGGTTCTCCCTGAATCGGGCCATTGCCCTCCATGCCGACGATACCGTCGACGATGTTGAAACGAGGGACCTCGAGAGCCGCGTTGATATCGATGATGCTCCCGCCGATCCCGGACCAATGCAGCACGTTCTTGGGCCAGCCGTACACGGCACCGGGCACGACGCCGAACATGTTCTTCATCGAGAGGGTGACCGCCGCCCAGTGGTGGGTCTTGAGCTTCGGCATCGACACGAGAAGATCCGCATCGAGCACCGTTTCGGGCAGATACAACGTTCCCAGCGGAGTGTAGCGGCTCAGCAACCGGACCGGGCGCACCGAGTCGTGGTTCAGGTCGACGTACCGGGTCCCCGTGTCTCGGAGGACCTCGCCGAGCCCTGATTCGGTGAGCAGGTACTCGTTGTCCCGCCGGTGTCCGGGCCCCTCGGCCACGACCACCTCACGAGCACCGAGTTGGAGAAACGCCTCGATCGCCGATGCAAGGACGGCGGGGTGGGTGTTGATCACCCCCTGGGGATCGAACTCGACGAGGTTGGGCTTGAGCACGACCCGTCGGCCCGAGATCTCCAGTGGGAACAGCTTCAGGCCCGCCTTCACCGTGTCCACGAGCTCTCCGGCGTAGCTCTCGGCGCGAAGGATGGCCACGTCGGAGCGCTCCCGCTTGCGGTGCGCCCGGGCATCCCAGCGCGGCTCGTCGGGCTCGGATCGGCAACCGGGCAAGGACGCGCCCGCGGCGGCCGCCAGGCCGGTCTTCAGGAAGCTCCTTCGGCTAACCATCGATTGACTTGGCCTGCCGGAGTGGATCCGGAGGCACCGCGAGGGGCATGGCGCCGTCTGCTATTGCGAGAGCGGCAAAGGCGAGCGACCGCGTGTCGGTAGGAAGTCGCCCGCCCTCGACGCGTCCAAGGAGCCGCGACCTCACCGCCGAGACGTCCCGACCGTGGAGCTGAAGGGCCAGAACGGCCAGGCCGAGGCTGAGGACGGAGGCACGATCCTCGACCATCGCCCTCAGGGCGGCCAGGCTTCGCTCGAGCGACTCCGGCCGCGGGAAGTCCTGAAGTGCGATCAACGCCAGCGCCGTGGTGTCTGGATACGGCCAGAGCTCCTCATCCAGAACCTTCGAGTTCCCATAGTTCCACCCGCCGCCCAGGCACTCGCGGTCCAGGATCATCCGCTCGGCCTCGTCGATCCGGGCTCGAGCGCGGCGACCCCGCAACTCGGGCCGAAGAGACTTGACCGCAATCAGAGAATACGATGTCGGCTCGATCCAGCTGAACGTGTCCGGATACCATGGCCAACCGATCAGGTCGGGATCGAGCTGTATTACTTTCCGCTCAGGAAAGAGCAGGAACATGAGCTTGGTCAACCAGCCAGAGCTGCGCCCCTCCTGGCCGAGCAGCCACCGGGCCGCCGCGTCCGCCGACGCCTTCTCCTCTGGAAAGCGGGAAAGCGCAATGACCGCTAGGCTGGTCGCCCAATCGCCGTGCGACACCTGGTCCGAGTGTGGCCAGGCGCCGTCGGGCCGCTGCCGAGCTTGCAGCCAAGCCCTCGCTCGATTCACCGCAGCGTCGCCAGGCTCACCGCTCGCGAAGGAGAGGGCCAGAAGCCCGAGCGCCGTGGATTCCGTAGTGGAGGGAAAAGCGGGAAGAGCTGGCCATCCACCTTGTTCATCCTGTGCTTCGAGAAGCAGTTTCCGGACGGCTTCGAGAGCGGAAGCGCGTCTCTCCTGCTCCGAGCTGCGGGTCGATCGCGTAAGCGGCGCCTGGCGCGAGAATTGCTCGATCACTTGACCTTCATGACAACGACAAACAGTTCTTCGACCGGTTCATCGGAGCGCGAAAAGCGCTACTGGAACCTCGGCATCGTGGCCCTGACGCTGGGAGGCGCGCTTCTTATCCTCTCGAAGACGGCCGCGGATCCCGATCTGTGGGGCCACGTCCTGTTCGGACTCGATCTCCTGCGAACCGGGAGCCTTCCGACATACGACCCCTACTCATACCTGAGCGTCGGTCATCCTTGGATCAATCACGAGCTGCTCTCCGAATTGGCTTTCGGCCTGGCGTACAAGCTGGGTGCCACACCCGGCCTGATGCTGCTAAAGCTGGCCGTGGTGTTCTCGATCGGGCTGCTGGCGCACCGCCACCTGAGGCGGGAGGGCCTGGACCCGCTGAGAGCCGGGATTGTCCTGATTCTGGTCGTTTTTACCATGATACCGGCCCTCGGTACGATCCGCCCCCAGCTGTTCACGCACCTGTTTTTTCTTCTGACGCTGCTCGTACTGGTCCGCGCCGAACAAGGTAACACGGCTTCGCTGTGGCTGTTGCCCCTTATTTTCGCAATATGGATCAATTTTCACGGTGGGGTTTTGGCGGGGCTCGGCGTTCTCGGCCTCTGGGCAGGAGCCTGGATAGCCCTTCCTTTCATCGCGTCCCGGTGGAAGGGCCGCGGGCCAGCTCCGGTTCTGCTGATCACTGTCTTGACGGCGAGCACGCTGGCCCTGCTGCTGAATCCTTATCTGTGGGAGCTACCGCACTTCCTTTTCCGAACGGCAACGGTTCCGCGGCCGGACATCTCGGAGTGGCGGCCGCTTAGCCTGACGACGATCCCCGGCCTCCTGTACCTGGTCCTGATCGGGTCTGGCGCCTTCGTCTTGCTTCGAACGCGGCGAGAACGACGGCCCCCCACACTGCTTGTGCTCCTGGTGACGGCGCTGCTGCCGCTCACTGCGATTCGGCACCTTTCCCTGTTCGCGTTGACCTTCGCCGTATTCCTGGCCGGGCACATCGCCGATGTCTGGTCCCAGCGCGCCTCGCAGAGCCGCTCAGGGCCGCCGGGCGGATCCCGCCCGGCCAGGCTCGCTATCGTGGGCCTCAACTTCTTCGCCGCCCTCGTAATGGTTGCCGCCTCGATCTCTCGGGTCGCCTGTATCCCCATCAACGAGCATTCGGCTATCGGGCTGCCGGCGCGTGCCGTCGGATTGCTGCTCAAGGCGGGCACGGAGGGCAATCTGGCCATCTTCTTCGACTATGGTGAGTATGCGATCTGGCATCTGAACGACCGGATCAAGGTCTCCATGGATGGCCGTCGCGAGACGGTGTATCCGGACAGCATCTATCGGGAGGCTCTGCTCTTCCAGGCCGGCGTGGGACCATGGGACGACGTGCTGGAGAAGCGTCCCACGGATATGGCTCTCGTGCCGAGAGCGCTGCCGACCTTCAATCTCATGAAGCTGAAACCCGGTTGGAAGCTCGCGCACCAGGACTCACTCGTGGGCCTCTTCGTCAGAGGCGGGTGGGTTCCGGGCGAACGCTTGACGGCGACCGAGCCGCCTGCCGTCTCCTACAATGGTCGAGGAATGTGCTTCCCATAGCTAACTTGTTGCCATAACATCAGTTTTGCGCCGCCTACGCACGCGGCGATCCCCTTTCCGCTCTCCGCGGCCGGCTCCTTCGCCGACTTGCTCGCCTCCACCGCGGCGGGTAGTATCCAGACCCCCACTGTCTCCAGACAGCAACGGTCTTTGCCTTGGAGGAGGGCTACCGTTGCGAAGCGCGCCGCAGCGTAGATCAGGTGCCACACCGACGCGATCCTATGTCCAGGATAGCCGCATCGGCCGGGTTTCAACTGACAAGGCGTATCGTCGAAGAGGCCAAGAATCAAGCCATGCGACGGGGTGTCGCTGGTGTTTTCAGGCAACGACTCGGCGGCCCAGAGTTTCTATGTGGGCTCAGTCCCACAGTCAAGCGCCTAGCAGTGGAACAACGGCCACAGGTCTGGCGCCCGCCAGACGTGAACGGGCGGCCGTACACGCCCGACATGAAGCTCGCGACAGCTGCCGCATCTGTATATAAACGCTTATATGATATATGGATACACGCATTATATCGCCAGGGAGTTGAGGGAGGGAGACGACAAATCGCGGGTTGGCACGGATGCTTCGTTGCCGGAGACCGCCAGCTCGTGAACCGGGGATTGGCCCCGGCGAGATTGGCTGCGAAAGGAGCGCGGGTGGATGACACAGGTTTCGACCGCTCTACCACGCACTCGATCAACCCAAAGGCCGTTGGGCCGTAGGAGGTAGTGATGCAGGCTCTTCTCAGAGCGCTCTGGACCGATGAGTCCGGACAGGACACGACGGAGTACGTGTTGCTCGTCGTTCTGGCGCAGAACATCAACACGGCATTCAGTGAGACCGGCTCGATTCTGGACGGTTACGTCAGCTCGTAGCCGAGGGCGTGTGTATGGGGCCGGGTTTTGCCCCATACAATCGGGATGTTGCTCCATACACACGCTAACTCCTGTAAACACTTACGTGTCGTTTTGCTCCTTCGGGCGAATTCGACGCAATCAGCTAGAAGGAG
This sequence comes from Gemmatimonadota bacterium, assembly GCA_039587445.1. Lineage (GTDB taxonomy): Bacteria > Gemmatimonadota > Gemmatimonadetes > Palauibacterales > Palauibacteraceae. The sequence goes on from JBDHIM010000048.1 coordinate 15,120, forward strand.
ACTCAGAATGCACGATCTTCTCAAGGCTCTTTGGACCGACGACTCCGGCCAGGACACGACGGAGTACGTGTTGCTCGTCGCGCTGATCGCGTTGGCGGTGACGAGATCGGAGGAGCGTCCTACGTCAGCTCGTAACCGAGGGCGCGTGTATGGGGCCGGAACATGCCCCATACACAGTCTCTCTCTCTCTTGTGAACGCTAGCTCGTCGTTTCGGCCCGGATGGGCGACTCGATGGCCAGCTAGGAGGCATGGAATGCAGTCTCTTATGAAAGCGCTCTGGAGCGACGACTCCGGGCAGGACACGACGGAGTACGTGTTGCTCGTCGCGCTGATCGCGTTGGCCGTGACGGCCGGAATGTCGATCCTGGCGCAGAACATCAACGCGGCATTCTCCGCCGCAGGCGCGACGCTGGACAGCGGTTCGTAGGCGTGAGGCCGATGATGGAGATGCCGACTCTGTTGACCACCGTTGCCCTGCTGGCCACCTGCGTGGCGGCCGCCTGGTTCGACCTGAGGGAGCGCAGGATACCCAATCTCCTGACGGTCGGCGCATTCGCGGCGGCTCTGCTACTACGTGTGCCAGGCGGTTTCGGGGAGGTCGGTGCGGGCCTGACCGGCGCGCTCTTGGCGAGCCTGTTGGCGCTTCCTTTCTTTCTCATCGGCGGCCTGGGTGGGGGAGACCTCAAGTTTCTCGCCGCGGTCGGTGCCTTCCTCGGACCGAGCCGGCTCTTCTTCGCCTTGCTGATCACGGCGCTCTTCGGCGCGATGATGGCGATCGTCATGATCGTGCGGCGTCGGGCACTAACACAGACGTTCGTGAACTTCCGAATCCTCTTCAGCACGTTCGGTCTCCGCAACTTCTCCGGTTGGAAGGGAGACGGGGACGTGCCACTTACGATTCACTCGCCGGCCGTGATCACGGTTCCGTACGGCGTGGCAATATCTGCCGGGGCGCTCGCCGCCTGGTTCGTCTACACGACGATTCCGGGATGGTCGTTTATGGAGGTACTCGCCCGATGACTAACAGGAAATGGTCGACGCGCCGGAGGCGCTCGCGAGCGGGAGGCAGCAGCGGTCAGTCGCTGATCGAGTTCGCGCTGGTGCTGCCCATGCTGCTCGTTCTGGTCTTCGGGATCGTCGAATTCGGCAACGCGTGGCGGCATTACCAGCTGATCACGAACACGGCTCGCGAAGGGGCCCGCATAGCGGTACTGCCGTCAAGCACTGCGACTATCGTGGATTCGGTCATAGATGATCGCTTGAACGGCAGTGGACTGTACGCCGACTCGGCGACGGTCACGCTGGCGATCTTGGATTTCGGAGACCCGAATTACTCCGCCAGCGCCGACACCGTGACCATCCAGTATGACTATAACTTCGTCTTTCTGGGGCCGATCGTAGACCTGATGTGCTCGGTCTTCGGTTGTGGCCAAGGCGGCTTCACTAAAGTGACGCTCTCGTCCACATCCATCATGCGAAACGAATAGGCAGGCAGGGACCATCATGCGTACTAAAGTCGGGATCGTATTTCTCATGGCGCTCGTAGCGGCGGCGTTGGCAGCCTATCTGGCCTTCAACGTAGTCCGCGACCGCGGCCCGGTCGTGGTTCAGGCCACGGAAGCGCCGACGGCCCACGTGGTGGTCGCCGCCCATGACATGGACGTCGGACACACGCTCACGGCCGATGACATTCGGCTGGCCGAGTGGCCGTCAACCATGCTTCCGGAGGGCTACAGCAGCACGCCGGCGGAGGTCGTGGGGCGTGGGGTGATCCATCCGGTCAAGCTGAACGAGCCGCTTCTCTCCGGAAAGCTGGCGCTGAAGGAGGCCGGAGGCGGTCTTCCGATCGTGATCCCCGCAGGTATGCGTGCGATGAGCGTGAAGGTGGATCAGGTGATCGGCGTGGCGGGCTTCACACTTCCCGGCACCCGAGTGGACGTGCTGGTGACGCTGGATCAGGTCGCGGGGGTGCCCGACGCGATCACGCAGATCGTGTTGCAGAATGTCGTGGTCCTAACGGCCGGCCAGGCTATCGAGCGAGACACGGACGGTGAGCCGATAACGGTACCGGTCGTGACGCTCCTCGTTGGACCGGCGGATGCGGAGAAGCTCACGCTGGCCACCTCGAAGGGCCGGATTCAGCTGGCCCTCCGCAACACGCTCGATCTCGACACGGTCGATACGCCGGGCGTGCGGCCGGGGGGTTTGCTTCGGCAGCAGAAGGTCGTCCGCGCGGGACGCTCGGTCCCGGCGGCGATCAGCGTCGAGGTTTACCGTGGCCCGGAGCGCGCGGTACAGAGCGTTGACCGGCCGCCCGAAGGCTCGTAGGCCGGCTAGCAGACGAACGATTTCGTGGAATTCAAGACCGAAACGGTGTGCTTAATGTCCCGCCCTCAAATCGGTGAACTGACAAAGGATTCAGTCATGAATCGGACGCGAGGCGCAGTTTGCCGTTTCGGTATCGCGGCGGTGGCGGGGACCTTCCTCGCCATCGGCCACCCGCTCGTCGTTCCGCAGCCGTTATCGGCGCAGCAGGTAGAGCCGACGACGGTGTTGCGGGTGCCGGTGGGCAATTCGTCGGTGGTGATGCACGGAGCGGTGTTGGACCGGGTGTCGATCGGTA
>JBDHIM010000210.1:0-3194 GCA_039587445.1 Gemmatimonadota bacterium
AATTTCCAGGCGTGGAAAGGGGACCGCTACCTGGGCGTGCAGCAACCGCGTCTCAACTACTATCCGACCTCGCAGCAGCCGATCGCGACGCCTGCCGTGGAGACGTCATTGTCGAAGGACCTCTACCTCACGCTCATGGCGTTCGAGCCGGAGAAGGGGGAGCACGCCACGCTCCGTGCGATCGTGAACCCGGCGGTGGCATGGCTCTGGATCGGCGGTCTCATCGTCGGGATCGGCGCTCTGATCGCGATCTGGCCCCACGGCCGGCCGGCCTACCTGCCCGAGCTGGCGGCTGACCTGGCCGGCTCGGCCCCGATGGCCGATCCGCCGGCAACCGCTGACAGCGAGGCCGAGCGTGGGGAGGAGGCCGTGACCGTGGGCAGGCAGGAACACGGGTCGTGAAACGCTTCGGCCGCTGGCTGATCCCGATCCTCCCGATCCCCGCGCTGGCCCTGCTCGCCTTCGGCCTCACCCGCGATGTGCAGGTTCTGCCTTCGGCGATCGTCGGCGAAGCGGCGCCGGAGTTCCGCCTCGAGACGATGGCCGGGGATTCACTGACGCTCGCGGGTTTGGACGCGCAGGTCGTGGTCCTGAACTTCTGGGCGTCCTGGTGCATTCCCTGCCGGCAGGAACACCCCGCGCTGGTCCGTGCGACCGAGGTCTACGACGACTCGAATGTCCGGGTCCTCGGCGTCCTCTACCAGGACACGCCCGCGGGCGCTGAGCGCTTCATGCGGCGCTTCGGAGGCGAGTGGGCGACCGTGCTCGACCCGGGGAGCCGCACGGCGATCGACTTCGGTGTGTACGGCGTCCCGGAGACGTTCTTCATCGATGCCGAGCGACGGATCGCATACAAGCACATCGGCCCACTGAGCTGGGAGATCCTGCAGACGAAGGTCGATTCACTCCTCTCGGTGGGCGGCGCATGAGGCGATTCGCGCCGTTGGTCTTCCTGTTCCTCGTAGTCGCTCCGGAATCCGTCTTGGCCGGGACGCAGGAAGGGGGGATGTCGGCGGCCGAAGTCGACCAGCTGAGCGCAGAAGTGGCCGCGCAGCTGCGCTGTCCCGTTTGCCGAAATCAGTCGGTCCTCGAATCCTCCTCCGGATTGGCGCGGGAGATGCAGTCTGTCATACGCGACCGCCTCGCCAGCGGCGAGACGCCGGAGGAGGTGCGAGCGTACTTCGTGGGCCGGTACGGAGACTGGATCCTGCTGAAGCCCGAGCCGAAAGGGATCAACCTGCTCGTGTACCTGCTGCCCGCTGCCGCGCTGCTCTTCGGTGGCGTGTTTCTCTACTACCGGATCAGGCGCTGGACCGGCGCCACAGCGCCAGGACCGGAGGCAAGCCTCGCGGAGCTGGAAGCGCCGGTCGCCGATGCCGCACCAACCGAAGAGGTGAGGGCCGCCGAGCCGACCTCTCCGGACGCAGACGGAGGTCTGAGCGAGGACGATGAGGAGTGGATACGACAGCAGATCGGGAGCCTCGGCTAGGCAGGAACTTCGCTCTGGTCGGTCTGTAGTAAGCTCCCACGCTCAGGAGCCATGTAAGGGATGACCCGTTCGCTGCATATAGAGGGTCGCGGCGCTTTCCGCTGCCACGAACTCCAGCCACACCAAGTGCCGAGGGCAGATGTTCTTCGACTCGCGTAATCTCGATTCGTTCGATCAATACCTGCAGGATGTCGAACGCTATCCGCTGATCGCGGACCCCAAGGAAGAGCGTGAGATCGCGAGGAAGGCTCGCGTGGGGAACCGCGCGGCCGCCGAGAGGCTCGTCACGGCCAATCTGCGCTTCGTGATCTCCTACGTTAAGAAATACCAGGGCCGGGGCCTCAACCTGGCCGAGCTGGTCTGCATCGGTAACGAGGGCCTTCTCAAGGCCGTCAAGAAGTTCGATCCCGACAAGGGCGTGAAGTTCATCTCCTATGCCGTGTGGTGGATCCGGCAGACGGTGCTGCAGGCGCTTGCCGAGCAGACCCGGTCGGTCCGCATCCCGCTCAACCAGAACTCCAATCTGGTGAAGCTCTCCCGGACCGAGACGATGCTGACGCAGAAGCTCGGACGCACACCGACCGACCGCGAGATCGCCGAGGAGATGGAGGAGCCGGTCGAGACGGTTCGGGCGCTCCGTCGGGTGGCGTCTGCGGAGCTCAGCCTGGACGCTCCGCTCGATCGCTCGGATCGCGACAGCGCCTCGTTCGGGGAGCGGTTCTCCGGGATGGACGACGAGGACATCGAGGTCGATGTCGAGGCGCAGGCGCGACGCGAGTTTCTGGAGCGCATGTTCGAGAGGTTCCTCACCGAGCGTGAACGGAAGATCCTCGTGCTCTACTACGGCCTCGACGACGGCGAAGAGATGACGTTGGAGGAGATCGGCTCCCTGCTCGGCGTCACCCGCGAGCGCATCCGCCAGATCCGGAACCGGGCGTTCGACAAGCTGCGGGCCTCTCCGGACGGCTCGGCGCTCGAAGGCTTCTGGAGCGCCAGCGCCTGACCGGCTCGGCCGAGCGATCGGTGCCTCATCATGGCGGGGGCGTCCACCGGGCGTCCCCGCCTTTCGTTTCACTCCTATCCGAACGGGCCGTGCGATGTCGAGCGATCTCGTAGGCGAGCTCCCGAAGGCGGAGCTCCACGTACACATCGAGGGCACGCTCGAGCCCGACCTGATGCTCACGCTCGGCGAGCGCAACGGGGTGTCCCTGCCGTACGCCACCGTCGAGGAAGCCCTGGCGGCGTACGAGTTTGCCGACCTGCAGTCGTTTCTGGAGATCTACTACGCGGGCGCCCGAGTCCTGCAGAAGGAAGAGGACTTCCACGACCTGACGCGGGCGTATCTGGAGAGGGCCGGCCGCGACAACGTGGTGCACGCGGAGATCTTCTTCGACCCGCAGGCTCACACGGAGCGCGGGGTGCCGTTCGAGGTGGTGCTCGAGGGCATCTGCTCGGCCCTGGACGCCGCCGACGCCGAGCTCGGCATCACATCGCGGCTCATCCTCTGCTTCCTGCGTCACCTCAGCCCCGAGCAGGCGATGGCGACGCTCGAGCAGGCCCTACCTCATCGGGATGCCATCGTCGGCGTCGGACTCGATTCCTCCGAGCTCGGCAATCCGCCATCGCGCTTCACACGAGTTTTCGACCGGGCCAGGGAAGAAGGCTTCCTGACGGTCGCGCACGCGGGCGAAGAGGGCCCTCCCGA
>JBDHIM010000211.1:0-3191 GCA_039587445.1 Gemmatimonadota bacterium
TGGAGCGGATCTCCGGAGCGAGCGGCCTGGAAGAGCTCCTGTGCGGAAGCGACTACGTCGTCCTTACCGTGCCGGAGACCTCCGAGACGACGGGCCTGATCGGCGAGCGGGAGCTGGCCCTGATGCCGCGTTCCTCCGTCTTGATCAACGTCGCGCGCGGGCGCATCCTTGACGAAGAGGCGCTGGCTGCCGCACTGAGCGCAGGCCGGCTGCGCGGTGCCGGACTCGATGTGTTTCGCGAGGAGCCGCTACCTCCGGACAGCCCACTATGGGAGCTGGACAACGTTCTTATCACACCACACATCGGCGGAACGTCCCAGCGGTTCTGGGATCGCCAGACGGAGCTGATGATCCGGAACATCGGCAACTACCTGGCGGACCTCCCGCTCGAGAATCTGGTCGACAAGCGCCTCGGGTACTGACGACGTGAGATCCCGCCGCCATCTGCCCGGACCTCCCGAAGAGGCGATCATCCCATGATGGAGAATCTCATTAGAGCGGCCGTCGACAAGGGCGCCGCCACCCTGCACATCAAGGCGGGCGACGTCTTCCGAGCCCGTATCAAGGCCGATCTGGTCAAGCTTTCCGAGGAACCCTTCACGGACGAGGAAGTGCACAACCTCGCTTTAACGCTCCTCCCGGATCAGGCCCTCAGGGACAGGATCGACGAGATCACCGACCACGACTTCGCCTGGGAGCTGCCGGACGTGGCGCGCTTTCGCGTCAACATCCTCAGGCAGCGCGGCTCCTTCATGATCGTGATGCGTGTGATCCCCTGGGAGGTCCCCGGTTTCGAGGAGTTGGGCCTGCCGGACGTGCTCGCCGATATTGCCGACCAGCCCGATGGGCTCGTGCTGGTATCGGGCGCTACCGGTCAGGGGAAGAGCACCACGCAGGCGGCGATGATCGATTGGGTCAACCGGAACCGGATGAAGCACGTCATCACCCTCGAGGATCCGATCGAGTACTGGCACGAGAACATCCAGAGCACCGTCACTCAGCGTGAGGTCGAGCACGACACCGAGTCGTTTCGGACCGGGCTGAGATCGGCTCTCCGGCAGGACCCGGACGTGATTCTCATCGGTGAGATGAGGGACGTCGAGACCTTCGAGACGGCCTTCGAGGCGAGCGAGACAGGTCACCTGGTGATATCGACGATGCACGCCAACACGGCGATCGGGGCGATCACGCACATCCTCGCGATGTTTCCGGATTTCAAGGAGGGGCTCGTACGCCGCCGCCTCGCCGACAGCCTGCGGGCCATCGTCTCGCAGAGGCTCCTCAGTCGGTTGGACGGCGGCAGGATCCCCGCAGTCGAGGTGCTGATCGGTACGGCCGCGGTCCGTGACGCCATCCTTCAGGGCGAAGTCCAACAGACGATCATGCGTCTTATGCAGGACGGAGATGCCTACGGCATGCAGACCTTCGACCAGCACCTGACGAGACTGGTCAAGGGATCGGCGGTGGGCTTCGATGCGGCGAAGCAGGTCGCAAGCAACCCTGCAGACTTCGAGCTCCACCTGCAGACGCTCGCCACCGAGGAGCCGCCGGCAGAGGACCCAGACTTCGTGTCCCGCGACTACTTTCCGGGCGATGAGTGAGTCCGAATGGAAGCTCGCGCCGACGGTTCCAGGATGCTGAGCGGTATCTTCCTCCCGGTCACCACTCCGTTTCAGGCGCAGACCTTCGACCTGGACGCCGAGGCGTTCACGGCCAATCTGCGGAGGTGGGCAGTGCATCCGATCGCGGGGGTCGTCGTCGGAGGCTCCACGGGAGAGGCGCCGCTACTGGAGCTGCAAGAGCTGGCGCGACTCGTGGACCTGGGTCGCACGGCCCTGCCGGAGGAGGTTCTCCTCGTAGCCGGCACCGGCATGGAAGCCACTCGGAGCACCGTTAGCGCGTGCCGGATAGTGGCAGAGCGAGGCGCAGAAGCGGTATTGGTGCGGCCTCCCTCCTATTTTCGGGCCCAGATGACGCCGGAGGCCCTGCGGGAGCATTTCCTTGCGGTAGCCGACGGGTCGCCCGTGCCCGTGATCCTGTACCACGTACCGAAGTTCGTGCCCGTTGATCTGGTGCCCGATCTGGTTCATCGGCTGGTCGAGCATCCGAACATCTTAGGTATCAAGGACTCCTCCGGTGATCTCAAGAACCTCGGGGCGCTGACCGAGGCATGCGCCAACCGCGCGTCAGTGCTCGTCGGAAGCGGCTCGCACCTGTACGCGGGTCTCGAGCTAGGTGTGAAGGGTGGGGTCTTGGCTGTCGCGCTGATGGCGCCCGCCGAAAGCTGTTCTGTGGTCGAGGCCTGGAAGGCGGGTCGAGCCTCCGAGGCCGGACGGGCGCAGGAGATCCTCGGTCCGCTCAACCGAGCCGTGGTAGGCGGAACGGGCGTACCCGGCATCAAGCACGCCCTGGACCTGCTGGGCTACCGGGGCGGAGACCCGCGTCCGCCGCTGCGATCCCCGAAAGCCGAGGTGCGCGAGAAGGTGCGGGCGGCGCTGGCACGGGCCGCGTTGCTGTCCTCCAGCACCACCAAGGAACCCGAGGCCGCCACGGCGGCGGGAGGTGAGCGTGTTCGGTGATGGCGCCCGCTGCGTCGCAGTAGTCGGGGCGCAGTGGGGAGACGAAGGGAAGGGCAAGATCATCGACGTCCTGGCCGAGCAGGCCACTATTGTAGCCCGCTACCAGGGGGGCGCGAACGCCGGTCACACCGTCCACGTCGGCGACGAGGAGTTCATCCTCCACCTCATTCCCTCGGGCGTCCTCTACCCGGATGTCCGCTGCCTGCTCGGCAACGGCGTCGTCGTAGATCCGTGGACCTTCCTCGAGGAGCGTGACGCGCTCATCGACCGTGGCCTGGACCTGGAGGGCCGGATCGGGATCAGCAGCCGGGCGCACCTGGTCCTTCCCTACCATAAGCAGCTCGATGCCGCGCAAGAGGCCACTCGCGGCGGGAAGGCGATCGGCACCACCGGCCGGGGAATCGGTCCGGCGTATCGGGACAAGGCCGCTCGAATCGGCCTTCGCGTCGGCGATCTCACCGATTTGACTCGTTGCGTCGACGTCGTCCGGCAGGGGGCGGCTGCGGCGAATGCGATCCTGGCTTCGCTGGAGTCGGACGTGCGCGTCCGGCCCGAGGAGGTGCTGGACTCGCTACGCCAGATGGCACCCGAGATCCTAAAGCTGCAGACGGA
>JBDHIM010000212.1:0-3191 GCA_039587445.1 Gemmatimonadota bacterium
GCAGCACGATCGCATCATCCGTGTAGAGGGCCGCCATCGCGGCTCCATCGCCGGCGTCCCATGCAGCCGCAAACGCGGCGTCCGCTTCCGCGATCCCCGCTTCGGCGGACGGCACATCGGCTGCGGCAGCGGCTTCGTCGCCGGCCGGTTCCTCGTCGGCGGCCGGCGCACAGGCGGGGGCGGAAATGATCAGGCTCGCAAGGGCAAGAACGGCGACTGGTACCTTCATGGAAGACCTCCGCTCAAGGGGGGGGACTATCGCTGCTAACATAGTCACTATAGCACACGTTGAGGATTCGCCCGATAGACTCTTGGCAGTATTCTCCTCAGCGGGGAGGGGCGGATCGCACTGAGGGCAGGACTTGGCGTTTTCGTTCACGTCGGGGCCGCAGCTACGGCCAGCGGCAGTGCCAGCGCTCACGCGCGCCCACCGGCGCTGACGCGCGCAGGGGAAGGGAATCGGCGCTCAACGGTCGGAGAAGTCGCCGATCAACTGAAGCAGACAGTGACATTAGTAGCGCCTGATAACTGTCACCGTTTCCTGCATTCCATGCCGTCCTATGGACCCCACACGGGCCACTCGTCGAGCTGCCCGCCATCCTCTGTGAGCGGCGCGTATCCGGTGCCGTCGGCGTTGATAATGGAGAGACGGTCGCTGCCGCAGACGTGGAGAAAGGCGTCTGTGGCGTACCATTCCACATAGACGAGTCGGGTGCCGTCGGGAGACCAGCTGGGCCACCACTCCTGACCAGGCTTGTCGGTGACGTTTCTCTCTCCACTCCCATCCACGTCGATTACGAAGATGTCCATCTCCCGCGGCCCGGTGCCCCACGTCGGGTTGGCCACGCAGTACACGGGTCCCACCGTCCGGGTGAATGCAATCCTCGACCCGTCGGGCGACCAGCTTGCGCCCCTCCCGAGTGCGGCGTCCTCCACGATCTTCAAGCGGCCGGAGCCATCGGCGTTCATGATCCACAAGTCCCCCCGATTTGCATCGGAGTAGAGGATGCGGCTGCCGTCGGGAGACCAATCCTCCACAAGACCTGGGCCGAGGTTGATGATGCCGGACCCGTCCGCGTCCATCACGAACATTTCCCAATCGCCGGTGCGGTCACTGCTGAAGGCGATCCGTGTACCGTCCGGAGACCATCTCGGCCGCGCATCCGCCGCAGGGTGGTCCGTGAGGTTCACCCAGTTCCGGCCGTCCGCGTCCATCACGACGATATCGATATTGGTGATCGGCGGGCCCGGCACCTCGAACATCGGACCGCTCTCCGCCGCGATCTTCTGTAGGTCCGGGGACACGGCTAGCCCATCAAGGAAGACGGCCCCGTTCAGGACGATCGGCCGCAGATCCGAGCCATCCGGATTCACGGCCCACACTCCTTGCGGGCCTCTGACGCTTCGCGCGAACACGATGGTCGAGGTTGTCAGGCCCGTCGTGAACGTGCTGGAGACCTCGGTCTCGAGCGCGCTTCCGGTGACGTCCGCCACTCCGGTCGTCGCCAGGATCGTGTACTCGGTGTTGGGCTCCAGCAGAGCGAGAGGAGCGAGTTCTACGCTCACGCCATCCTCGCGCACCCGTCGCTCCACTGCCACGGCATCGGGACCGCGTAGCAGCTGAACCGTCTCTTCGGTCACCGTGAGCGGATCGAGGGGCTTGTTGAACACGATCACGATCACCTTGTTCAGCGGCACGGCGGTCTGGCCGCGTGGGGGCCTGGAGCGCACAAACCCGAACGCCCGAAAAAGGGGCACGGCGGCAGACAGGACGTCCAGTGTCCCATTGGCTCCCAGAACGGTGATCTCGAGTGTGCCGCCAACCTCTGCCGCGATTGGCACCGGGTCGAAGCCTCCCTCGACGACTGCATCCCAATCCTCCGCACCGTTCGCGGGGTTTCGGATCGTCACGATATCGCTACTGAGCGGAAGGTCGCCCGGCAGCGCCGACACGTATACCAGTTCGCCCTGTGCTCGGAGCACCGGTTCGCTGAGAGAGACGGGGGAAACGTCCCCACTCGGTGGCGGTGGGGGAGGAGGCGTAGGGCCGACGGGTCCTTGGGCATCGCCTCCGCACCCCGCAACCATGGTGGCCCAGAAGGCGATCCAGAGCGCCACGTTTGTCCCTCGCCAAGTGCGTCGCGCCGGTGGGTGCCTGGACGCTGTGTCGGTGCTGCTGCCCGCGTTCATCAGTACCCCCTGCCGTTCAGTGTAAAGCCGGCCCAATAGAACGGATCCGCGGTTTCGGCATCCCTTAGCGTCGCGCGCTGCGCCGCGGCCATCGCCTCGCCAGGCGCCAGCCCGGCCGAGAGACCCGTGTAGAAATGCTCCATCAAAAGTGCCGTCGCCCGATCGTCTACGCGCCACAGTGAGGCGACGACGTTAGAGGCGCCGGCGAACAGGAACGCGCGCACGAGCCCCACCCAGTCATCGCCTGGTGGTACGTCCGAGAAAGCTCCGGACCCAAGCGCCGTCTCGCAGGCGCTCAGAACAACCGTGAGGGCCTGAAGGTCGAGGCCAAAGACCTCGTGGACTTCAAGACGGCCGTCGGAATCCGCATCTTCGCCGAGCTTGATGTAGGAGAAGAGCGGGTTTTCCTTGTTGAGAACGCCACGGCTGGCGAGGTGCAGTGCGTCGTGTGAGCTCACCGCGTCACGGAAGCGGCTCTCCGTGGCCTCCGGCCCGACGAGCACGGTAGCGCTTGCTGGGAATCGGCCGGCGATCGCACTCGCTTCTTCGAGCGAGCCCGGAAGTAGGCTTGGCTCAGGCGCGAGCGCCAGCACCCGAGTTGGGCCCGTGCCATGCGGGTCTGGTCGATCGAATTCGGACGTGGCATCGAGCTGCAGCCACACCGACGCGGAGGGCACGTAGGTGATCTCGTAGCGCTCAGCGAGGAACTCGTCGGCCATGTCGCCTCGGAGGAGCGCCTGAAACGGCAAATAGTGCAGCATCCCGTGGGGAGCGATCCGCAGCGCCGTTTTCCCACGGAGCAGGCCTGTGCGCTCGAGAGGCTCCACGAGCCGCGCGTGAAGCTGCCGCATGGGGCTGCGCCAGGTCCGACGGGAGCCTGCGCTGGCAGGGCGTCCGAGGGCTGAGCGAGCAAACTCGACGGCCACGTCGAGCCGATGTCTGTCGATGCCGAGGTCTATGGCCTCGAGCGTATCTGACGTAACCACGAAAGCAACGGTCGT
>JBDHIM010000213.1:0-3438 GCA_039587445.1 Gemmatimonadota bacterium
CGTCGACATGATCACCGCCGACGGCATGCCGACTTCGATCCCGACGCGAATCAACGGCTCCGAGGTGATGAGCTCGTCGATGGGCGTTGCGGCCGAGGGTCCGGCCGGCGGCGGAGCAGCGCGCGGGTCGACCGGCGGAGGCTCCGCGCGCCGAGGCTCGCCTCCCGGAGGCTCGTCGGGAATCGGCGGATCCGGAGGCGGGCCTCCGGCACAGGACCAGCCGAAGACTGCGAGCCCGGTCATCGCGAGCCAAATGGCTCTGGGCCCGGCGGCCGCCAGTCCGGGAGACGACGCGACCGGCCGCCCAGCTCGGGAGGAGTCAGCCCGCCAGTGCCGCATCCATCGCCTCGCCGACGGCGGTCAGCGTCATATCGAGGTGCTCGCGTCGGTGCGCGGTCGACATGAAACCGGCTTCAAAGGGAGACGGAGCGAAGAACACGCCCCGCTTCAGGCACTCGCGAAAGTAGGTGGAGAAGAACTCCGCGTCGGTCAGCTTCGCGCCGGCATAGTCCGTGACCGGTCCATTCGTAAAGAAGACGCCCCACATCGAGCCCACATGGGTCCCCGAGACCGGGAGCCCGCGCTCCGTGGCCGCCCGTACGATCCCATCGACAAGCTCGCCGGTCAGGCGCTCCAAGCGATCGTGGGGCCGGTCGCGCTCCAATACGCGAAGCTGCGCGAGCCCGGCGGCCATGCCCAACGGATTGCCGCTCAGAGTGCCCGCCTGGTAGACAGGGCCGGTGGGCGCCACCTGCTCCATGATCGCCTGTCTTCCGCCAAAGGCGGCGACCGGTAGACCTCCGCCGACGACCTTGCCCAACGTCGTGAGATCGGGGTCGATCCCGTAGCGCTCCTGCGCGCCGCCCGGGGCCACCCTGAATCCCGTCATCACCTCATCGAAAACGAGTAGCGAGCCTTGGGCTCGGGTAAGCTCACGCAGGCCGGAGAGGAATCCTTCCGCGGGCTCGATCAGACCCACGTTGCCCATGACCGGCTCGACGATCACCGCCGCGATCTCGCCCGGAAAGCGCCCAAAGACGGACTCGACGGCCTCTAGATCGTTGAAGGGGACCGAGCTCGTCAGCGCTGAGAGCGCGCCCGGAACACCCGGCGAGTCGGGAAGCCCGAGCGTGGCCACCCCCGAGCCCGCTTGGACGAGAAAGGAGTCGGCGTGGCCGTGGTAGCAACCGTCGAACTTGAGGATTCGATCGCGACCCGTCGCGCCTCGGGCCAATCGAACGGCGGACATCGTCGCTTCCGTACCGCTGCTGACGAAGCGTACCATCTCCACCGAGGGTACGAGCTCGACGAGCAGCTCGGCCAGCTCCACTTCCGCCGGCGCGGGTGTTCCGAAGGTCAGCCCCGAGCCAGCGGCGCGCCGGACGGCCTCGACGACCTCTGGGTGAGCATGGCCGAGTATGAGAGGACCCCAGGAGAGGACGTAGTCGATGTAACGGCGGCCGGAGACGTCATGCAGGAATGCTCCCTCGCCGTGATCCGAGAAGAAAGGCTCTCCGCCCACCGAGCGGAAGGAGCGCACGGGCGAGCTGACGCCGCCGGGCAACACCCGCCGGGCACGCTCCCACAGGCCCGAGGCGACTATCGTCCCCACGCCGTCTCGAGCCCGAGCGCCGCGACCGGGAGGCGGCGGCGGCCAGGGCGCCCGTTCGCCCGGCCTGCCTCTGCCGGTGCGCTCCGAAGGACTCTCACGACCTGCGCCGAAAGGTCGAAGTCATGCGCATCGGTCACGACCACCTCAACGATCTGACCTGCTTCGAGAGGCTCGGCAGCCGTCAGATGCGTAACTCCGTCCACGTCGTCCGCCTGACCGGCGATCCGACCGATCGCGATGCCCGCCGCTGCGGTCGGCTCGTCCACGATCGCCGTCCGCTGCTTGCCGACCTCGCCCGCCATCAGCTCGGCCGAGATCGCCCGCTGCACCTCCAGCAGCTCCTCGAGCCGCGCGCGCGCCAAGCTCCCGGGGACGAAGGCCTCCTCCATCTCCGCCGCCCGCGTGCCCTCCTGCGGCGAGAAGGCGAAGGCACCCAGCCGCTCGAATCGGATCTCCTCCAGAAAGTCGAGCAGAGCCCGAAAGTCGTCATCCGTTTCCCCGGGAAAGCCGACGAGCACGGTGGTGCGCAGGATCAGTCCCGGCACGGCGCCGCGGAGCCACGCGATCTTCTCCCTCAGCGAGGCCTGCCGCTCGGGTCTTCGCATTCGCTCCAGCACCGGGTCGCTTGAGTGCTGGATCGGCATGTCGATGTAAGGAAGGATCCTCGGTTCCGAGGCCATGAGCCGAATCAGCGGCTCGCGCAGGCCGGCAGAGTAAATGTACAGCAGACGGATCCAGGGAATCCCGGTCGCTTCGACCAGGTGCGCGACCAGCGTCGAGATGTCGGTGCCGTCCCGGTACTCACGGCCGTAGTGCGCGAGATCCTGGGCAACGAGGTTCAGCTCCACGGTTCCCTGCGCCTCAAGACGCAGGGCCTCGGCGACCAGCTGCTCCGTTTCGAACGAACGATGCCGACCCCTCCACAGGGGAATCGCGCAGAACGCGCATCCGTGATCGCACCCCTCGCTGACCTTCAGATAGCGCACGTGAGGGCTACCCTCGAGCGGGAGGCGCTCGCCCGGGTGAGCGGAGCGGGAGGAGGAGAGTAAGCCGCGCCGCTGAAGGGAGGGCACGAGGCGGTCGAGGTCTCGTAAGCCAAGGAAGAGGTCCACTTCGGGAAGCTCGGCCTCAAGCTCCTCTCTGTACCGCTCGACCAGACAGCCCACAGCCACCACGGCCTTACAGGCCCCGTCTTTCTTGAGTCTGGACGCCTCGAGAATCGCCCCGATCGATTCCTGCTTCGCGGCGTCGATGAACCCGCAGGTGTTGATCAGCACGACTTCGGCTTCGTCGAGATCTCGCGTCGTCTCGGCGCCACAGGCCTTGAGCGTGGCGAGAATTCGCTCTGAGTCGACCGTGTTCTTATCGCAGCCCAGGCTGACCAGGCCGAGCTTCATCCCTGGAAGAGATCCACGTTCGGGGGGGCATCGAACTGGAAATACCAGTCCGGGATTGGAGCGTCGGGCTCCAACCGTCCCAATTCCACGGTGCGGACGGTCTCGTTCTCTTCGATGATCTCGAACTTCCTGACCAGGTAGTTCTCGGCATCCACCCAAACGCGCACCCGCCGGTAGGGATGCCGCATCGTAGATCGTCTTCGCATCCTCGAAGATCCGTCCCTGGAGATCGACCATGTGTGCGCCGGTCGTTCTCGCCTCGATCGTGGAGCGGATGACCTGACCCGGATTCGTCGTCGGGTAGTAGAGCCAGATATAGGTGCCGTCCGCAACGATGACGTCCCCGACCGGATCCTCGAACTCCATCTTGAATCGTCCCCGGCCCTTCTGATACCAAACACCGGAGCCGGTCCGGGTGCGCTCGAGCAG
>JBDHIM010000049.1:0-14670 GCA_039587445.1 Gemmatimonadota bacterium
GTCAACCCGGTCCGCTGGAAGGACGAGGCGAGGCTCAATCCGCCCCCGAAGAGAAGGAGCGCGCCCCACGGCAGACCCTGCGCCGACTCCCAGTCGAGCAGCTTCTTCCCTTCTCCGGATCCCGACGGCAGGATGAAGAGAGCAAGACCGGCGCCCACAGCGATCCCGGCGTCGGAGAGTCCCGGCAGAGCGCCTGCGATCAGGGGCCGACCGATCCAGAGGAGAGCGGTCAGGGCGAACACGACCGAAACCCGCCGCTCTGCCGTGGACATCGACCCCAGCTCGGCGAGCCGCCCTCGGATGAACTCCCTTCCGCCTGGAATGCGCAGGTCCCCGGTCGGGAAGACCCACCGGGTGAGAACGACGTACGCCACGCCCACACCCACGATCACCACCGGGAGGGCGAACAGCATCCACTGCGCAAAGGCGACGTCGATGTCGTGAGTCTCCCGCAGGAAGCCGACCGCGAAGGCGTTGGGCGGAGTTCCGACGATTGTCGCCAGACCTCCTATGCTGCAGGCGTAGGCGATCCCGAGCATCAGCGAGGTCGCGAAGTTCGAGGCCTCCTTTCCGATCGCCTCCCCACCGTCGCCGCGGCGCGAGAACTCGATGACCGAGATGCCGATCGGCAGCATCATCATGGCGGTGGCCGTGTTCGCGACCCACATGCTCAGAAACGCCGCCGCGATCATGAACCCGGCGATCACCGCCGACGGCCGATGGCCGAGTGCCGCGATCGTGCGGAGCGCGATGCGGCGGGGCAGCCCACAGCGCTCCATGCCGAGCGCCAGTAGAAAGCCGCCAAGGAGCAGGAAGATGATCGGGTTGGCATACGGAGTCGCCGACTCGTCGATCGAGCCGATGCCGAGGAGAGGAAAGAGAGCGAGCGGCACGAGCGACGTCGCCGGGATCGGGATCGCCTCCGTGACCCACCAAATCGCCATGAGCACAGCGGCCGCGGCCGTTCTCCAGGCCACGAGAGGCAGCCCCTCCGGCGGCGGAGAAAACAACAGTGCCACGAACGCCACCAGCCCCAACGCCAGACCGATCCGCTGGCGGCGGCCGTAGCGTCCGGGCTCCGCGACGGCGAAGCCGCCCTGGCTCACCTCAGAAGAAGTTGTAGCCGGGTGAGACCAGGCGCGCCGGGAGGTACGTGATGAAGAAAGGCGCGTACGCGATCAGCACGAGCACGACGGCAGCGATCGTCCACAGGCGAAGCCGGTCCAGCTTCGCGTCCCAGCCGTCCCGGGACGCCGGAATAAGGATCTCCGCGAAGGGGATGTCCTTGGGACCCTCTCCCTTTTTCCCGGCAACGACGGTCATGACGATGACGATGAAGAACATCACCGCACCGACCGTCATCAGGGTTCCGCCGATTCCCGTCAGCGCACCTGCCAGCTCCCACGAGTCGCGGCCGTAGTTGGCGGCCACGCGGAAGGTCCGCCGTGGCATCCCCTCGAGGCCTCCGGAGATCAGGCCGCGGGCCATGACCAGCACGCCTATCGTGTAGATCCACGATTGCCACACGGCGAACTTCCGGCCCCAGAGCTTCCGGTCGGTCAGGTAGGGGATGATCCAGTAGGCTACACCCATGAGGGTGAGGGCGACCGCGCTGCCCACGGTCATGTGGAAGTGGCCCGGGATCCAGGCCGTGTTGTGGACGATCTGGTTGACGAGGTAGCTGGCGTTGATCAGACCGGTGATCCCCCCCAACACGAAGGTGATCATGGCCAGCACCTGGGCGGTGAACGACGGATCGTCCCACCTCAGCTTCCGGATCCAGCCGAGCAGGCCTCCGCCCCCGTTGCGCCGGCCACCGATCTCCATCGCAGCCACCACGGAGAAGGCCGTGGCGAGGCTGGGGTAGAAGACGCCGAAGGTGAGCACGGCGTGGAACATCTTGAGGTTCGTGGAGATCCCCGGATCCGTGTACTGGTGATGGAAGCCGGTGGGAATCGAGAGCAGCAGGAACATGATGAACACGACGCGCGTGAGCGGATCGCTCACCAGCTTGCCGTTGGTCTGCCGGGGCACGAGCGCGTACCACGAGATGTAGGCGGGCAGAAGCCAGGCGTAGACGATCGCGTGTCCGGTGAACCAGAAGAGCGTCCGGTTGAGCAGCGGATCGGTGCGCTCGAGTATCCCCAGGGACCACGGAAGCAGGAATCCAATGAAGGAGACCGCGATTCCGACCGAAGCCAGATCCCACATCACGTAGGAGATGACCGAGATGAAGGCGAGGAGCGGGATCCGCTCGCCCGGGTTCTCCCTCCGCCAACGCGCGAGCATGACGTAGAGGTGGGCCGATGCGATGTACGTGCTGACCACCAGCAGCACGAGGCCCAGGTAGTACGCCCAATGTGCCTGGAGCGGCGCGTACGCCGTGAAGAGCACCGTGGCCCGACCCGAGGTCACCGCCCAGATGACGGTGATGTTCGCGACGACCAGCGTCCAGAGGGTGGCGTGCAGGAAGCCCGTAATCATGGGCCGTCCCAGCGCCCTCGCCGTCAGCAACGGAAGGAAGGCGTTGGAAAACGTGAAGGTGAAGAAGAGCGCATTCGCGACGCCGTGAGCCGTCAGGCCCTGGTAGTAGTCCCGAAGGCCCGGGAAATACCGGAGTACGTCGATGTTGGCGTACGAGAGGCCCTGGGCGAACCCGTGCGCCACGCCCGCCGCGAGAGCGAAATAGCCGATGTAGAGTGTCCAGCGGATGAGACGCCGCTGGTTCTCCGGAAAATCGAATCCGCCGGGATCGTGAACGACGGTCCGGGAACCGGCTGCGACACTCATTCGACGATCACCTTTCCGGACATGAGGTGATGTCCCGCGCCACAGTACTCATGGCAGATGAGTAGATGCTCGCCGGGCCTCTCGAAACGGTACGTGTTCCGCGATATCTGTCCCGGGATGAGCATCATGTTCACCCGCGTGCGGTCGATGTGCAGGCCGTGTATCACGTCGGTCGACGCCGCAAGGAAGGTCACCTCCGAGCCAGCGGGGACCCGGATCTCCGATGGGTTCCAGGACCATGCGCTCGCGAGCAGGACTACCTCGTACCTTCCGGGCCCGGTCTCTCGCACGCCCGGATTGTCGAAGGGCTCGACGGAGTTGATCGTCAGCGGATCCACCTCGCCTGCTCGTCCGGGCAGGTGTATGCCCATGGCGACGGACGTGACGATCAGCGCCGCCATGAACACGACGAGCATGATCGCTCCCAACCAGAGAAACGCCTTTTCGTACTGGTGGACTCTCATCTCTTAACTCTCTCTACCGTTCGAGCAGGGTCAGATACATGATCGCCCACAGGGCGGCGAGGGCCATCAGGAAGATGAGCATGATGAAGAGCGTGCCGGTCGTCACCGGCTCCTCTTCGTGGCCGGCCCCTGCGGGACCGTCCGGTTCGGCGGAATCACCTCCCGAAGCAGCTCCGGGTTCCTCTACCATCGATACCCCCCGATCCGTTCGCACACCTGGATATCCGGAGCCTCGCGCGGCCCCCGCGGCTCGCTTGGCCTATATAGACAGCTTTGCGGACAGCTGTACAGCTATGTAGACAGCTGGGCGTCCCAGGCGCGAACGCGTCCAGCGAGCACTTTGAGGAGTCCAAGGAACACGATAAGGAACACGAGCGCCAGCCCCGCATCCATGAGGTTGAAGCGGCCGGAGAGTATCTCGTTGACGAAGCGCCAGATGAAGAAGAGCATCGGGATTCCGACGATCACGAAGGCGCCCATGCCGGCCAGGAGCCCAGCAGGAGTCGGTGCGTCGGTCTTTTCTCTCGCCGTATTCAAAGCAACCCCCGACTTGGAGTGACCGTTCTCTTGTAAGCGAATCGGGGGAGGTCAGCAAGTGAAGCACCGGGGCGCTCTGGCCGGGCATGACCGAGCGAGCCAAACTGACAACCGCTCGTTCTTGATTACGTCGACCGCCGAGGAGACCGATGAAAAGCTCACTTCGCCCGACCCTAGTTCTCGTGACGCTGGCCGTTGGCCTCGCCCCGCCGGCGACGGCTCAAGAGGCCGCTCGCCATGCTGCTGAGTCGGCCGTCGTAGCGGTCGTCGTGCAACTGTTCGATGGCATGAGGGCGGGCGACAGCGCCATGGTGCGCCGCACCTTCGCACCGGACGCCCGGCTGGTGAGCACCAGCATCCGCGACGGGCAGCCGGCTCTCCAGTCCGTCGAGATCGACCGATTCATCGAGGCGGTCGGGACGCCTCGCGAGGAAGTGTGGGACGAGCGGCTGTGGAACGTCGAGGTCCGCATCGACGCGAACCTGGCCACCGTGTGGACCGAGTACGCGTTCTACCTGGACGAAGAGCTCAGCCACTGCGGCGTCGATGCGTTTCAGCTCTTCAGGAGCAGCGACGGCTGGAGGATTTTCCAGATCGCAGATACTCGAAGGGGCGCCGACACCTGCGATATCGACGGCTAGGTTCTTCTGTTCGACTGGGCCCGCGGAGAGGCGGCGGCGATGCTCCAGCTTGCTGCAAGCGTGACGAACGCCCAGAATACGTGCGACTTAGTCGCCCTTGATGTGAATTCAAAAAAGGAGGTGATCTGTGTCTGATGGGAGTAGATCCGAGCCTAGCTCGGCGCGGGCAAGCGATCGCCTCTGCGCAGGCTGAGCCGACAAGCGGCTCCGCTTCGGCAGGAGAGATTGAAGACGCTCGCCTAGGACCGATGTCGTAAGAGGCGTCGTGCCGAGTTGGGACGGAGCGTACCCCGGCGGGCCGCCGGCTCACTTGAGCTGGCGGCCCGCCCTTTTTTCAGATCGCGGGCTCCTCCCGGCCATCGGGTTGCAGCCAATGCGGCACCCAACCGATGGCGACCAACTCCACATCCACATCGACGCGTCGAGGACGCAGCTCCACCTCCTCGAACTCCTCTAGAGCTTCCTCCCAGCGCTCCGTGATCTCCGCGGTCTCTTCACCGAGATCGTCTCGCAGCTCGGAGATCTCTTGCTCCAGTCGCTCCACACGATCCTCCGCCTCCTCGGCGCCCATCCGGGCGCTTGTCTGTTGCCTGTATTTGCCGAGGCTGGTCGATGCGCCTCGCGTAGTCCGCCGACCGAGGAAGGCGCCCAGGAGCGACTCTCCTACAGAGACGATCATCTCCCGCTTCCGGGCAGCCGCCGTCTCCGTCTTCTTCATGAGGGCCAGCTCGGCGCTCCTCAACCGATCCTGGAGCCGCCGCAGCCGCTTCTCGTGACGTTCCACGATCTTATCGGTTTCCTCATCGCGGGCCTCCCTCGCCTCCTGCCTTAACTGGAGCGCGAATTCCGAGGCCGAGGCTCCGGGGGACGAGTACTCGTCGAGCGACAAGCAGTGCAACACTCTGAGCCTCCTCGTCCGATAGAGGTGATCCGCGAGCTCACGGCCGACGCGCTTCAGATCGCGTTCGTCGTTGAAGCGCGCCGGCAGCGGGCCGAAGCGAGCCTCTCGCGTCGGCGAGCTCTCCAGAGCCCCCGAGTCAAATCCCAGATCGGACGCCCCCTCCCAGGTCACGGCTCCATCCGTGTCGGGCATGGCCAGAAGTGCGATCGATTCGGTCTCGTCCGTTCCCCGCTTGCGATCGACGAAGCTGACTCTGGCCAGCCCGAGAGCCCCCGCCCTGTAGCCGAGCTCGCGGGCGCCTCCTGCCGCTCCCCCAGCAGCTCCGCCGGGGCCTCGCAACACCGGCAGGAAGTACTGGCGGACCGCCGCCGCCACGGTCGGAGGCCCGGTCGGCGGAGGCGCGCCGGCAGCCACCAAGGCGGAGGTGGCAGACGAGGTGGCGGGCGTCCCGCTCGTGGCCATGGGGGTCGTGCTGGGCGTTTCGGGCGTGGCCGATGCCGCAGCCGCCGTCGCCCGCTCTTCGGCCATCAGCTCGCGAACCTGGGCGCGTGTGAGCGGCCCCCGCAGGTAGCTCATCGCCCAGCGTGTGTGGAAGGTGAGCGGACCCTCGTCATGTACGTTGTGCAGGAGAAAAACGCGCTTGTCAAGCGAGGAGATGAGTTTATCTATCTCACTTATTTGCAGAGGGTTACCGGCCGCGTTTGAAGCCCCTTCGAGGCCGTCCAGGACCCGCAGCTTGTCCCGTTCGGTCTGCAGCCGTCCGATGAACCAGGTGCCGGCGTTGCTGAGCGCCTTGTAGTCCAGATCCACGGGGTTCTGCGTGGCCACGAGGAGGCCGACGCCGTACGCCCGGGCCTGTTTCAGCAGAGTGAGGAACGGTCGCTTGCTGGGCGGCTCTGCCACGGGCGGCAGGAAGCCGAACACCTCGTCCATGTAGAGGAGGGCGCGCAGGCTGGTCGTGCCGGGCTGAGCACGCATCCAGGTGATGACCTCGTCGAGCAGTAGCGTCACGAAGAACATCCGCTCTGCATCGGAGAGGTGTGCGATATAAAAGACGGAATGCCTCGGCTTGCCGTCGGCGGTCGAGAGCAAGGCAGGGATGTCCAGCGGCACCCCTTCGAGCCACTCTTTGAAGCTGGGTGACGCGATCAGGGTGTTCAGCCCCATCGCCAACTTCAACCGCTCCTTCTCCGGGTAGAACGTGTCGATGTCGAACGCGCCGAGCTGACGGACGGGTGGGTTTGCGATCGCGCCAATCAGGGTCGGAAGGTCCAACGCGTAGCCCTGGCGCCAGTAGTGCTCGATCAGGTTGGCGAGAAGCACGTGCTCGCGGGATCGGGCGGGATCGGCCTCGAGGCCGATGAGGCCGAGGAGCCCGCTCGCCAAACCCGCGATTCGCTCGCGCAGGTGCTCCGCATCGGTCTCCCAGGACGCGCGCGGCGCGGCGAGCGACCCGAGCACCGACACCGGGATGCCCGCCTGGCTGCCGGGCGTGTAGATCGCGAATTCCGCCGCATCGCGGAGGGACTGGATCCTGTCGCCGTCCTGCCCCCAGTCTGCCAGGCCCTTCCGCCACAGCTCGGCCTGACTCGCCGCGAAATCTCCGATCTCCATACCCTTTCGGCGCGCGTCATCCGGGTTCACCCAGGGGAGGAAGTCTTCGGGCTTCAGCTCCGGAAAGCTGAGCAAGAGGTTGGTGATGTCCCCTTTCGGGTCCAGTATGATCGCCGGGACACCGTCGATGGCGGCCTCCTCCAGCAATCCGATGCAGAGCCCTGTCTTGCCGCTCCCGGTCATGCCCACGCAGACGCCATGAGTGGTGAGATCGCGAGCGTCGTACATGACCAGCTGATCCTGCAGCTCGCCGGCCGCAACATCGTAGCGTCGCCCTAGATAGAAGACGCCGAGTTTCTCGAACTCCATGTTCCACCTCCGGAGCTATGAGGCGTGGACCAGTGCTATGGAGCGGCAAGTCATCATGCGTCACACGTTATCATTCGCATCATTCGCCGCGCGATGGGGCGTTCTGTCACACGTGGGGAGAGTCGCCCGTTACCCACGTGGAGGTTGGCTGCGCCGCCCCCGTACGGAACGATAGCGCCGAACGGCCGTATGATCCGTGGTTCCTCGGGTTGAAGGAGGGCCGCATTGCACGACCTGCTCTCGATCGGCCGCCGTAGTCGTCGTTGGAGCGCCGTCGCCGCTCTGGCGTTGATGGCGACGCTCGTCCCGGGAGCGCTCCAGCCGGGGATGGCCCAGGAGAAGCTGGCCAACATCCTCGGCCGGGTCGTCCAGATCGGCTCCCGCGCTTCTCTGGCGGAGGCAATCGTCGAGATGCCCGAGCTGGAACTGGCCATGGAATCGGACGAGACCGGTCGGTTCTGGTTCCGCAACGTGCCGGCCGGCGAACAGCTGTTCGTCATTCACTACCTGGGTTACTCGGACTCCACTCGGGTCTTTCTCGTGCCGGACGAGCTCAACCAGCTCGAAGTCGCCGTCGAGCTGATGGTCCTTCCCGTGGCGGATCTGATCGTACAGGTGGAGGCGCTCGACGCCCCGAGCAAGCTCACCGAGTTCAACCGACGCCGAGAGAAGGGAGAGGGATACTTCATCACGCGGGCGGACATCCTCCGCAGAGACCCGGTCCGAACGACGGACATGCTCAGGGCCGTGCCGGGTGTGCGCATCGCGAGCACCAATCTTGGTCAGGCATCCATCCGGATGCGTGGGCGCAGCTGTAACATCGCCTACTTCGTGGATGGGATTCGGGCCCCCTACTTCAATATGGACAGCGTGCTGCCGTCCAGCGTGGAAGGCATCGAGATCTACAAGGGCACGGCGTCCGTTCCGCCCGAGTTTCGGGGACCGCTCACGCCGTGTGCCGCCATCGTGCTTTGGACACGGGACCCTGGCCTGCCCTAGCGGTTATCTTCGCATGGCGCACTGACACACTGAACCAGATCCCCATTGATTCCATTGATGAGTGAATTAGATCTGATATGACTCTGCGATCGACGATATCGTGCCGGCTGCTTGCCGGTCTGCTGCTCCTGAGCCTCGCGGCACTGGGTCGTCCCGACGTGATCTCGGCGCAAGTCGAAGACACCCTGGCCCAGTTCAGGGGGCGGGTGCTGTCGCGCAGCCGGGCGGAGCCCGTCGAACAGGCGTTCGTCTTCCTCCTGGCGAACGGCAAGGGCGGACTGACCGACGCCGAGGGGCGATTCTCGATCAGCGACGTCGCACCGGGCGTCGACACGGTGCAGGTCCGGTATTTCGGCTTCGAGCCCAACACGACCGTGGTCGATCTGCAGCCCGGCCACATCACCGAAGCGACGCTCCTGATCAGCAACGCCGTCCTGGAGGTAGCCGATCTGACGGTGGAGGTCCGGCGCATCTACACGGGCAAGTTGAGAGGCTTCGAGGAGCGGCGCATGAAGGGCTTCGGCGACTTCATCACTCCGCAGCAGATCGAGCGACGACAGCCCAGGGTTACCAGCGACATGCTGCGAGGATACGCGGGGGTCGTGGTCGGATCGGAGCAGCTTGGACAAACGGAAGTCTACTTCACGAAGGGCAGCAGTTCAGGCCGCTGTGCTCCCACCATCTGGCTGGACGGGCAGCCCATGCGCGGCATGAAGATCGACGAGATCACCGCAGCCGACCTTCTCGCGATGGAGCTGTACATGGGAGGCACGCAAATGCCGCCCCAGTGGGCGAGCAACGCGTGCGGCCTGATCATCGTGTGGACGAAGGAGGGCCCCCTTCCGGAGGAGGAAGGCTAGCCCCACCGCCGAGACTCAGCCGAGTCTCCCCGAGTCTCCCCGAGTACATCGGGACCTGCATCGAGTCATCCCGGAACTTCACGGTTCGAGAACCACCTCCCAGGTCGTGCCCAGATCTTTCCTGAGCGTGTGATACACGCTGCAGTACTTCTCGAACGACAGGTCTGCAGCCCGCCTCGCCTTGACCTCGGAAACGTCGCCCCGGACGACGAATCGTGCGTGGATCGACTCGAAGAAGCGCGGAGGATCGGGCCGCCGGGTGCCGGACACGGTGACGGTGAGCCCTCTTACGTCCTGACGGCCCTTCTCCAGGATGTCCACCATGTCTATGCCGGCGCACGCACCCACCGCGGCCAGCAGCATGTCGGTGGGAGCAGGGGAGGCGTCTCTCTTGCCGTCTATCACCGCAGTTTGACCTCCCGAGCTGACCGTGAAACGAAAGCCCTCCTCCCACTCCAGCTCGACTTCCAGCGTGTTCGTCGACATCGCAGACACTCTCGTTCTGGTTATCCGCCATGGGTTATCCGCCGCCGATCGGTCGAACGGCTCGACCTAACCCTACCCGCATTCCGGCGCCTCCGCGATCTTCCGAGACGATGAAGGAATCCTCGGGCACCCCGTCATGGGCGATCGCGCTGGACCGGGTACGCTGGATCGGTCCGGGCATGGCCATGGCCGCCACGGCGATCGGGGCAAGCCATCTCGTACTCGCGCCAACCGCCGGCGCCGCTTTCGGATACGCCCTCCTTTGGGTGATGCTGTTCAGCCACCTGTTCAAGTACCCGGCGTTCGAGTTCGGCCCCCGCTTCGCCGTAGCGACCGGGCGCTCGCTGTTGGATGGGTACGCCGAGGTCCCGGGACCTCGAAACTGGGCTCTCTGGATCTTCCTGATCGGAACCGTCGTCCAAGGCGTCACCGTTCTTGCCGGCGTCCTCGGCGTGGCCGCCGCCGTGGTGGCCGCCAGTCTGCCGCCGGGAGCTCCGATCCCCTTCATCAGTCTGGCGCTCGGCCTCCTGTGCGCGGCTCTCCTCCGATCGGGAGGTTTCGACGGCCTCTCGGCGCTGAGCAAATGGCTCCTTCTCGGTCTCTCCGCGATGACGTTGGTGGCGTTTATCGCCCGACCGCCGTCCGGCGACTTCTGGCACGGACTGGTCATCCCCGAGATCCCGGCCGGCTCCCTGCTCTTGATCGGCGCGCTGCTGGGCTGGATGCCGACGGGCATAGACGTGTCGGTCTGGCATTCGCTCTGGGCCTTGCAGAGGAAGTCCGTCTGGGAATCGACGGCGACGCGGAAAGGAAGCGGAGGCACCCTGGGGACTTTTAGGGTCGGCTTGGCCGACATGAGGATCGGGTACACGCTCTCGTTCGTGCTTTCGATCATGTTCGTGGCCCTCGGTGCGGAGGTCCTGCGCCCGGTCGGGGAGATTCCGACCGGCGCAGGGGTGGCAATCACCATCGCCCGACTCTACACGGACGTACTGGGTTCCTGGGTTTACCCACTCTTTCTGGCAGCCGCTTTCTTCGGGATGTTCTCCACCGCGTATGGCGTGCTGGATGGCTTCCCTCGAGCCTTCCGAGAGACTATGAGGCGATTGGGAGCAGGATCGTCCGCCGACCTGACCGGAGAGTCGCGGGGCAGTCAGCGGCTCTATTGGGGATTCCTCTTGGCAAGCCTGGCTCTCGCGTTCGTCGAAACGCTGATCATCCCCGATCCGGTAGTGCTCGTAACGATCGCCGCCCTTGTGTCCTTCCTGATCGCGCCCGTCCTGTATGCCCTCAACTACGCCTGCGTGACTCGGCTGATCGAGGACCCCACCCTCCGACCGAGCCGGGGTCTTCGAGCTTGGGCCGTCGTCGGGATCGCCTGCATGCTGGGTGCGACCGGCCTGTTCCTGTACCTTCAGATCCGCGGCTGAGGGGCGGCCGATGTGAAACCATGCTGGCGACCCGAGCGTAAGCCCCTTTAGATACCCTGATGGAGGACGAGTGATGGTCGAGATAATCTGGCTGGCCGCCACGGGCGCGGCCGGCGTGTTCGGATACGCGAAGTCGCGGCGGTTCGTGAAGAGTCGGCTCCGCTTCGTGGACGGCGTCCGCAAGCCCTACGTGCCTGTGCTCGCCGGCGGAGCCGCCGCGGCGGCAGCCGCTCCGTTAGTTTTCATCCTCCCGATCGTCGGGACCGTGACCGCCGTCGTGTTCGGGGCCAGCGTCGGGGCGGGTGTCGCATCCGGCCGTAAGGACATCGACGAGAGCTCCTAGACAAACCCAGGTGCCAGTCGCTGCCCGGCGTGCTATCGTCGGGCATGTTCCAGAATCCCGGTTTCAAAGCCGCGGCCATCGGCGCCCTCTCCCTGTTCGGGAGCCTCGCGCACGCACCCACGGCGTCCGCAGCTCCCGCTCTCTCCAAGCTGGAATCCACGTCGGAATCCACATCGAAATCGCCGACGCGACCGCATACCGAGCTGATCTCATCGGACCCTGCCGACGGGGACACCCTGACGTCGGAGCTGGAGTTCATCAGGTTGATCTTCAGCGGTCCGGTAGAGGAAGCGCTGAGCGAGATCCGACTCGCCGGACCGGTGGGGCTGGATCTGTTGCTCGAGGCACGCGCCAACCCGACGATGGACCGGGCGCTGCTGGCCGCCGTGCCCCCGTTGACCCCCGGCGCCTACCGCGTCGCTTGGCGAACCGTCTCGGTAGACGGTCACGCCGTCTCCGGTTCCTTCGTGTTCTTCGTGCCGGTGAAGGCATCGGCGGAGGAGGGCGAGACCCGAACGAGCGACGAGGAAGGGGCGGCCGCGGATCGCGCCGCGGCCGTCGACGAAACTGAGCCGGCCGCCGACGCGGCGTCGCGGTTCGAACCTCCCCCCGCAGAGACCGATGCACTCGGAATCGGGGTCCCGCCATCGCTCGCTCTATCACGCGGAGCCGCGGTAGCCACTCTTCTCGCCCTTGGCGGCCTGCTAGCCATCATCGTCTGGGTGGCGCCGGGTGAATCCCGCCGCGCCTCGAAGCTGGCCTACCTTCTAGCGCTCTTGCTCCCCGTCCTGCTCATTGGCCACCTCTTCTTTTGGCTGCGGAGCGTGAGCCCTGGAGACACTCTGGACCTGGAGGCAATCCCGGCGCTGATGGGCACGCGCGCCGGGGGGCTCGAGCTGCTCAGGCTCGGCCTGGCCGTCGCAGCCCTGGCAACCCTGGCTTTCGGCCGGCATCTGGGATCCGCCGCGTTCCTGACTCTTCTCGCCACCCTCGTCAGCGGCGCCACGGGCCATGCTCTCTCGACAGACCCCGCTATCTCGGTCCCGGCGAAGGCCGCGCACCTCGCGGCCACGCAGTACTGGCTCGGAGGCCTCGTGTACCTGATCGTCGAGGCCAAGGACTCGCCGGAATACCGCACGACAGCCCAAAGGATCTCCCGCATCGCGGTCTTCGCGGTGATCACCATCGCCGGCACCGGCATCATCCAAACGCTCGCGGCGCTCCCAGCGGTCACGTCGGTGTTCACGACCACGTACGGTCGGCTGGTCCTGGCCAAGACGGCGGGCCTGATCGTGCTCGGCCTGTTCGGATTTCGCAATCAGTTCAGCCTGCTGCCGGCTCTCGAAGAAGAGATGGGAGCCGGAAAGCTCCGCCGATCGGTCATGTGGGAAATCCTCGTGATGGCCGTGATCTTCGTACTGGCGGCGTTGCTCGCCTATGTCCCGCCGACCGCCTAGCCCAACGGAGGAGCCGGCGGCCATAGCGGCCGAGTGCGACTTCGGCGGAGCCGGAGCGTTGGACGGCTGCGCCACCCACTGGTACCGCGGCGGATCCTCACACCACCACAACCGACGACGGATGACCTGGGCGCTCGTCCTGGCCGCAGGTTACCTGATCGTGGAGATCGTCGGCGGGCTGATCTCGAACTCCCTGGCCCTCCTGGCGGACGCGGGCCACATGGCAACGGACGTCTCGGCTCTTGGGCTGGCGCTGTGGGCGATGCGGCTAACGACGAAACCCGCCACTCCGCGAAAGACCTACGGCTATCACCGGGCCGAGATCCTGGCGGCGCTGGCCAACGGGGCCGTCCTGGTGATGATCTCCTTCTTCGTTCTCTTCGAAGCCGTGCGACGCTTTCGGGAGCCAGCCGAGGTGGTCGGAGGAGCGATGCTGGCCGTCGCCGTCGGCGGGCTGATCATAAATGGCGTCGCGGCATGGCTTCTCGAGGGCGGCCGGCACGAGAGCTTGAACGTGCGTGCGGCGTGGTTGCACGTCATCTCCGACGCGCTCGGTTCCATCGGGGTCATCGTGGGAGCGGCGCTGATCCTGACGTTCGGGTGGGCCTGGGCCGATCCGGCGGCGGCATGCCTGATCGCCGCGCTGATCCTCTACAGCGCCTGGTCCCTGCTCAAGGAGGCCGTCGACGTGCTGATGGCTTCGGCACCGGGCGAGCTAAGCACGGACGCGGTACGCTCGGCGCTGTCGGAGGTGGCAGGCGTCGCCGGGATCCACGATCTGCACGTGTGGACACTCACCTCGGGCCTCGTGATGTTGACGGCGCACGCAAAGCTGGAGCGCTCCGCGGACGCACAAGGGTCAGTGCGGGAGATGTGCGAGGTGGCCAGAGAGCGGTTTGGAATCCTCCACTGTACGATCCAGCCCGAGATCGGCGGCGGCCGCGGCCGGGATCCGGAGATCTAGCGATCCGCCGAAAGGACCGCGGTGGGCCGGGCTCCCCCGGCGCCTACCTCAACGCCCTCTCCGCCACCGTGTCGACGCCCTCTTCCAGCCGCACCCTCTGCTCCCTCGACTCGAGCAACGATTCGAAGAAGCTCTGTCTCTGCTCCACGAGCTCCACTCGCTCCTGTACCGACTCGACGAGCGCACGGATCTGGTCGAGCTGGCCCTGGTCCAGCCTCGCCTCGTGACGGTCCTGCTGCATCTGGTGCAGCGCATCCCCGAGGCGCTTGGTGATGGGCCTGAGAATGAGGACGGAGGCCATCGCGAGGATGAAAACGATCGGAATCATGAGTGCCAGGATATCCTCCACGGAATCCTCCTTGTCCTATAATCTCTTGCCGCGCCGGGGCCGCAGCCTATTTTGGGATGGCTGTCCACCGAGTCCTACGAGATAATCATACGGTCGGTTGCAGCATGTTGTCGCACGACTCCGTCGTGCCCCGTGTCCCGCCCTTCCCAGGAGGCTTGAGATGCGCAGGATGATGACCGCCCTGGCCTGCCTCGCGCTCGTCGCCGGCAGCTGGAGCACCGCTCCAGCTCAGGACGCCGAGTACGGAGCAGCCGAGTACGAGGGCCCGATGTTCAGTGAGATCATCGAGTTCGACGTTTCACCCGCCGACGCGGCCGGGTTCGAGATGACGATGGAGAAGATCGTCGAGGCCGCCAAGCTGGCCGACCTGTCGGCCGATTACGGTTGGATGTTCTACCGGAACGGCTCCACCTTCACGCTGGTCTATCCCGTCGAGAGCATGGCCTACTTCGACGACGAGGAGAAGTGGATGAGCCAGTTTATGGGCACGCCCGGCGAGGCGACGCTCATGGAGGCATTTGAACAG
>JBDHIM010000050.1:0-14653 GCA_039587445.1 Gemmatimonadota bacterium
ATTCAAGGAGTTTGCCGCCAAAGGCAACATGCTGGACATGGCGGTGGGCATCGTGATCGGGGCGGCTTTCGCCACGATCATCGGTTCTCTCGTTAACGACATCATCATGCCGATGGTCGGCCTCGCGATCGGTGGTGTGGATTTCTCGGAGTTCTTCGCCGTGCTTAGCGAGGGCGATCCGGCGAGCCCCTACGCCACCCTCGCGGCCGCCCAGGAGGCCGGGGCCGTCACCGTAAACTGGGGCATCTTCGTCAACAGCCTGATCACCTTCCTGATCGTCGCCTTCGCGCTCTTCATGGTGATCAAGGGCTTCAACAAGATGAAGCGCGAGGAGGAAGAGGCGCCGGAACCCGAGGCCCCGCCGGAGCCGTCGGCGGAGGAGACTCTGCTCACGGAGATCCGCGACCTCCTGCGAGCCAAGGCTTAGCAACCGAGCCTCATCTCGCCCGGGGAGCCGTCGCCTTCTCCGGTCGCGGTTCATACATGTCTCGGCCTCTACGTGTACAGGTGTACAGGTAGAGGGACAGGAGCTCGGACGCCGGAAGGAGGTTGCTCGGTCTGGCGTACGGCAGCCTTACGGCTCCAGCAGCCAGAAGATCGCTTCGTAGTTGAAGAGCGTGAACGCGATCCTGTCCCCCTGCGGGGAGTACGCGGGGTGTGCCTTGTCGGTGGGATCGAAGGTAAGCTGCTCCGGCTCGCCGCCGGCCACTGGCACCCGCCACAGCTGGAGGTGACCTTGGTCGGCCGGTGCGATGTAGGCCGCCCACTCGAAATCGGGTGATATGCTGATCCCCGAGACGCTCTGCTCGCTCTCGAACTCGTGGATCTTCCGCGGCGTGCCGCCGGTCCGGGCGACCACGTAGATCGCCTTCGTGCCGCTGCCGCCGTCGCCTTCGAACACCAGCTGCTGACCATCCGGTGACCACTCGGCGATCGAGATATCGCCCACCGGTTCTGCGAGAGGAATCTCCTCGCTGGGGACCGTCACCTCGCCCGACTCCTGATCCACGCCGATGAGGTAGAGGCCGCCGCGCCTGGCCCCGTCGTCCTCATCGAAGCTGGGATAGACGATCCACCGGCCATCCGGCGACCAGCGGGGCCAGCCGGTCTCGTGGCCGTCATCCGAGATCCGCCGCGCTTCGCCGGCTGCGTCGGCCGGCATCAGCCATATGTCGTCGGAGTCGTCCGCGTGGGAGTGGAAGGCGATCCACTTGCCGTTGGGAGACCAGTGCATCCCCTGGTCCTCCGAGTCCGAGGAGCGGAGGGTGCGGCTCGGCCGGTCCTCGGGGAGTGTGCCGTCGAAGGTCACGTAACCGATATGCTGCTCGACATCCGGGTATCGGAGATCGTCAGCGGCGCGCCGCCAGGTCCCGAAGGTGAACCCGATCGTCGACCCGCTCCAGGCCCACGATGGGGTTTCGGACTGGAACGTGGTGACGAGCCGGGTCGTCCCGCCCTCCGCGGCCACGTAGGCGATGCTGGCGCGGTAGTCCTGAGTCTTGAAGAGGACCTTGCCGTCGCGCGACACGGACGGCGCGTAGGTGTCGCGTGAGAACCGGGTGAGCTGATCCTGACGCGGGTTGGCACCGGTCCCCGGCACGCCGCGCACCCAGAGGTCCAGCGTGCCCAGCTCGCTGGGAGCGGCGTAGTACAGACGACGTCCGTCGGCCGAGAAGGCGAAGGGGCCGTACGCGACGGGCGAGAAGCCGCCGGTCACCGATCCGGCGCAGTTGAACTCCAGCTGTGGGTGGATATCGCGGCCCGACATCGAGAGACAGGCCACGTCCGCGCTACTCGGATGCCAGACGGGATTCGTGACGCGCCGGTCGATCTCACGGGCCTGAGCGTTGCCGCCGTCCGTGTCGAAGAGCCAGATCTGGGTTCGGTTGCCGTTACGCTTGACACCGGCCATCCGTCGGCCGCTCGGCGACCAGGTCAGTTGATCGAGTTCCTCCGCCTTCACGTTGTAGCGTCGCTCGATGATGGAGACCTGATCCTGTCCGCCGGGTCCCTGGACGATGGTGCTCGCCCTGGGCGTCCGGATCTCGAAGTTGTCCGGAAACACGGGCTCCTTTTCGCCGCCGAGCCGGTTGAAGGAGTACCACCGGAAGGTGCCGCGGTCGAAGCTCTGCTCGCGCGCGACCACCTGGCGGCTGTTCGGGTGCCAGGTGAGCCACGTGAAACGCCCTTCGGCTCTCGCGAGGTCGAGGACGGGTCCGCCCGTGACGCGTTGGACCGCGAGCCGCCGTCCGGACGTGAAGGCCAGCCACTCGCCGTCCGGCGAGAGCGCGCCGAGGGGGTCCCGATAGGCCACGGGCCCCAGCTGCCGGACGCTTGCCACGTAATTAAGGCGGGCACGAAGCTCCGCGGGCGGGCGTCCTCGCGTCTGTGCGTCGAGCTCCGGCGCGCTCGACAGGAAAGCGAATACGGCAGCCGTCAGAGCGACGCCGGGCCGGACCAGTAGCTTGAGATCGAATCGCATGATTCCCTTGTTAGCCTTGCGAGGCCGGCAGGGTTCCCGTCAAGGTCTCTGCTGAAGGTGGATTCCCGCTGCGGACCTTTTTCACGTATCCGCCGGTCGGCCGTTATAGGGGTGACTCGAGCGGGTCGGGCATGTGGGGCCCCGCAAAAGCGAAGCCCGGTTCGTCGAGCCCTTGAACGTGCGAACGCGGAGGCGATGATGTCAGTGACGATGAGGAATACGCTGAGTTTGATCAGGGGAGTCGCGTTCCTGAGCGCCGTATGCGTCGGTGTGCCGGTCGTACTGCTCGGGTACCTGGGAGCGGTGTTGGCGGGAACGGGGTTCCCGGCTGTATGACGCCGGTCTCCGCTCACGCCGGTGAGGCCCGTCGGGCCGGAGACGCCGGCATCGTAGCCCCGGACCGCCTCGAGGGGTGGATCGAGGGCTACGGCCAGGAGCTCCGTCGGCACCTGACTCGGATGCTTCCGAGCGAGGCGGACGCCGACGACCTCCTCCAGGAGGTTTGGGTGCGGGCGATGCGGAAGCCACCGGATCCCGGGCCGGGATCGAACGTGCGGGCCTGGCTCTACCGCGTGGCGACGAACGTCGCGCTCGACCGCCTGGCAACGGACAGCCGGAGGTGCTGCGCCCTCGTCGGGCGCCGTCTCGAGCTGGCTCCAGAGCCTGCCTCGGCGCCCGATGAGGTGCTCGGGTCCTTGAGCCCGGCGGCGCGCATTCGGGTTCGCGAGAAGGTGGCCACCCTCCCGCCGAAGCAGCGTGAGGCCGTGTGGCTTCGCTGGGTGGAGGGACGGGATTACGAGGGGATCGCGGCGCGGCTCGGCTGCTCGCAGACGAGCGCCAGGGCGAACGTATACAACGGGATGAAGCGGCTTCGGGTGGAGCTCTTGGACGTATGGAACGAGGAGAATGGACGATGACGGGCGACGGATGCACGTACTGCGAGGATGACGTTCTCGCCTACGTGGCCGGCGAGCTCGCGACCGAGGCGGACTTGGAGATGTCGGTGCACATGGGCGAGTGCGTGGAGTGCAGGGAGAGCGCGGCGGATTTCAAAGCGCTGGAACCGATAATCTCCGAGTGTTGCCGGGACGAGGCGATCCGCTGGCACACGTTCGCGAGCCCGTTTGGCCGGATGTTCGTGGCCGCCACGAGCCGGGGCGTGGTCCGGCTCACCTGGCGGGCTCTTGGCGAGGAAGAGTTTCTGGAGTGGGTCGGTGAGCAGCACCCCGGGCGTCCGCTGATCCGGGACCCGGAGGCACTGGCGGACGTGGAGCGAGAGGTCACGGAGTACTTTCGCGGCGAGCGACTCGAGTTCGACATGGACGTGGATCTAGGCGTGCTCAGCGAGTTCGAGCGCGGTGTGCTCGAGGAGCTGACGGAGGCGATCCGCTTCGGACAGGTGATTCCGTACTCGGAGCTGGCGAAGCGGATCGGGAAGCCGAAGGCAGCCCGCGCCGTCGGCAACGCGGTCGGAATCAATCCGGTGCCGATCATCGTTCCCTGCCACCGGGTGGTGCGGCTGGACGGGTCCTTGGGAGGCTACGGCGGTGGTATCGAGTACAAGGAGCGGCTGCTCGAGATCGAGGGTCGGGAAGACCTTCTCAAGGTGGGTTGAGGAGCCGCAAGAAACCGGCGCCGAAAAACGCCGGTGAAACCCTTTGGCCGGTTTAAACGTCAGACTACGTAGAAAGAGGTGTGGGGCGGACGCGGAAAGCGAGGGAACGGGTCGATGAAGAGGAAGAGGAGCAAGAAGGTGGATCGAATCATAGATACGCGAAATCAGGGTTGTGCGGAGCTGAACTGGACGGCTGACGCGAGGGCGTACATGGTCACGAGCGTGGTCGTGGCGTTCCTCCTGACGGTCTTCACGGTGCTCCTGCCGGCGGCGGCCTAGCAGCGTCAGGTCACCGCCGGGTCAGCGGCCCGGCAACGAAAACACCTTCCACACAGGCCGCGCCGATCGGCGATTCGAGCTAAGCTCGAGCCGGCGGACGCGGCTCTTCTGCATCTGGAGTCCACATCCCGTGACCGCGACGGGCGTGCGATGTAGGTTCGACGCGTGAAAGATACCGAACCGAAGCCGGGCTCCGAGGCGGGCCGCTCCGGTGGAGCGCGCCCCCACCCGTTCTTTCTCGATCTCGCGCCCGAGCATCGTGATCCCGAGCGGGCCGCCGCCTGCATCCTGCCCATCCCCTATGATGCGACGAGCAGCTGGGTGAAGGGCGCCGGCCGAGGGCCCGCGGCCCTCATCTCCGCCTCCAACTACGTGGAGGTGTGGGACATCGAAACGGCGACGGAGCCGTACCGCCACGGGATCGCTACACTTCCCCCGGTCCAGGTCGACGGGCCGCCCGACGCGCTGGCCGATGCCGTCGAGCGCCGAGTGGGAGAGATCCTGGATCGCGGGCAGCTGCCGGTCATGTTGGGCGGCGAGCACTCCGTGTCCATCGGGGCCGTCAGAGCCGCGGCGGCGCGAGTGCCGGGGCTCTCCGTTCTGCAGATCGACGCCCACGCGGACACGCGCGAGACGTATGGCGGCTCCGCCTACAACCATGCCTGCGTGATGGCTCGCGTGCGGGAGTGCTGCCCGATCGTGCAGGTCGGCATCCGAAGCCTCGACACGTCGGAGTTGGAGGGCCTCGATGGCGGACGCGTCTTCTTCGCGCACGAGATCGCCGCCGAGCGGGCGGGAACAGAGGATCCTTCCGGGGCCCGACCCTGGATGGAGCGTGTCGCCGGACTGCTGAGCGAAGACGTGTACGTGACCATCGATGTGGACGGATTCGATCCGAGCGTGATGCCGGCGACCGGCACGCCGGAGCCCGGGGGGCTCTACTGGTACGAGGTGAACGCACTGCTTCGACTCGTCGCCGCCTCGAGCAGGATCGTCGCTTTCGATGTCGTGGAGTTGCTCGACCTGCCTGGCCACCACGCGAGCGCCTTCACCGCCGCCAAGCTCGTGCACCGTTTCCTGGCAGAGATCTTCGCGGCCCGCCTGCGCTAGTCGGCGAAAGGAGGTAGTGCTAGCCCTACTGGAAGGGTTGCCAGTTCGGGTCGCCGAGCATGAACCGGGCGATCCACGGCACCGGCGGAGCGCCGGCCGCCATGAACTCGTCGTGGAAGCTGCGCAGGTCCAGCTCCGCTCCCCGCGTCTCGAAGAGATCCTCCCGCAGCCGCATGACCATTAGCTTGCCCAGCGTATAGTTCAGGTACTGCGGGTCGTACGTTCCGCGCATCGCCTGTTGGCGAGCGTTCACCGAGTCCTGGTAGGCGAGCGCACGGAACATCTGCTCCGACTCCTCCACGGTCATCTCCTGGGTGTGCAGACCGATGGAGGAGAGATAGCGGACGGCCCGCAGCAGAGCGTCCTGCACGACGGCGAGGCCCAGGCGGGGGTTCGAGCCGGCCAGCCCCTGGCGCCAGGACATCTCCTCCGTGTAGTGCGCCCACCCCTCCGTCGTCACGTAGGAGGTCAGCAGCCGCTGCGTCTTGGTCGGAGCGCGGTTGATGTGCGTGAAGTGATGGTAGTGGCCCGGGTACGCCTCGTGAGCCGAGGTGTTGAGGATCGTCCACCGGTTGTTGCGTCGCAGGAAGTCTCGCGCCGCAGCCTCCGACCAGGACCCATCGACGGGATGGATGAAGTAGAAGCCGGTGTTGGCGGGCTCGAAGGGACCGGGGATCATGATGTAGGCGAAGTTCGTACGTCGGAAGGGCGGGATCTCCCTCACCTCGACCGTCCCGGGCAGAAGCGTCCCGATCCCGTCGCCGTCCACAAAGCTCACGAGTCCGTCGATGTCTCCGGCCGCGGTCTGGACGATGGCACCGGCGGCTGGGCTGTCTTGTCCCAACGCCTTGAAGGCGGCCTCGATCCCTTCTCCGGGCACGATCTGCTCGGCCAGCGAGTCTCCCAGCGCACGCAGGCGATCGATCTCCGCTCGCCCGATCTCCTTCAGCCGGTCGATCGGGAGGTCCACCCCGGCGAGCAGCGCGTTCATCTTGCGGTATAGCTCAGGACCGAGTGCATACCGGCCGTGCGCCTCCGGCAGAACCTCGTCGGCGAGGTACGCGGCGTAGTCCTGAATCGCCGTCGTCGCCGCATTGCGGGCCGCCGCGAATCTCGCTTGCAGCTCGGAATCCTCGACCGATTCGAGGGCCTCTGACAGGTCGCCGCGCAGGAAAGCGGGCAGGCCACGGTAGTTGACCAGCGCCGTCTCCACGAACGGACCGGGTGGGTTCTCGACGTTGACCCATGCCGCCTCGAGCATTGCCGGGACGGCTTCCAGCCGAGCCACGATCGAGCCCATACGCTCCTCGAGGGGGGCATGCTGCGAGAGCAGGAGAAGGGAGAGGTCCATCTGAGAGGCATAGAAACGCGGGTCTTTTCGCCATGTACCGACCTCGTCGAGCCAGAACAGGTCGCCTCGCACCTGGCGGAGTATCAGATCGCGGTCGAGTGCGGCGTTGGACGTGAGAGATTCTTCGCCGGCCGCCTCGAGCCGGCTCTCCAGCTCCCGGAGACGGTCGATGTAGGCGCCGATCGCATCTGCATCGCGACGGCCCGTGAGGCCGTCGTAATCGTGCAGACCGGCCTCGGCGGCTTCCGTCGGATGGAAATCGAAGTAGGCGTCGAAGAAATCCTCGATGATCGCGTCTAAATCCGGCGAATCCATAGCACCCGGGTCGGAGTCTGGAGCGCCGCAGCCGAAACCTGACAGGCCGGCGAGCAGGCCGGCCAGCAAGGCGGTCGGGAACGTCTGACGTGCTGCGCTCTTCCGTTCGTTCATATCGGCAGCCTGCCCAACAGGGCATCAACGGAGAAACGCTGTAGAAGCGCGGAGCGAACTTGCTCGCCCGTCGTCTGGGGAGCAACCTCGAACCCGGTGCCCGCCCTCCGCCTGCGGACGGCGACCCACAACAACTACCTTGTAGTCTGCTGAGACTCCCGCGGGCGTCAAAGAACAACCTCCTGGAGAGACCCATGAGTAGACCCAGCGCACGGTACGCCTCCCGACCCCCGCCATCGCGGTCGCCACGTCGCCCGTGCGCCCTCATGCTTGCGGCATCGATCCGCTTCGCAGGCTTGGCGAGCCTCGCCGCCGCCGCCCTCGTGGCGACAACGCCGCTGATGGCGCAGCACGCGGCACAAACCGCTCCCGAGAGCCCGATTCCCGACCCTGCCACGGTGACGCCCGAGGCCTGGCAGGAGGACCTCACGTTCCTGGCCGGTCGCATCTCGGAGCAGCACCCGAATCCCTGGCACCACGTGACACGCCAGGAGTTCGAGGCGGCCGTGAGCCGGCTGCACCGCCGGATTCCCGAGCTCGGCTACCCGCAAGTCCTGGTGGGCTTCATGCAGATCGTGGCGCTGCTGGGGCCGGGGGATGGGCACAGCCGCGTGCGCCTGGAGCCTCCTTTCGTCGGCGCCCTCTATCCCCTCCGTCTCTGGTGGTTCAGCGATGGCCTGTACGTCCGATCGGCATCGCCTGAGTTCGTGAACCTGGTCGGCAAGCGGGTCCTCTGGATTGGCGGCTCCAAGGTGGACGAGGCGGCCGAGCGGCTGCGCGCCGTAGCCGCCGGAGACAACGCGTTTCATCAGCGGCTCAACATTCCGGCGTTGATGCTGATGCCGGAGGTCATGTGGGGAGTCGGCATCGCCGAGGAACCTGACCGGCTGAACATGGTCGTCGAAGATGCGTTGGGAGGTCAAAGCTCGGCGGTGCTCACGCCCTCTGCGCTTCCCGAGGGCGCCCACCAGCTGCCGAACATCGGCCACGACCCGCTCCGGCTGGGGGCGCCGGCCGACTGGCCGACGATGTGGGCGCCGGGCGAAGCTGCGCCGCTTTATCTGCGCGATCCGGAGAACTGGTACTGGGACCGGTATCTGCCTGAGGCCGGCACGCAGTACGTCCAGTTCAACCTGGTCGGCGACAAGGAGGACGGCGAGTCGGTCGACGCGTTCATCGAGCGTGTCTTGGAGGCGGCCGAGCGCAACGGCGCCGAGCGGCTCGTCTTGGACATCCGGTTCAATGGGGGAGGGAACAACTTTCTTGCACGTCCGATCTGGCACAGGCTCGTCGGGAGCGACCGGTGGAACCAGCCGGGGCGGCTGTTCGTGATCACCGGCCGCCACACCTTCTCGGCCGCCCAGAACCTGGCCACGATCCTGGACGAGCACACTTCTGCGGTCTTCGTAGGAGAACCAACGGGAGGATCCCCCAACCACTACGGCGACGCCCGCGCCTTTCGTCTGCCCAACAGCCAACTGCGGGTTTCCGTCTCGACACTCTACTGGCAGGATGGCATGCCATGGGATGACCGTCCCTGGGTGCCGCCCGACCTGGCCGCCGAGCTGAGCGCAGAGGATCTGCACCAGAACCGGGATCCCGCGCTGGATGCCATCCTCGCCCTCGATCCGGGCGCCGCCATTCCGTCGCTGATCGAGCTTCTGCAGGGGGCCTATCAGCGTGGGGGCATCGAGGCGGCGGTGGAATCGTACCGAGCCTACAGGTCGGATCCGGCCCACCGGTTCGTGAACACAGAGAGGCTCATGAACGAGGCCGGCTACTTCCTGCTCGGCGAAGGCCTCGTCCCGGAGGCGATACAGATCTTCAGGCTCAACGTCGAGGACTACCCGCAATCGGGGAACGTGTACGACAGCCTCGGCGAGGCATTCATGGCAGCCGGCGAGAGGGAGCTGGCGATCGAGAACTACGAGAAAGCACTGGAGATAGACCCTGATAACAGCAATGCAGTACGTATGTTAGAAAGGCTAACAGACCCTGAGTAGAGGGTCGTCGGTGCCGAGCACCGAGGCAATGGTTGCTAGAGTGGTGAGGCCCAGCGTCGTCGAGCCGAGCTTTCGCCAGCTGTCTCGTTACGCCGACAGAGGCGCGAGCGCGCCCGCTGAAGACCGGCGTCTCCAAGCAGTTGTGAATCTTGCACTTCGCATCCGTTAAACAATGTTAGGAGCAGAACCTGCGTAATCCATCATCTCTTAAGTCATGGACGGAGCTGCGCGCCGACGACCCGGGGGTCAGAGTCGTCGATGTTAACGGCGGACTCGACGTGCACGAGGCTCTAGAGGAGCGAGTTGATCATCCACGAGGTGAGGTAGGCTCTATGAGGCGATCGTTGCACTCATCCGCGACACTTCCCGTCACGCTTCTTTCGGCGATCGTCTTCGCAGCTTGCGGGGACGCACCGCTCGTTGCGCCCAGGGCGCCCGACATCGCTTTCGATGCGGTGGCGGCCAACGCTGCTCAGCCCGGGCCCGATGATTGGATCGTCGTGTTCAAGCCGGGGGTGGCGGACCCGCCCGGGCTGGCACGTCAACTAGTGAGCGCACACGGAGGCACGATCCGATTCACCTACCAGTATGCGATCGATGGATTTGCGGCCAGGCTGCCGGCCCAAGCGCTGAACGGAATTCGCAACAATCCCAACGTGGATTACGTGGAGGCAGACGGAGTCGTGACGATCGATGGGGATCAGGCGAATCCCTCGTCGTGGGGGCTGGATCGGATCGACGAGAGCGACCTCCCACTCGACAGCAACTACCACTACGACTTCGACGGAACGGGTGTCGACGTCTACATCATCGACACGGGCATTCGCACGTCCCACACCGAATTCAACGGACGAGCCTCGCCAGGCTTCGATGCGTTCGATGGCGTCCCCGACGGTGACGACTGCAACGGTCACGGCACCCATGTCGGCGGCACCGTGGGGGGCAGCTCCTTCGGTGTAGCCAAGAACGTCAACCTTTTCGCGGTACGCGTGCTGGGCTGTAGCGGCTCGGGCAGCTATGCCGGGGTTGTCGCTGGCATCGACTGGGTGACTCAGCAGCATCAGAACGCGAACCAGGGCGCGACGCCGCAGCCTTCGGTGGCCAACATGAGCCTGAGTGGCGGCGCCAGCAGCTCGCTCGACGCTGCCGTCGCGCAATCGGTGGCCGCCGGGGTCACATATGCCGTATCGGCCGCCAACAACAACGCTCCCGCGTGCAACTACTCACCTGCGCGAGAGCCAACCGCGATCACCGTGGGTTCGACGACGTCGTCGGATGCTCGCTCGTCGTTCTCGAACTACGGAACGTGTGTCGACATCTTTGCGCCGGGCTCGTCGATCCTCTCGGCAGGGAACTCGAGCGATGTGGCGACCTCGACCAAGAGTGGCACGTCGATGTCCGCGCCCCACGTCGCGGGCGCCGCGGCGCTGCTGCTGGATGAGGCTCCGAACCGGACGCCCGCAGATGTGGACAACCTGCTTGATTCGAGAGCGACGCCGGGCGCGATCTCGAACGTCGGCTCGGGCTCGCCGAACCTGCTTCTCTGCTCACTGGATGACTGCACCGAGAGCACGGGTGGTGGTCCGACGCAAGTGACCGTGGCCGACGTTCCTGTGCCGACCCTGTCGGGCAACAAGCATGAGGCAGGCAGCGCCGACATCGTGGTCGAGGTTGTCGGCGGCGGCTCACCCACCGGGGTCAACGTGATCGTGGAGTGGTTCAAGAACGACGCGACGACACCGTCGAAGACGACGAGCGAGGTGACGACGAACGGGATTGCGACCGTGACCTCGGGCTCGATCAAGGGTGCGTCGACCATCGCCGTTTGCGTGGTCGATGTCTCGGGGCAGGGCTTTGAGGATCAAACCGTGTATCCAGCTTGCAGTTCGAACTATGGTGGTGGCGGCGATGGAGGGGGTGGTGGGGGCACGCCCGCCGTTCTGGAGGCTCTCCTGACCCAGAAGGGCAAGGGTCCCGTCAAGGCAAATCTGAGCTGGTCCGGCGGTGGCGTCACGGTAGACGTGTACTACAACGGTGGTCTGTTGGCTGGCGGTGTTTCGAACACCCAGTCTTATACGCACAACCTCGGCAAGACTCCGGTGGGACCACACCTCTATGAGGTATGCAATACGGGGGCGAATCCCCCCGAGTGCTCCGGCGAGGTCCCCGCAACCGGTCCCTAGCGACTCGAAGGATTTGGAGGCTACGCCTGTCGGGCAAGGCCCGTGGGCCAGGTTAGCGAAACCCACGCCGCGTCGGGAGGTTTTCCCGACGCGGCGTTTTCCGGATGGTCCGCTTTGGGCAGTCTGGTACGTTGTATCGACGGGGTCGCTATCCGACCTCCTCCCAACCCCACGCGTTCGTGGAACGAGGACTATGAGAAGCGTCTTTTTCGGCTGGATCTGTGTTCTCGTTGCCGCACTTTCGTTTCCCCGCGCTATCGATGGAAGGATCCCGATCGGCGCCGGTTGCTTCACCGAGACGGACAGGAAACTCCGTGCGTCCAGGTGTGCCGCCGCCGACACCTTTCCCGTCGGGGAGGTCGTGGACAGCGTCGTCTCCATCTCCGATCCCACCCAGAGCTACGCGCTCTACCTGCCGTCCGCTTACGACCCGGGGCGCACGTGGCCGGTCATGTACCTGATGGACCCGCGCGGCCGAGCTCTGATTCCGATGGAGCTCTTCCGCGAGGTGGCGGAGCGGCACGGATGGATCCTCATCAGCTCCTACGACACGAGGAGTGACGGGCCGGTGGAGCCCAACGAGGTCGCTCTCGACGCGATGCTCGGTGACACACAGCAGCTGCTCTCGGCGAACCTGAACCGGCTCTACCTGTGCGGCTTCTCGGGCACGGCCCGCATGT
Organism: Gemmatimonadota bacterium; assembly: GCA_039587445.1. Classification (GTDB taxonomy): domain Bacteria; phylum Gemmatimonadota; class Gemmatimonadetes; order Palauibacterales; family Palauibacteraceae. The sequence goes on from JBDHIM010000050.1 coordinate 12,133, forward strand.
CGTGGCCGTTCGCCGTCAACCTGGCCGGACACGTGGCCGGCATGATCGGGGTCGGCGGCGGACTCCCCGGCGGCGGCGTCGCCCTCGCGTATCCCGGTATGCTCGAGGCCCAGCCCTTCTCCTTCTTCGGTGCGAGCGGAAACACCGATTTCAACTACGAGGAGATGCTGAAGCTCCACGCGATGCTCGGCAACTTCGACATCCCGCATCGCCTCGTGCTGTTCGAGGGTCCCCACACGTGGCTCCCGAAGAATCTGGCGGAGCGGGGTGTGGACTGGCTCGAGATCCAGGCCATGAAGGACGGGCTGCGGCCGGTGGATCTCGAGCTCGTCGACAAGTCTTTCACCCGGTGGCTTGAAGAGGCCCGGGAGCTCGACTCGGAGGGCCGGCCCCTCGCCGCCGCCGAGGCCTACCGGGCTTTGGTGAATGACTTCGTGAACCTCGTGCCGATCGCGCGGCTCACCGAGGCCTCCGACCGGGCGAACGAGCTCGAGCGATCGAAGGAGGTGAAAGAGCTGGTCGAGCAGAGGGAGGAGCATGCCGAGGCGGAACAGGAGTTCGGCATGAAGCTGGTCGACCACCTGCAGGATCTCCGCTCGTCCGATGATCCGGAAAATGTGGCCGAGAAGATGATCAAGGATCTGAAGCTGGAGGAGGTCCGGCGTCGGGCCGAGACCGCCCCGGATACCGCCGACGCGCTGGCGGCTCAGCGGCTCATCGAGACCGCCTTCACGAACACGATCTTCTACGTGCCCAGGGATTTCATCGACACCGATCCGGAGCGGGCCCTGGTCTCGCTGAGCGTGGCCCGCGCGGCGAAGCCGGAGAGCCCCCGCGTCTGCTACGAGGAGGCCCGCGTTCACGCCGCCGCCGGGCATATCCAGGAGGCGCTGGACGCCCTCGAGTGCCTGGTCGAAACGGGAGCGATCCGAAACCCCGATTTCCTGGAGAGCGAGGATTACCTCAAGAGGCTCAGCGGGGAGCCGCGTTTCGCAGAGCTGGTGGAGCGCGCCCGCTCGATGGCCGAGGAAGGCGCCGCCGCCGAGACGCAGGGAGGTTAGCGCCTCGGGCCCGCGGCGGAGGACGAGTCGCCGCACACTTAACCTCGTCTCGAGCACCTGTCCATCGCACCTGAAACCCGCTGCGATCATCACCCGTAGTATGGCATGAGAGCGAGCGATGGGTTGATGCATTTGCATTACTGAAAGATTGCCATAGATTTCAACAGTGGCGGGGGCCGACCCACCGGTGGCGCATGGTGTGGATGGGTTGGGATAATGGCTGGGCGGCCCTCTCGCTCTTCCGGTTCGGCAACGTTGCAACCCAGGCAGGGGCCCGGCTGTCCTATGACTGTCTCGTTAAGGATGGCGATCGTAGGCGAGGTCCCTTGGCCGGCATGATCGCGAACGACCATACCCAATCCACAGATCGCACCCGCCATCCCGCGCTGCACATCACGCTTTCGCGGATGCACGCCGCGGGCGCGGGACTGCTCCGTCCAGCTTCCGCGATCCGGGGCGTACGAGCTCGAGTAGACCGAACACGCCAAACAGGCAAACCCACCAAGAGGTAATCCAGGAGCCGACATGAACTCTCGACCGTTCTTCACCCGACTCGCAATGGGCCTCGCGTTCCTCGCGATGGCGACCCCCGGGACGCTGCAGGCCCAGGTCAACGCCCGGATGCTCCGTAACCCGGACGTGAGCCAGAGCCACATCGCCTTCGTCTACGCGGGCGACATCTGGACCGTTCCCAAGAGTGGCGGCACGGCCCAGCGACTCAGCTCCCCCAGGGGCGAGGAATCCTTTCCGCGCTTCTCCCCCGACGGAAGGCAGATCGCCTTCAGCGGCAACTACGATGGAAACCAGGACATCTACGTGATGCCGGCGCTCGGCGGAGATCCGGTGCGCGTCACCCACCATCCGTTCAGCGACCGGCTGCTGGACTGGTTTCCCGATGGGGAGTCCCTCCTGTACGCGAGCTCGATGGAGAGCGGCCGGCAGCGCTATCGCCAGTTCTACAAAACCAGCGTCGAGGGCGGGATGCCGCAGAAACTCCCGGTTCCGTACGGCGAGTTCGGGACGATCGCACCCGACGGAATGACGTTGGCCTACATGCCACGGTCGCGGGACTTCCGAACCTGGAAGCGCTACCGCGGCGGCATGAACCCGGACATCTGGCTCTTCGACCTCCAGAGCCTCGAGGCCGAGAACATCACGCAGGGCGACGCCAACGACGCGCAGCCGATGTGGGCGGGCGAGACGCTCTACTACCTGAGCGACGCGGGCCCGGCGATGCGGAACAACATCTGGGCCCACGACCGGAGCAGCGGCCAGAAGCGTCAGGTGACGGAATTCACCGACTTCGACGTCCACTTCCCTGCGATCGGCCCCGAGGAGATCGTCTTCGAGGCGGGCGGGAAGCTCTATCTGATGAGCCTGGAGAACGAGGCTATTCGGGAGGTCGAGGTCAACGTGGTCACCGACCTCGCCAGCCTGAAGCCCCGGGTCGAGAAGGTGGC
>JBDHIM010000051.1:0-16258 GCA_039587445.1 Gemmatimonadota bacterium
TCCGGTAGCTTGCTGCATAAGGCCAACCTCCTCTTTCGGGCTTCGAGCCCGGTCAAAGCTTGGGGTACCTCTCGAAGGGTAACCCCGCCGGAGGTTGGCCTTCTCATTTCATCTCCTAGCATCTGTGGCGCGTACCGCTGGAGGTAGGTTCACACTCTTATGTGAAAGCCCCCGTCTGGGGGGCAGGCCGAGTGTCTAATGCTAGTCCCAGGTCTGACGGTCGCCGCATTCGTGTCGGGCGCTCTCTGCATTCGCGGGAAGTACTCTGACTCCAAGATCCTCATCTATGTCTTCAAGCCACTTGCGACAGTGCTATTACTTGGCGTGGCCGTAGCTGCAGGGGCGTTTGCAACGACGTATGGGCGGCTAGTCGCTCTGTCTATCGTCTTCTCGCTCGCGGGAGACGTCTTCCTGATGCTTCCGAAGGATCGTTTCATCAATGGGCTGCTGAGCTTCCTGGCCGCACATGTGGTGCTCATCGTGGCATTCGCGCTTCAAGCCATTGGCGTTTCGTGGTGGTTGCTACTTCCTGCCGTCGCGGGCATAGGCATGTACACGGCGCTAGCCCCGCACCTCGGCCGCATGAAGATCCCCGTGGTCGTCTACATCACTGTGATTGCAACCATGGCCTGGTTTGCCCTGGAGCGGTGGCATCTGCAGGGCTCGACGAGTGCGGCACTGGCTGCCTTGGGATCGGTTCTTTTCCTGTATTCCGACTCCACACTCGCACTCAATCGCTTCCGGGCAAGGTTTCGATTGGCTGAGTTCTTGGTTCTCAGCACGTACTACGCATCGATCTGGCTGACCGCCCTGTCCGTGCATCGTGGCTGGATGTGACGTGTAATCTTGCTGCTCACGGTTTATATAGAAGACCCCGCGGCTTGGGGGGCATGCCGGTTTGCGAGGGGGTTGGAGAGCATTCGGCGTACAGAAGGAGGAGGGTCCAGATGGGACGAAACGGAAGCGGAGCCGCAGCTTCATCAGTATTCACCGGCGCAGGCTGGTTCGTCTTCTGGCTATTCACGGTCGCATTCGCCCAGCTAGGGTTTGGCAAGGCTCTGCTGGCGATCTTCATATGGCCCTACTACTTAGGCGCAGCGCTCCGCTGACCTAGGAGCCGGATTGCGAAGAGTAGTGAGCCGACATCGGCCCGACATTAATCGAAACCTGGTGCGTATTCCTGGAGCTAGGTTCACTGTCTTTACTGATGGGACCGGTCTTGGGGGGTCATCGGGCGAGCGTTTGAGCGACGTGGGAGTGAGGCTTAGAGAGCTGACCCTGGAGGGCTGATGTGAGTGTTCGTGCATACGCTCGCTCGAAGGCAGCGCGGTGGTTCGTGTATAGCCTGGGGATCGCGGTCACCGGATCGGCCTGCGGCGATGCGGACCAGGCGTCGGTTAATTACACGTTCTTTGAAGATCCCGGATTCTCTGTGGACCTGGTCGTGCTCGAATTTTCCGACGGAAGCCTGACGCGCCGATTGACGGGCGACGACTTTGACGATGAGATGGGCAGCCGCAGGGACACGCGGGACTTTGAGACGAGGACGACAGGGGAGCTTGTCACCTCGTTCTGGTTGCTACAGGGTTCGGACACGCTTTCGTCTGGGGAACTGAGCATCGATCTGCGCTCCGACTGGGCATGGAACATCAGTTTCTTTCGGGCGGACGAGAGTCCCTCGGGGACATGTTTCGGCTGCGTCGGAGCGGAACCCTATAAGCTAGCAGCCGCAGCGCAGTCCGCACCGACCGATTCATTGTGGCTCGTTTGGGGAGGGAATTCGATCTCGGACCCCGTGGTCTTTTAGGGACCGAGGACTCTAGTCAGCAGCCGAGCGTTCCGACTGTCGATTGAGCCCGGTTTCTGGCCGTTCGGCGGGTTCACGCTGGGACAATCACCGCACAGCGAATTGTAAGAGTCCATGGGGCAGAGGATTAGACTGGCGCATGGGATTCAACCTCCCGTGCGTCTAGTCCCTCAGATTGCGCCGTATTTGTGCCGTCACGAAGCTCACGTTACAGGTATTCACGGGTAAACGCGCAGGCGCGACCTCGTCCAAAAGCCGCGCCTGGCGTACACTTCTGCCTCTTAGTACCGTTGCCGGAAAGAGCTAATCCGAACTTAAAATCCCTTGGGCTTCGGCCCGTGTGGGTTCGATTCCCACCCCCGGCATAAGGACTTACGCCGTTATCCCCAGCGGCACTGCCTCTTGATGGGAACAGATTTGGGAACAAAAAGGGACTAGTCCAAAGCGGACTGGCCCTGTTCTCTTTCGGTGGTTCGCGACTCCGAGAGAGGTCGCCGCGCTACCTTCCGCCACTCCCGCAGCGCCTCCAGTTTCCCGCGCTCTCGTGCCGAACGCTCGACCCACTCCGGGCCGAGTAGCATCCTCCAGAAGCTTGAGGTAGGCGAGGTCGCGCTTGAGCGGCTCGGTGTCAGCGGGGGATCAAACAGAAAGAGCCGACGGCTGTGTCCAGCGCCACGTCAGCCCGCAGCGAACGCATGGAGCCCGTCGATCGTTAGTAGTATGGAGCCGAACTAACGGCTCGCGAGCTCGAGCCAAGTCGCACGAGGTACCCGCCTATGCTGCTAAGTCGTGTACATAAGTACGGGAAACTCATTCCAGCCGCGCTGGGCGTCGTCGTAGCCGCCCTCGCCGGCTGCAGCTCCGGCCCAACGGAGCCGATCGTCAACGACCGAATCTTCGGTGTTTGGGAGTGGGTGCGCGCCGAAGGCGGCATCGCCGGCGACACGATCACTCCAGAGACAGAGGGCTTCACCATGGTCCTGCGGATCACCCGGCCAGACCGGATCGAGCTGTCCCGGGACGGAGTCACCCAGGTCGATACGCGCTTCGACTTCATCCCTGCCCAGGACCTCGTCGACATCTCCAACCCGCCTCGACTTCGATACGACGAACCAATCCTGGGTAGGAACGAGCAGTTCGTCTTTGCCTCCGACGACGAGTTGGTCCTCCAAGACGACTGCTGCGACGGCTTTATCTACTTCTGGATGGCACGCCTGGAATAGACCAGCATCGATATAGCGGTCGTCGGCCCCGGGGGGCGGTCCATTTTGAGTCGCCCCTCTCGCTTTCTGGCGAAAGCGATCCCTCGTCCGGGCTAGACCCATCATCGCCGAGTCTAGGCATCGTAAGCGTCGAGATCTACGCCAGCGGAGTCTCACAATCTCGCCTTTGCGCCAGCCCGTTAGCGCCCCAAAGCGAACGATGGGCTCGAGGACGGGAGCCGGCCGTTCACCCTACCCGTCCTCACGGCGGCGCATGAAATACTCGCGGACGTACTCGTGAAGCGCCGGCTTGTCGGAGTTCCAGCGCCAACATCCGTTCTCGTCAACGGCGACGTCTGAAAAGGGATCGAAGTCATATGCCTTCAGACCCTGGTAACGCGTGTCGTATCCGCGGTCGACGAGATCGCCATGCCAGAGGTGGAGAAGAGCCCCCTCGACCACGCCCAGGTCGCCCCCGATCTCCTCTTGATACCGCACCGCCCACGCTCGGTAGTGCTCGGCCTGTCTCTGGTTCATCTGGTACGGCCCCTCGATATCGCGATACCGACCGATAGCGGCCATCGCCGTAATGAAGTCCCCGCTACCGAGGATCATGGCGTCATAGAAGCCTACGCGGTCGAGCACGTCGCGCCGAGCGGCCCAGGCGTGACCGGGAGAATATTCGCGTAGCATGCTCGCGGAGGTCGCGCCAAAATCGATGGCGCGCCGGCAGTACTTGCTCGCCATTGATTCGCGCTCCAAGAGGATCGCGTCGTCATCGATGTCGTCAAGGCCCGCTCCTGGCCGAAGATCAAAGACGCGGCTGTGAGGCTGGACCAGTCGAGCCCGCTTCAGGACTTCCCGCGTCTCCGCTGCCCAGTCAGGGTTCGTGAAGACCACGTCGCAGTCGATCCACACGACGAACCGGCACGACGCTGGCAGGGCGTTTAGCGCGACGTTCAGGAGCCGCTCTTTCTGCCATAGGACGTCCTTTCCAGCGAGCTGGATTAAGCGGTCCGCATCTCGCTTGTCTAGCTGCGGCACACCGCCGTAGACTACCTCGGCGCTGAGGAGCGAGACCCCAAGCCGCTCTCGAAACTCCCTATAGTTGGAATATCGGCTGGCGTATCCAGCAGGATTGAAGTAGCACGTGATGGCCCATAGGTCGTCAGAACTCATGGCTTCTTCGCTACGCCCCCCATGGTGCCCACGGGTAAACCGTACTCCACGGTGCTCCTCGTCTTCGCCAGACCGTCTGGCTCTACTATGCGTCTTTTACGGCCTGTACGCTCCGTAGAGACCGTTTCTCCCGGGCGGTGCTTGCCTCTGGCCACCTGCCAGCAAAGATTCGCCGCGGATTAGATTAGCGTGTGACCATGCGCTGCCGCTGGGATAACTAGCGAACGGAAGGGGGCTGATAATGGCACGCGCCCCGTACTTCATCTCGAGCTTCCTACTTCTTCTCATCGCATTTGTGACCTTTCGTATCCTCGTTCGGCGCGACTACCTGAGGAGAGGGCGGCTCACCCCACTTTCCGTTTTTCTCGAATACGCGGTCTTCTCTCTTTGGGCCTACTTTGCTTACCTCAATTGGTCATCCGCTGCGTCGATATTGCAGATCGGCCCGGTCCTCAGGGTGAGCGCGTGGGTCCTGATCGTTGTCGGGCTGGGCATCACCTTGATAGCGATGGCCCGGCTGGGGATGCGTCGTTTGCATGGCCTCGATTCCCAGGTGCTGGAACGGTCTGGCCTCTATCGCGTGACTCGAAATCCCCAGATCGTCGGTTCTGGCCTGGCGATGGTCGGTTGTGCCATGTACTGGCCGTCATGGCACACCGTGGGTTGGGTGGTTCTCTACCTCGTCATCTGTCACCTGATGGTGCTCACGGAGGAGGAACACCTTCGGAGCGTCTTCGGCGAGCCGTACCTGAGCTACAGTGAAAGCGTCCCGCGCTACCTGAGGCTTCTCCGCCAGCGATAGCGTTCGGCTGCTGGGCCGACTTCGCCGAGCAAGGGCGACGCTACTGATCTTCGATTTGGACGACCACCTTTCGACCCTCGGGCGCATGAGGGTCTGACAGGCCCTTATCTATGGAACCACCGCTACACTCATCGGTCAGTGCGTCGGCTCCTCATTGTGAGGGCTCCGGTACGGCGAGTAGGTTTCCGTTCGCAATCCCGGGTGCGGGATGAGTAGCTGCGGAAAGTGAACTAGCGGCGATGAGCGCTGAGATCGAGCAGCTGATCCATCTGTTTCGCCTCAACGGGAGATTGTACGCGCTCGAGCCTACACCGCGAGTTTGCGTCCATGCGTCCTAGTCGCTTCTTCGTTCCGATGATCCTCATGGCGTCCGGGGCGCCGTTGATGGGGCAGGAGCCGGCGGCTGGCCTCGATGTCGGTAGCCGCGTCCGCCTGACATTCCCTTGCGAGCTCGCGTCGCCGTCGTTTTCGGAGTCTGCCGGCCGGACCTGCCGCTCCGATGGGCGCTTGGCGCTCCTCAGCGGGGACACCATCATGATTGCGGCCGGGGACTCGACGCTGGTCTATGACCTGAATGCGGTGAGCCGCGTCGAAGTGAGCAGAGGGAGGAAGTCCCATTGGCTGGCGGGAGCCGGCATCGGGTTCGTCGTCGGAGCGGCGACGGCATACGTGGCGCTGAGCAGCGGCGGATCGACCAGCACGTGCGATCAGTCGGCGAATCAAGATGCCGTCTCGACCGGCGGGTGCATCGCCCTGGCCGCTCTGGTCGGAGGCGTACCGGGCGCAGGGTTGGGTGCCGTTGCCGGGCTGTTCATTCGCAGCGAGCGCTGGCAGGACGCTCCGGTCGATAGGCTGCGGGTGAGCGTCGGGCCGGGACCGGGAAGCTGGTTTCAACTGGCGATCTCCATCACGCACTGACGGCTGACGGCGCGCTGGCCGGACGCGGCGACCAGGTCGAGCCAGGAAAAACGAGTGAGTCCATGGTCACGACACTCGAACATCATCCGTAGAATCCTCATTGCGGCCCTGACCCTCTTGGTCGGGCTGCTGGTCCTGCAGGCCCTGGGCTATGGCATCGGATTCGTTATCGATCCCGAGAATGGGGTGCGGGAGTTCGGGTACGAGAAGCCGACCGTGGTGGACGACCTCACGGTGACGCTGGTGAGACTGGTCGGTGTCGGGATGCTTGGCGTCGCGGCCTTTTTGATCCTGTCAGCGATCCTCGTCTGGCTCGGGAACCCGGCTGGGGCCTACGTGGCGATGATCCTCGGCGGCCTCTACGTCGCCACGGGCTTGTGCGCACTTCGTGCGGAGTGGTGGTGGGACGCGGGATTCTACGGAGGCACGGGAGCCTCGCTGATCGTCCTGTCGGCGGCCGTGGGGTGGCTTCATGCCAGGGCGCGCGGCGAGGAGGCACCCGACTGAACGGTCCACTCCCGCTGCGCCTCCAGCTTCCCGCGCTCCAGGGCCCAGTGCTCGACCCACTCCGGGCCGAGCAGCTGCTTTGCGTACTGAGGATGCACTTTCTGAGAAGATTGCCTGCACTCGAATTGAGCCGACTGTGATTCACTATCTACTTCACGTCATGGCGGCCGCTGATGACCTCTGTCTCGAAGATGGAGTTCGGTCGGTGCTACGACAGGCCGTGCCTGGCAGGGAATCCGTTGACGTTGTCATCACGATCCCGGATACCCTGCGGGACGGTTCGCCCAATACTTCGGAGAACATTGCCGACGTTCAGGCTATCGCGGACCGTAACGACTGGGAAAGCAGGCTACTCACGACATCGGATCTCTATCCATCAGAAGACCGTCCCGTAGCTCACGCCGAGGAACGGAACTTGGCTGTCTCTGCGGTGAGAAGCCGATTCGACTATATCATCGTGCTCGACTCCGATGAGCTATGGATGCCCGGCACATTAGAGAAGATCACACGCTTGGCCGAGGCGAACATCGGTGCCATCAGCGTTCACTACCTGCCCGTCGTGGGTTCACCTGGATATCCCATCGATGGGGCGCTCGACGAACTACCGGCCTGTTTACGAGCTGACGTCAAGTTTCGATACGCGAGATCGTGGCGAATGCCAGGGGAATATCCCGAGGGCTTCCGTTGGGCCGGGCCGGCGCAGGGGCGTTTCACTTCACCATGGTCCGAAAAACCAGGGAGAAGCTAAGAGAGAAGATTCTCACCTCGAGCCATTATGGCGAGAAGTACTATCACTACGACCAATGGCTCCACGAGACCTTCCCTCTCATAAAGCCGGGAATGACCGACGTGTCCTTCTACGCGGACCCGAAATTCCGCCACGTTTGGCCACTCGTCAGGTCCTTCACCGCGGTCGAGTGGGAGTTGATTCCCGAGCGTCTAAAGACGTTCTTAGGCCAGCCCAACAACGAGACCCCCACTGATCCGCCCATTTCAGGCCGTAACCCTTAGCAGAGAGCCGCGGGTTCGATTCCCACCCCCGGCATACGGGATCGGGCTTCTCGGCTCGATCCTGTTTCTGTGCCCATTCTGTGCCCAAGAACGTCGCCGGCGGACGGGGAGCATCCTCGGGACGCCCGAGGACTCGCCCCGAAGCATCCCGAGATCTCGTCCTCGTTGGGCATGGAACCCGCGCGGTCGCCTCGTCTCCACCACACTGGCGGCTGGTGACCAGCTGTATCTGCCGCCACTACGGTACCATAAGCCTTTGTTACTGATGGAGTTGAGACATTCTGTTCGGGGTACCGGCACGTCTGTTGCCAAGAATCGCACCGATGAGGTACGCGAAGAAGAACCAACGTCCCGCCGAGCGTCGGCGAGTTGCACCTGCGCTGCAGGGGGTCGACGTGCTGACGGGCCGAGAGCTCGACGCTGCTGTTCAGCGCGAGGTCATGAACGGCATAATCGGTTGGATCTTGATGCCCAACGGCGAGCGCGAGCCGGTCTTCGTGCCTCGTCGAGCCGGTGAGCGCGACCCCGTTTCATCTCATCAGCCAAAATGGGTTCCGCGGTACAGCACGCAATCAAAAGAAGCAGCCGCACTCGATAGAAGCATACAGGCGCTCGGGCTGATTGATTTATACGAGCGCAACGTCCTGGGCACGAACGCCCGACCGGAAGACAAGTGCCGGGCGGCGTTGATCGCCGTGCGGGCTGCAAGAGCGATCGAACGTCTGCAGGTGTTGGTTTCCTAGGATCATGTTCTTGTCAGGGCTTGGTCCTCTCAAGGTCCCCTTCAGCTAACCCGACGCGCCTGAACGAGCCTTCTTGGCGTATTAGCCGCGCAACGTAGCATTTCCACACACCTCTGATGCTCGACACCAACAAAGCCACTCACTGTCCATATCCTGTCTGAGTTACTCGGCATGTCGCACCGTTACAACGCATAGTCAGTACATAACTTGCTTCTGTACCGCCCTCGTCCTTCCACAAAGAGCCGATCCACCAGCAGGAGGTTTTGCCATGAGCAGTACCAGCAGTCTGAGGGCGGCGCTGTTGGCCGTAGCTGCCCTCGCAGTTGCCTCGTGCGGGGAGCCCGTCACCAGCCCCGAACAGAACACCTCGCCGTCGTTCGCCAACGGCTATACCGGAAACGGTGGACCCAGCGGCGCGCACTACAACCTCAACATCATTGGCGTTTCGAAGAACAAGAGCGCCAGCATGGATGGCAACAACGGCCACCGGATCTTCGTCAAGCTGTATGGTCGCAGTGACATCTATCTGATCGAGGGCGACGACTTCGCGGTGCTGGATGCTAACGCCACGGATGGGCGCGGCGAGTTTCAGCTTCCGCATCCGGACCCCAACTATGATGGGGTGACCGAATACTCGATCTTCGCTCGACCCTTGGGTAAGCTCGACCTCAACAATCCGAAGTGGGCCGAGATCACGACCTGCGGCATTGATGCCGATCAGGGAGATCTGGAGGTCTGCTCCGAGGAGAGCGCGGTCTTCATCCGCGACAAGGGGCCAGAGAAGTTCGTCAAGGTAACCAAGGAACTGACGACCCTGGTGCTCGCCACGGCTCTCATCGAGGCGATCGAGGATGCAGAAGGAGCGAACTGCCGGAGTGCCAGAGGCGCGGGCGCAGGTTTCACCCGGATCACGATTTTCGACCCGTGCCTAGAAGAGTACTTCTGGAAGTATGACAACCACGGGTTGAAGCTTCTGCAACTGCGGTTCTATCCGGATCTGGCGGACAACATTAGCTAAAACCTGACCGGGTGCGCTTGTCGGGGCGAACCGACCGACAGGCAAACGAGGTTTAGTGTCGCCACAGGGGCGGTTCCTTCGGAGCCGCCCCTTTCCGCATCTGAAAAGCGTTGACGCGCGGCACAGCGCCGGGCCCTTCCAGGCTCCTGTTCTCGTCCTCGTAGAAGGTCATCTCGACTCACGCAAAGCGCAGTTGTCCGTGCAAACGAGAGCCACGTCGCGGAACCTCAAGATGGAAGGTCCACAAGCCGTAAATTGCTGTAGTCACTGACTCTGTCCGACTCTTTCCCCCGGTTCATTCACAACGGCTCGCGATCTGCCAAGTAAGCGGCAGACGACCGGGAAAGGCGCCTATGAACCGGACTTGAGCCGCTCGAAGGTGGGAACATGGCAAAGCACGCAGAGCAGTACGGCAGAAAAGCTACTCATCGACGAGCGCGTCACGAGCACGGGTCTGCGCTAGTGATGGTGGTGCTTGGAATCCCTATGCTGCTTGGTATGGTCGCGCTGGCCGTGGATCTCGGCATGATGCTCGGCGCGAGAACTGATTCGCAGCGGGTGGCGGACGCCGCGGCGCTCGCGGGCGCCGGATCCCTCATCACCGCACCCGATGACGAGGCGCGTGCTCGCCAATGGGCGCTCGACTACGCGGCCGAAAACACGGTGCTCGGCGCGATCGCGGACGTGCAGCCGGAGGATGTAGACGTGCTCCTGGACGAGCACAAGGTTCGGGTGCGCGTGCGGAACACGAGAGCTCGCGGCAACGCCATCCGCACCATCTTCGCCCGGGTCCTGGGTTGGGATGAAGTGGACGTGGTGACATCCGCTGCGGCAGAAGCTGTCGCGGCGGGTGCCGGCGTCTGTCCGCTTCCCATAGCGATCCCAGATCGGTGGCTGGACAACCCCGGCGGCCCGAATCCGAGCGACGGACGCTTCGATCTGAAGGATGGGGACAAGTACGAGCCGTACTATGATCCTGCCGACAACCCTCCGATGAAGCCCCAGGACGGACAGTGCGCCGGGTATGGCCCACCGTGCAGCGTGCCGCCAGGGGTGGGTCCCAGCGGGTATTCCGGCGACGAGTACACCGGACTTCTCGGTGACGCCGCGAGGGGTAACCTCGGCGATGTGATCGAGGTCAAGACTCAGTCGGGGCCGCCCAATAGCGGAGGAAGTGGTCAGAAGGGCGGCAAAAAAAGTGGCGGAGGCGATACCGATCCGCTAATCGGCGACGGCAGCGTGGAGTACTACAACGCGAGCCCGTGCGTTGACAGCGACGGGTGGCGATGCTGGTACCTCCCCGATGGGAGCAGCGGCGCGTCCAATCTGATCGCTTGGGTTAGCAGCTGCCCCGATAACCGTATCGCTATCAACGTTGGGGAAGAGATCAAACCAGAGACCGGACAGGTCCAAGCCACGGTTATACAAGCGTTCAAGACCTTGGTCGACGACTATGGCGGTGATGGTTGGACCTGGGATTCGTTCAACGAGTGCATGGCCAACGGAGACGGGTGCATGGATCAGGGGAGCGAGGACTTCCGCAAGAGACACCGCCCGATACCAATTATCGATCCGACTACGTCAACGTCGAGTGTTGACCCGGCAGAGGTCATACGCTGGGAGTGTGCCTTCGTCGAGAAGGCGGCCGAGACTTACTGGAGGAATCCGGGCACACCGACGCGAAACGGCGAAGGACAACCGGGCCGCTGGAACGTGTACGTGCGGTTCGTTCGGTGCCCAGGCGGCGCAAATGCGGGGCTGGATACCGGATCTACCCTGAAGACGCTGCGCCTGGTCGAGTGATAAGTTCGAGCACCAGAGCTGGACTCCAATTGTCTCCGTGGACTAGCGACTATGCGGATGAGGATCTCACCTTCTTCATGGTCGTTTTCCGCAACTTCGAGTTGGCGGAAGCCACTCTGCGAGAGCTGCGAGGTCACTTCCCCAGCTCCCGTGTCGTAGTCCGCTCGGATGGCGATTCGGATCCCCGGTACTGCGTGCTAAGTCGTCGTTACGAATTGGACTACAGGTCTGAGGAACGTCTCTTCCCGGCGCGACACGGAGCAGCGGTCGTTCAGCGCATGTTCTAGATTTTTCTCGACCGGCCCACGGCTTACCTCTTCAAGATCGATCCGGACACGGAGATACACCGGAGATTCCACTACCTGCCCGCCAAGTCGTCGATGTTCGGGACTGTCCAAGGGGCACCCGACTACCTCTCGATACAGGGCGGGTGCATCGGCTTCACGCGGGATGCCGCGGAGCGGATCGCGAATTCCCGTCTACTGCTGCTGCTCGATCCGATACTCAGGGACAACGGAGCGGATTGGCCGTCGCACCTGGCCAGATTTGCCAAGCGGGCTCGAGAACTGGGCCTGGCCAGCTTCGATTGGAGCCTGGGTTGGGTGGCCAATGAGATTGGCATTCCGCTGGTCGATTTCTTGGAAGTCTACTGCACCTATGGAGAGGTCGTATCCCTTCCCGAAGAAGAGAAGGATACCTACGCCGTGACCCATCCAAGGGTCGTATCGGAGGCTAGTATCAAGGACTACCTGCTAATCCAGGAGCTTGGGCAACGGACACGGACGCCCGAAGTCCGACGCGTACATTCCTGCCGGTCTCGCGATGCGAAGGCCCCTCCACGCTCCTGATCTCGTCCCTTCAGAGGCGTGTCTCTTCGATTTTTGAAACCCTTCGTCCAATCGCTCCGAACTGTGAACAAAGTCTCAGACAATGCGCGAGCTTTGCCCGATTCGCCCGACCTGAGGTGGGTCCTGCCATAGCCGTAATAGCAAGTAACCAATCGTTTTACGCTCCATCACGGCTACCGTCGATCGATGGTTCCATCCGTGCATGCCTCCGAATCGAGCTGTCACACCGGTCTCTACAACGGTGGCCGGCGTGAAGCCGAACGCCGGGGAGGTGATCATGTCTGTTCTTCGATCCTTGGTCGTAACCATAGCCCTGACTCTCTGCGTCGCCCCGAACGCGTCGCTGCTTATTGGCCAGGAGCCGAACCCGAGCGACTGGCCCCTTTCGACCCGCGAATCGTTGCAGGGACTTAGTGGGGTGCAGGTGCAGGCCGTCTTCACCGTCGACCGTCAAGCTGCCAAGGCGAGCCCCAACCGTGAGGCGGTACGAACGTTCATAGAAAGCTTGCTCGGCGACGCGAACGTGCGGAGTCTGGGGCCCACGGACGCCTCACCGAGGCCCGCTTATCTGAAGCTCGATGTCGGCATCAGTACCCTGATTGTCGGGGGGGAACCCTTCGGTTGGGCCTACGTTCTACGACTTCAGGTCTTACAGGAGGTTTGCGTCGAGGGCGTTCCCCGGTCGTCCGGGTGCTCGGTCATGCCGACTTGGGGGACCGGTACCTCCCAGCCCACGATCGTTCCTACGGACCTCACGATGACGCTCTATGCTCAGGTCGCGGACGCGGTGGACCGATTCCTTCGCGATTACGTGGAAGCCAACCCCACTTGAGGGAGCCCGTCGGGGCCGCCCCTCGGCACATCTGGCCCCTCCACGCTCCTGATCTCGTCCTCGTAGAGCCAGTTTTCGCTTAGGGCGTTACGATTCCATCAGGTGAGACACTGAATGCCAATCCGGGCTCGATTCCACTGCCCGGAGTGTCAACGACGCGGTTCAGTGTGACGCCATTCGCCATCACGCCCTCGGTGGAGGCACCCGTCGAGTTCATTGCGCAGACATTCGGATCACTGATACGAATTCGCTGCTCGCCGTCGGTGGGGACGTTCTCGAACGTGCTTTCCCAGCGATTTGGGCCAGCGATCTGCATGCTGAACCGGGCGAAGTTGGCCCAGCCAGGATGAATGTGTGTTTGGCCCACACCCTGAACACAGCCGGGAAACTGCTCCGCAACGGCAGGGTCAGTTTCCGTAGCGGCGAGGTACACGAACTGGACTGTAGCCACGCTCGGTCCCGCTGGGGGTCCGGCAGGCCCATCACTGCCGCACGCCGTCAGTAGGAGGATCGTCCCCGACAAAACGCGCCTGCTAATGGCGTTCATATCCAAGCAACGTCTAAGTCATGCCCAATGCGCACGATTTGGCTCGCCAAATCAGCGGGTTCCGCGAGTTTGGACCCGGTCAATCCTGTGAAGATAGGCCTCTTTGCCGTCTGTATCCTGGCCGTGTGGGTCTATGCGGCGATTCGTCCCCGATTCGGC
This sequence comes from Gemmatimonadota bacterium, assembly GCA_039587445.1. Taxonomy (GTDB): domain Bacteria; phylum Gemmatimonadota; class Gemmatimonadetes; order Palauibacterales; family Palauibacteraceae. The sequence goes on from JBDHIM010000051.1 coordinate 13,377, forward strand.
CCGGGCCCCAAGACAACTTCGTGAACATGGGGATCTTCCCGTTGAACCTCACGCTCGTCAGCCTGGCCTTCAATCTGATCGAGTTCCCGACCGCGGTCCTCGCGGGAGCCAGCGTCTATCGAGAAGACTGAGGGCGCCCCGGGCGCCCCGGTGCTCGCGTCCGGCGGCCTACTTGTAGGCGACGGCCGCGCAGGTGGGGCCCGCGAGGGGGATGATGTCGAATCGCTCGAAGCCCGCCTCGCCGCACCAATCGCGGAAATTCGCGCCGGTGTAGTCGAAGGCGTCGCCGAACTCGATGAGCATGTTCAGCGACATCAGCAGGCCGAAGACGTTCTCTCGCCGTGCATCGTCGATGAGGTTCTCGATGGCTATAAAGGCGCCGCCTTCGGGAATCGCCTCGTAGGCCTTCCGGATCAGGATCTTCTTCTTCTCCAGGTTCCAGTCGTGCAGGATGTTGCCCATCGTGATGACGTCGGCCTTGGGGAGATCGTCCGCGAAGAAGTCGCCCGAGACGACCGTGATGCGTTCGGCCATGCCGGCGGCGTCGATCTGCTTCTGCGCATGAGGCGCCACGGGCGGGAGGTCGAAGCTGTTGAAGGCGAGGTGCTCGTGACGTGCGCCCACGAGCCGGGACAAGAGCGCGAGCGCGCCTCCGACGTCGGTCACGGTCCGGTACTTGGAGAAGTCGAACTTCTCGGCCAGCTGGCGGAAGTTCTCCGCCTGGAACCCGGTCATCGCATCGAGGAACTGACCTAGCTTGGCCTCACTCGAGTACAGCTCCTCGAAGATCGGCTTGCCGTGGATCTTCGTTTCGTTTTGCGGCTGTCCGGTCTTGAGTGCGTCGCCGAGGTGGTTCCAGAATCCGAACTGCCGGGCGTTCAGCATCTCCGGCAAGCCGCCGATGTACATCGGGTTGTTCTTGTCCAGGAAGGCGGCTGTCTCCGGGGTGTTCCGATATCGCCCGTCGGGTCCGTCGCCGTCGCGCTGCAGAAAACCGAGTGCCACGAGCGCATCGAAGAAATCGAAGGTGCCGCGCGGGTGAAGCGTCAGCGCGTCCCCGAGCTCTGCAGCCGTCATGGGCCGAGCGTCGTAAATAGCTCGAGCTCCACCGCCGTGAGCAGCACCTTTGAGGCCCAGAAAGCGGTCGCGGTCTGCATGATGTGGCTGGGGTCGAGTCGGCTGTTCATCGTCGTCTTCTCCTGCGTGCATCGCTCGACTAACGCTGCCTGCCCGATGCGTCACGGCCGGGTTGGGACGCTGCTATCCGTCTAATCGGACAGGCTCTCTCGGGTCGGGCATTCTAGCGGCTCCGTGACCGCGCCGGCCATGGGACGTCGCTCGGCCGTCGACCGGATGGCTCCCATCGCTATTGACGATCGGCACCCGGACGTGTACTGACTCGGGTGCCCAACAACAAGCAAAACAACCAGACCTCCGAAGTCACGTTCGCCCGCGACCTGGGGCTGTTCGACGCCACCATGATCGGCGTCGGCGCCATGATCGGTGCCGGGATCTTCGTTCTCACCGGGATCGCGGCCGGCGTATCCGGCCACGGCCTTCGCCTACGCGGAGCTGGCCTCGGCGATTCCCCGGGCGGGCGGAGGCTACTCCTTCGTGCGCATGGCCTTCCCGGGGGCGGTGGGCTTCACCGCCGGCTGGATGCTCTGGTTCGCCTATACGGTGGCGTGCAGCCTCTACGCGCTGGGTTTCGCGGGATACTTCTGGGAATTTTTCCTCAAGTACATGCCGGAGTTCGCGCACGGGGCGATGGGATTGGTCGGCGAGCAGGGAGCTGTGCTGCTCGTGACGCTCCTCGTCGGCGTGCTGTTCATCCGCCTGAACGTCCGTGGCACCGAGGTCACCGGTTTCGCGGAGAACGTGCTCACGGTCTCCAAGCTGGTGGTTCTGGCGATCTTCGTCTTCTACGGCCTCAAGCAGGTGGCGGCGGAGCCAGTGGCCGCGACCGAGAGCTTCAACCCCTTCTTCCCGATGGGTGCCGGGGGAGTCCTCGTGGCCATGGGGCTCACGTTCATCGCCTTCGAGGGCTACGACCTCATCGCGACCGTGGCCGAGGAGATCAAACAGCCCGAGAAGAACATCCCGCGGGCGACGTTCATCGCGCTCGCGATCACGATGACGATGTACCTCCTCATCCTGTTCGTCTCGCTGGCGGCCGTCGATGCCGGCGACACGCCGAGCTGGCAGTTCCTCGGCAAGTACAAGGAGACGGCGATCGTCCGCGCGGCCGAGGACTTCATGCCGGCGTTCGGCGTGGCGATCATCGTCTTCGGAGGGCTTCTCTCCACGATGTCCGCCTTGAACGCCACCGTCATGGCGGCTTCGCGCGTCGCCTTCTCGATGGGCCGCGACGCGTGGCTTCCCGCCTCGATCGCGAAGATCGATCCCAAGCGGCGGACGCCGCGCGTGGCCATCATCGCGACCGGCGCGATCCTCCTGGTCATGGCCCTCACCCTCCCGATCGAGACGATCGGCTCGGCCGCCAGCGTCATCTTTCTCCTGACCTTCGCCTTGGTGAACCTCTCGGTGATCGTTCTGCGCCGGAAGGCGCCCGAGATCAAGCGGCGCTACAAGGTCCCGTTCTATCCCTACGTGCCGATTCTCGGGATAGGGCTCAACGTCTTCCTGGCCCTTTATCAGTTTAAGTTCCAGCCCGTCGCCTGGTTCGTGACCGCGGGCTGGATCGTGCTCGGCCTCCTCATCTACTACGCCTGGGCCCAGAAGCAGGCCGTGCACGAGACCCCCCAGGTCCTCGTTCCGAGGGGACGGGAGCCGGCAGCACCTACCGGGTACAGCGTGCTGGTGCCGGTAGCGAACCCCGACAACGTCGGCACGCTGCTGGATATGGCGTGTCCCATCGCGCG
>JBDHIM010000052.1:0-14359 GCA_039587445.1 Gemmatimonadota bacterium
CGTCGAGGAGATGCCCGACGACGACGCGGCCGACCTGATCGGCGAGCTGGAGCCGGAGGAGCAGGCCCGGGTCCTGGCGTCCCTCGAGGATCCGAGCACGATCGAGGAGCTCCTTCACTACCCCGAGGACAGCGCTGGCGGGATCATGACCCGCGAGCTGGTCGCGGTGCCCTCCTTCCTCACCGCCGGCGAGGCGCTATCCGAGATTCGGCGTCAGGCTCGGGAAATTCCCGGCTTCTACACGATCTTCGTCGTGGATCGCCATGGGAAGCTGCGCGGCGTGATGAACCTGCAGAGCGTCGTGATGGCCGATTCCGATCAGCCGGTCTCCGACCTGATCGAGGACCCGCCCGCCGTCGTGCCCCTTGAGATGGACCAGGAGGAGGTGGGTCGCATTCTCGCCCGGTACAACCTGGCCGCGATCGGCGTGGTGGACGCGCTGGAGCGGCTCGTCGGCTGCATCACGTTCGACGACGTGATCGACGTCATGGAGGCGGAAACGACGGAGGACATCCTGCGCTTTGCCTCCGTCTCCGAGGAGGAGGAGCTTCGTGGCTCGACGGTGGCGGCGGTCAAGAGCCGGCTCCCATGGCTCGTCCTCAGCCTTATCACGGCGGCGCTCGCCTCGTCCGTGGTCTACCTGTATCGAGAGACCATCCAGCAGATCGTGATTCTGGCGGCAGTGATGCCGGTGATCGCAGCGCTGGGCGGCAACGCCGGCACGCAGGCCCTGGCCGTGACGATCCGACGCATCGCGCTCTCCGACGAGTCGCTCATCGAGCGCTGGGCGGTGGTGACCAAGGAGCTCGCCGTGGGGCTCTTGAACGGGCTGATGATCGGCGCCATCGCGGCCTTCGCCGGACTCCTGCTCGTCAACGACGCCGCGTTCGGGCTTGTCGTCATGCTCGCCATGTGGGGCAACCTGGTGGTCGCCTCCACGTTGGGCGGCTTCATCCCGATTTTCCTGGAGAGCGTCGGCGTTGACCCGGCGGTGGCTTCATCGGTCTTCGTGACTACGCTCACCGATCTGGCCGGCTTCTTCCTGCTTCTCGCTCTCGCCTCGGCGCTCCTCCTGTAGCGGAAGGGATGACGGGACGATGCGCTCCTTTCCCGGCGGAGGTCGTTCGGCGCTGATCGAGTCGTTCCGCGCCGGCGAAGAGCGTGCCCTCGCCAGAGCCATATCGGTGGTCGAGGACCAGGCTCCCGACTTCGAGGCGCTGCTGGATGAGTTGCGGTCATCGGTCGGTCGGGCTCGCCGTATCGGCATCACGGGTCCGCCGGGGGCCGGAAAGTCGACGCTCACGGCCCGGTTTGCCCGTCTGCTTCGCAACGAGGGAAACCGGGTGGGCATCATCGCCGTCGACCCGACGAGCCCTTTCACGGGCGGGGCTCTGCTCGGCGACCGGATCCGAATGGCGGAGCTGGCCATCGAGCCAGGCATCTTCATCCGATCGATGGCCAGTCGAGGATCCGTGGGAGGCCTTGCCACGGCCGCGACGGAGGCGGCGGACCTGATGGATGCGTTCGGATTCGATCGAGTGATTCTCGAAACGCTCGGCGTCGGTCAGTCGGAGCTCGAGATCGCCGCCGCCGCCGACTCGACCGTCGTCGTACTCGTCCCTGAGTCGGGCGACGGCATCCAGGCGATGAAGGCGGGACTGATGGAAGTGGCCGACGTCTTCTGCGTGAACAAGGCCGATCGGCCCGGCGCGGACCGGTTGGTGAAGGAGATCGAGGTGATGAAAGCGATCCGGGCCGGTCGGACGATGCGGGGGATCCCGCGCCACCACGCGCGGATCGCTGTCGGCAGCGGCAGCGCCGAGCTGGACCTCCCGGCCAGCGATGAGGAGGAATCCCGGAGCGAGGACTCGCTCTCCGTCTGGGAGGTGCCGGTCCTCAAGACGATCGCGACGGAAGGGGAAGGCATCGACGAGCTCGCGGAGAGCATCGACGGGCACTTCGAGGCCCTACGGGCGACGGGCGAGCTGGAGACCAGGCGGACGCACGCTCTGCTTGACCAGACCCGACGAATCCTGGTCCGACGAGCCGAGACATCCGCGCTGCGCGCCTGGAAGGCGGTCGAAAGCGAGTTCCTGGAGGAGTTGCTGGCCGGCCGCATGACGCCCTATGCGGTGGCTGAGCGCCTGGATCGGGAGAAGTAACGGTCGGATCAGCCGGAGCGGGGCATGTTTCTGGCGGCGCTGATCCGGGCCGGAGGCCGCTTGCGCGCCGGAACGACGGAGCGAAAGCGGCGGTAGAAGCTCCTGCGGGCGGCTTCAGGCGGCCGATGAGGTTCACTAGACGCGGGGAACGAGCTGAATGAGTAGCGTTCTCACCGACGGAGCGAAGGCGGAGCTTCAGCGCGAGATCGAGCGCCGCCGCGCCGAGCTGCGCCGCCTCGAGAAGAGCCTGGCTCGCTGGGAGAAGGCGTACGGCGGTAGTACGCTGCGTCCCGACGCGGACTTCACGACCGTATCCGGCACCCCCGTCCGCCCGCTGTACACGCCCCTGGACACCGACGACGACGATTATCTTCGCGATCTCGGCCTGCCCGGCGAGTACCCGTTCACGCGCGGCCCCTACGCCAGCATGTACCGCACGAGGCTGTGGACCATGCGGCTCTTCTCCGGCTTCGCCACGGCGGAGGATACCAACCAGCGTTACAAGTTCCTCCTGGAGCGAGGGCAGACCGGTCTTTCGGTGGCCTTCGACTTCCCGACGCTCATGGGCTACGACTCCGATGACCCGCTCTCGGCGGGTGAGGTAGGGAAGTGCGGGGTCGCCATATCGAGCCTCGCCGACATGGAGACGCTGTTCGACGGGATTCCGCTGGACGAGGTGTCCGTCTCCATGACGATCAACGGGCCGGCGATGATGCTCTATTGCTTTCTGCTCGTCACCGCCGAAAAGCAGGGAGTGCCGCTCGAGAAGGTCCGCGGGACGGTCCAGAACGACATCCTCAAGGAGTACATGGCGCAGCACGCGTGGATCTTTCCGCCACGTCCCGCGCTGAAGGTCATCACCGATTGCTTCGAATGGTCTAGCGAGCACGCGCCCCTTTTCAACACGATCTCCATCTCCGGCTACCACATCCGTGAGGCGGGGGCGACTGCGGCGCAGGAGCTCGCCTTCACCCTGAAGAACGGGTTCACGTACGTGGAGGAGGGGATCCGCCGCGGCCTGGACGTGGATGCCTTCGCGCCCCGTCTCTCCTTCTTCTGGGACGTCCACAACGATTTCTTCGAGGAGATCGCCAAGTTCAGGGCGGCTCGCCGCATCTGGGCCCGACACCTGCGGAACGTGTACGGAGCGCAGAGCCCCGCGAGCTGGCGGTTACGCACTCACGCGCAGACGGCCGGCGTGACCCTGACCGCCCAGCAGCCCCACAACAACATCGTCCGCATCGCGTACCAGGGCATGGCGGCCGTGCTCGGCGGCACCCAGTCCCTGCACACGAACGCGATGGACGAGACGCTTGCACTGCCGACGGAGCACGCGGTTCGCGTCGCTCTCCGTACCCAGCAGATCCTCGCCTACGAGACCGGCGTGGCCAACACGATCGACCCGCTCGCCGGCTCCTACTACGTGGAGAGCCTGACCGACGAGATGGAGGAGGAGGCGGAGTCGATCTTCGAGGAGATCGACACCCTGGGTGGCGTCGTCGCCGGGATCGAGACGGGTTACTTCCAGGGACAGATCGCCCACTCGTCGAGCCGCTTCCAGCAGGAGGTGGACTCGAAGCGGCGGATCATCGTCGGCCTGAACGACTTCATCGAGAGCGACGATGTGCCGATCGCGATTCTCCGGATCGGAGAAGAGGCCGCCGCCAAGCAGGAGGAGCGGCTCGCCGACCTGAAGGCTCGCCGGGAGGGCGCGGCCGTCGAGAATGCGCTGGAACGGCTGCGGCAGGCGGCGCGCAACGACGAGAACCTGATGCCGCCGATGCTGGATGCGGCTCGCGCTTACGCGACCCTGGGCGAGATCCGCCACGTCCTAGAGGAGGTGTACGGCCGCTTCCAGGAGCCGGTTACCTTCTAGAAGCGTCCGGCGCCAGGCACGCCGGTGCTCTACAGCCGGTCGCGTATTCTCTCGTAGCCCTTCTTCAGCTCCTCGATGAGCATCGAGAGCGCGGCCTTGACGTCGTCCGACGCATCGTCGGCCTCCTCGCCGGCGGCCCTCAGCTTTCCCTTGAGCCGGTCCCACTTGTCCTCCAACTCGTCCCACTCGTCGCCGGCTTCGGCCTTTGCGAGCGCCACCTTGACCCTCAGCTCATCCCTTTGTTGCTCCAGCTTCGTGGCCAGCTCTCGCAGCTCGTTCCGATCCATGATGGTCGCTCCGGTTTGAATCCCGTATCAGCTTCAGACTTCGTGGCGATCTCGTCGCCTCCGGTTCGCCTCTCAGCTCTTATCGCTGGTCGGCGTGGCTGGCATCTCCGCCCTCGGCAGCTGAGAGGTAGCCGCCGCCGGCTCCTGAACCGGCGCCAGCTCGGGTCCCAGAAGCACCCCAATCCACCGCGTGCCCTCCTGCAGCTCCAGGGCGCGCTTGAGGATTACGGTGAGAGGCACCGACAGGAGCATGCCCACGGGGCCGAGAACCCAGCCCCAGAAGATCAGCGACAGGAAGACGACGAGGGTCGAGAGCCCCATCCCGCGGCCCATCACACGCGGCTCGATGACGTTGCCCATCAACGTGTTCACGACCAGATAGCCGATCGCGGCCGCCAGTCCTGTCCCGGGCCCGAGTTGCAGGTAGGCGAAAAGCACGCCGGGTACGGCGGCAATGTAGGAGCCTATCGTCGGGATGTAGTTGAGCACGAAGGCGAGCAGTCCCCACAGCAGGGGGTATTCGACGCCGAGAAACGCCAGCCAGGCGGCGACGAGTGCCCCGGTGCCCAGGCTCACCATCGTCTTGATGCCGATATACCGTCGCACATCCACCGAGAAGCTCGAGAACGTCTCGAAGGCAGAGGCACCCTCGGCCTCGCCCAGGGCCGCTCGCAGCTTGATCGGGAACCCGGACACCTCTATGAGGATGAAGATGATCGTGATGAGGATCAGGACCGTGTTCGTGAGCACGCCGCGCAGGGCGACCAGGATGATGCCGACAAGATCGAGGATCTTCCCGAGCTCGAAGTAGCGCAGAACGAAGTCGCCGGACACATCGAAGCCGAAGCCGCGCACCCAGCTCAGCAGCGCCTGGATCTCCGTCTCGAGTCGCCGCTGATAGAGCGGCAGCCCGCGCGTAAAATCGAAGATCGAGGAACCCAGCACCGTGCCGACGCCCGTGCCGATGCCCAGCAGTCCGAGGACCACGAGCGTGACGGCGAGCCAGCGGGGAAGCCCGATCTTTCGCAGGAAGCCGAGCGGGCCCGTGCAGAGGCCGGCGATGAACAAGGCGAGGAGGAACGGCACAATGATCCCTGCAGCCGCCCGCATGCCCGCTATCACAACGACGAAAGCCGCTGCGCTGATCAACATGCCTCGGCCCGCCGGCCGGATGCTTTCCCCTGAGCTTCGAAGTGTGGGCATCTCCGCCCAACATAGTCGCTTGCCGTCTCCGAGGGCCACCGCGCGGCATCTCGTTGCCGGCCTCCACCAGGCACCGGTAACTTGGCTTGCCGGCGCTCGCGAATCAGGGGCGAGAACGCCGGCTCTGGTTGATTCGAGCGCGTGTACAAACGGAGCAGCATCGCGAATATGACTGAACGCAGGATCAGGGTTCTCGTGGCCAAGCCGGGTCTGGACGGCCATGATCGTGGGGCCAAGGTGATCGCCGCCGCGCTGCGGGATGCCGGGATGGAGGTCATTTACACCGGGCTTCACCAGACCCCCGAGATGGTCGCCAGCACGGCGCTCCAGGAGGACGTGGACGTCGTCGCGCTCTCGATCCTGTCGGGCGCCCACATGACCCTCTTTCCCCGGGTGAAGCGGCTGCTGGACGAGAAGGGGCTCGCGGACGTCCTGGTGACCGGGGGCGGGATCATCCCCGCCCAGGACGCCGCGGAGCTTCGTACGCTGGGCATCGGCAAGCTGTTCACGCCGGGCACGACCATGGCGGATGCCGTCGACTACATCCGCTCCTGGGTCGAGTCCCGGGACGCCGCGGGAGGTTCATCGGACGAGCCTGCGGATGCCTCCTCGGGGGGCGGATGACCACGGCCGCGGACTCCCGAATGGGCCAGATGGTGGCTGAGCTCGCCGAGCTCGAGGAGCGTCTTCGTCAGGGTGGCGGTCCCGCGAAGATCGAGAGGCAGCACTCCCAGGGGAAGCTGACGGCGAGGGAGCGGGTCGAGCTTCTGCTGGACCCCGGCGGTGGCTTTCTCGAGATCGGGCTGCTCGTCGCGCACGATCAGTACGATGGGAAGGCGCCGGCCGCCGGCGTGCTGACGGGAGTGGGCGAGGTTTGCGGTCGCGAGGTCGTGATCGTTGCCAACGACGCCACGGTGAAGGCGGGAAGCTGGTGGCCGGAAACCATCACCAAGATGCTGCGCGCCCAGGAGATCGCGATGCGATGCCGCATCCCGATCATCTATCTGGTCGACTCGGCCGGCGTGAACCTTCCCTACCAGGGCGGCGTCTTTCCGGGGAAGTACGGCGCGAGCCGGATCTTCTACTACAACTCGATCATGCGGCACTATCTCGAGGTGCCTCAGCTCTCCGCCGTGATGGGGCCGTGCATCGCGGGAGGCGCTTATCTGCCGGCCCTCTCGGACGTCATCATCATGGTCGAGGGGACGAGCTTCATGGGACTCGGCGGTCCGAACCTGGTGAAGGGTGCGACCGGACAGGAGGTGGAGGGGGAGGAGCTGGGCGGCGCCGCCACGCACACCAGCATCAGCGGCGTCGCGCACTACATGGTCGAAGATGACCAGGCATGCATCGCGCGGCTGCGTGAGCTCCTGTCCGAGCTTCCGGCTCACAGCCTGCCGCCGCCGCAGAAGGAGACGCGACCGCCCGAGCGCTCCCCGCAAGACGCCTACGAGATCATGCCGCCGGATCACAGGCAGCCGTACGATACGGAAGAGCTGCTGTCCACCTTCCTCGACGCCGGCGGCTGGGACGAGTTCCAGGCCGACTACGCTCCCGAGCTCCTCACCGCCGTGGCTCGGCTCGAAGGGCGATCGGTGGGCGTGCTCGCGAACCGGCGGGGGATGTACCGGAGCGAGGGGGGCGGACCTCCCAAGTTCGGCGGTATCGTGTACACGGACACCGCCGAGAAGACGGCCTACTTCATGGAGGTCTGCGACCGACACCACGTCCCGCTCCTCTTCGTCCAGGACGTGAGCGGATTCATGGTCGGCAAGGAGGCCGAGCACTCCGGGATCATCCGGGCCGGAGCGCAGATGGTCGAAGCGATGGCCACGGCGCGGGTGCCCAAGGTGGTTCTTACGGTCAACCACGCGAGCGGGGCGGGCTACTACGCGATGGCCGGTCAGGGCTTCGACCCCGACTTCATCCTTACCTGGCCCACCGGTCGAATGGGCGTGATGGAGGGCGAGTCGGCGGTCCGGGCGATCTACGGGCCCAAGCTCGACCGCGTGGCCGCCGGCGAAGAGCTGCCGCCGGAGACGGAGGCGGAGATCGAGCGGACTCGAGACGAGTACGAGGAGCAGCTGGACGCCCGTTACGCGGCGGCGCGCGGCTTCGTCGACGCCATCATACGGCCGGAGGACACCCGATCGGTGCTCGATTTGGCCCTGCGCGCCGCCATGAACAACCCGGCGCCCCACATCGGTGCCTTCACGCTGCCCGACGATGCCTGATTCCCCGGATCGGCCCGTGCGCGTCGCCTCCGGCCAGGGTTTCTGGGGCGACTGGCAGGAGGCTCCCAAACTGCAGGTCCGTCGCGGAGCCATCGACTACCTGATGCTCGACTACCTGGCCGAGATCACGATGTCGATCCTGGAGAAGCAGCGGGAGCGCGATCCTGCGGCCGGATACGCACGGGACTTCGTCGATATGGTGCTCGATCTCGCCCCCGACCTCGTGTCCAAGGGGATTCGGGTGGTGAGCAACGCCGGAGGGGTCAACCCGGACGCTTGCCGGGATGCGCTCGTGCAGCGGCTCGCGGATGTCTATACCGTGCGTCCGCTGCGAATCGCGACCGTTCGGGGTGACGACCTGATGTCGCGGCTCGACGAGGTGCTGGCCGCGGGCCACGAGCTGCGGAACATGGAGACCGGCGAACCCCTGAGTGCCGTACGCGAGAGGGTCACGGCCGCCAACGCATACATGGGAGCGGGCCCGATCCTCGAAGCGTTGCGGCAGGAGGCGGATGTCGTCGTCACCGGCCGCTCGACCGACACGGCGCTGACCTACGCCCCCCTGATCCACGAGTTCGGGTGGGCGGCGGACGACTGGAACCGGATCGCCGCGGGTGTCGTGGCCGGGCACATCAACGAGTGTGGAGCCCAGGCATGTGGCGGCAACACGCTCTTCCGGTGGCGCGAGGTGGACCTGGTCGAGCCGGGTTACCCGATCATAGAGGCATCGGCCGACGGATCGTTCGTGGTCACGAAGCACCCCTCGCTCGGCGGCCGGGTCAACTGGGCCAGTGTCACCGAACAGCTCGTCTACGAGATGGGGGACCCGACGGAGTACATCACGCCGGATTGTGTGGCCGACTTCTCGACGATTCGGCTCGAGGATCTGGGAGGCGACCGCGTACGGGTGACGGGCGTAGAAGGCCGGCCCCGTCCCGAGCTGTTGAAGGTCTCGATCGCCTACCGGGGCGGCTACAAGGCGACCGGAATGCTCACTTACTCGTATCCGGATGCGTACGAGAAGGCGGTCTCGGCGGACCGGGTGCTCCGCGGTCGACTGGATCGACTGGGACTGGAGTTCGACGAGATCCGAACGGAGTATGTCGGTGCCGGTGCGTGCCACGGCCCGCTCGCCGGATCGCCCGACCCGTCGGTGCCGGAGGTGGAGCTTCGGATCAGCGTTCGAGGAGACGACCGGGCGCGCGTGGAGCGCTTCACACGCGAGCTCGCGCCCCTCATCCTCGCCGGACCGCCGACGGTGACGGGCTTCGCCGCGGGCAGGCCCCGGGTTCACGAAGTCATGGCTTACTGGCCGGCTCTCATCGAGCGAGAGGTGGTCGAGAGCGTGGTGCGCGTGGAGGTCACCGAAGCGTGAAAGTACCACTTTGGCGCGTCGCGTTCGCGCGGTCGGGCGACAAGGGAGACACCGCGAACGTCGGTCTAATCGCGTTTACTGAATCACTGTATCCTGTTTTGCAAGAGCTTGTTACAGCAGACAAAGTGAAGCAGCACTTCAAGGGCATCTGCCGTGGATCCGTGGATCGCTACGAACTTCCCAACCTGTGCGCCCTGAACTTCCTGCTGCACGACTCCCTGGGTGGGGGCGGGACGGTCTCGCTGATGCTGGATGCGCAGGGAAAGACCTTCAGCGCCGCGCTGCTGCGGATGGAGGTCGACGTGGCGGAGGAGTTCATCCGTGAGGCGGATGAGGTCTCCGGATGGTCGGAGAGCCTCGAATGACGTACGGGCATCTGCTCACCCGGATCGACGACACCGGGGTGAACCGCATCTCGCTCGACCGTCCCGGTCAACGCAACGCGTTGAACGCCGCGCTGGTGGCCGAGCTCAAGGATGCGCTCGCCCTCGCCGACGCCGACGATCGGGTGCGCGTCGTCCTGCTCACCGGTGAGGGTCCCGATTTCTGCGCCGGGGCCGACCTGCGCGAGGTCCAGGAGTCGATCGAGGCCGGCGTGCTCGAGAGCCTCGCCGACGCCGAGTCGCTCGGCGAGCTCTTCCTTCTTCTGAGGAAAATGCGGAAACCGGTGGTGGCTGCCGTTCACGGCCGGGCACTCGCCGGAGGCTGTGGGCTCGCGACGGCATGCGATCTGGTCGTGGCCGCCTCCGACTCGCAGTTCGGCTATCCCGAGATCCGGCTCGGCTTCGTGCCCGCGATGGTCATGGCGATCCTGCGCCGCTCCGTGGGCGAGAAGCGAGCCTTCGAGCTCGTCGCCCTCGGAGATCGAATCGATGCCGAGACCGCGAGAGAGTACGGGCTCGTGTGCCGCGTCTTCCCGGGAGATGAATTCTACGCCCACGCGGAGGAGTTCGCGGTCCGGCTCGCCGAGCGAAGCGCGTCGGCCCTGGCGCTCTCCAAAGAGCTGCTGTATCAGATCGACGGCATGAGCTTCGAGGCGGCGGTCCGCACCGGGGCGGAGGTGAACGCCATCGCGCGGCTCACGCCGGACTGCCAGGAGGGCATCCGGCGCTTCCTCGAGCGCTGACCGAAAGAGAGACAGGGATGCACGACCCGACCGCCGCCCCGCCGGCTGCCACGACCGCCGAGCAGGCATCGACAGAGGCATTCCCCTCCTGGCTCGCGCTCCTGATCGCCGTAGTCGCGCTCGGTGCGGGCCTGCAGCTGGTCGCCGGGGAGGGCAAGGACTCGATCGCGGCGGGGACGCTGCTGCTGGTGACCGCGCTCGCCTTCACTGCCGTCGCCCTCGCACAGGGAGCCTACGGCCCCGACGCCGAGGGTCCGCTTGACCTGAGCGCGAGGCTGGGTCTGGGGTTCCTCGGCGGGATCCTGGGGGCTGTGACGGCCAGGCTGATCATCTGGCTGACGGCCGAGATCGGCCTGCTGGACCTGTTTGGCCTCCATATGGGTTGGGAGAACGCCATCCTGCTCGGACTGCCCCCCCTTTCGGCAGTCTTCTGGGGGGTCGGTTTCGGAGTCCTCTACCCCTTCATCCCCGGTTCCACGTTCGCGGCCAGGGGTGTCCTGATCGGCACCCTCTCCGCCCTCTATTTGCTTCTGAAGATCCTGCCTCTAGATCTCGGCGCGGGTTGGCTGGGGTTGGAGGTCAGCCCGCTCACCTGGGTGCCCGTGCTTCTCTATGGCCTGGTTTGGGGCCTGGTCTGTGCGGCCACGGTATCCTGGGGTTCTCGTGCGGATCAAGCGCCGGTGAGCCGTTACCTCGACCACTCCCCCGGCTAGCTCCTTGGGCGCGCAGCTCTGCCGCCCCCGTCCGGCCGATCGCATCCGCGCTCGGCGTGACGCCCGTGGATGATCGCGATGAGAAGATCGGGGCGGTCGGTTGGTGGCTGCGTCTCCAACTCGGCTTCGGGCTCGCGGGCGCGCTCGTTTGGCTGTCGGGTGCGGCCGCCGGGAGCGACTTCCTCTCGGGGCTTGGCGCCGGTCTGCTGATCGCAGCGCTGACGCTCCGCCTGGGCCGACGGGCCGCGGGGCGCCGCGAGAACGAGGAGTCGTGAGGTCCCCCAAGGACGAAAAGTCGTGAGGCGCTGCACCTGGGTGGGAGAAGATCCCCTCATGACCGCCTACCACGACGGCGAGTGGGGCGTCCCGACGCACTCCGACCGCCACCTTTTCGAGCTGCTGACCCTGGAAGGGGCGCAGGCCGGCCTCAGCTGGTTCACCATCCTGAGGAAGCGGGAGAACTACCGCCGAGCGTTCCGAGGATTCGATCCGGTTCGTGTCGCCAGGTTCGACGAGCGCGATGTCGAGTCGCTCCTTGAGGACGCGGGAATCGTCCGACACAGGGGGAAGATCGAGTCGACGATCAACAATGCCCGCAAGGTCCTGGAGGTTCAGGCGAAGGCCGGCGGCTTCGCCGAGTACGTATGGAGCTTCGTGGGCGGAACCCCGATCGTGAATCGGTGGAAGACGCTGTCGGAGCTGCCGTCGGAGACGCCCGAGTCACGCGCGATGAGCCACGACATGCGGCGGCGCGGGTTTCGCTTCGTCGGCCCGACGACCTGTTACGCCTTCATGCAGGCCGCTGGTCTGGTGAACGATCACGAGCTCCGCTGCTACCGGCATCGGGAGATCGGGGTATGACCGAGCCGGAGCCCCGGGAAGTCCGCTTCCAGGCGTCGTCGAGCGCTGGAGAGACCTCGGCCATCCTCCTTCTTCCGGCCGCTGCGAAGGCCCTGTTCGTGCTCGGCCACGGCGCCGGAGCCGGGATGCGCCACCCGTTCATGGAGACGGTCGCCGGGCTCATGGCGATGAGGAATCTCGCCACCTTCCGCTACCAGTTCGCCTACATGGAGCGGGGTCGTCGGCGTCCGGACCCGCAGCCGATCCTCCTCGCCACCGTGCGCTCCGCCCTGGCGGCCGCCGTGGCCGAGGTGCCGGGGCTGCCGACCTTCGCAGGCGGGAAGTCGATGGGTGGGCGGATGACCTCCCTGGCGGCCGCCGCCTCGCCGCTGGAGAACGTGCGGGGACTCGTCTTCTTCGGCTTCCCGCTGCACCCGTCCGGCAGGCCCTCCACGGATCGCGCCGATCACCTCGTGGAGGTGGACCGGCCCATGCTCTTCCTCCAGGGCACGCGCGACCGTCTCGCGGACTTGAGGTTGCTCGGCCCGGTGTCTGAGGGACTCGGCCCCGCGGCTACGCTCCACGTCGTGGACGGGGCGGACCATTCGTTCCACGTCCTCAAGCGTTCGGGACGCTCCACCGATGAGGTCCTCGAGGAACTCGTCGAGACGACGGAGCGCTGGGCGGCTCCCTACCTGTGAGCAAGGGTCGCTTGACGGAGGTTTGACGGGACGAGCCAAGGCTCGGCATGCCGAGCCCCGACCTCCAGCCCGCCGTGACGGCTCTGAGACGACACTACGGATTCCAGAGCTTCCGCCCCGCTCAGAAGCGAGTCGTGAGGGCCGTCCTCTCGGGAGGGGATGTGCTGGCCGTTCTCCCGACCGGAAGCGGCAAGTCGATCTGCTTCCAGGTACCGGCGCTTCTGGATCGAGGACTCACCCTCGTGGTCTCGCCTCTCATCTCCCTCATGCAGGACCAGGTGGCGGCCGCCGTCCGTCGGCAGGTATCGGCTGCCGCCCTGACAAGCGTTTCCTCGCTTCCCGAACGGGGCCGGATCGTCCGGGAGCTCAAGGCCGGGCATCTGAAGCTCCTCTACGTGTCACCGGAGAGGCTTCATTCCCGGGGCTTTCGGGCGCTGCTCTCGCGGGTGCGTGTGGCCCGGATCGCCGTGGACGAGGCGCACTGCATCTCGGAGTGGGGCCACGACTTCCGGCCCTCCTACCGCCGAATCGCCAGCTTTCGGCAGTTCGTGGGCGATCCGCCCTGTGTCGCTCTCACCGCCACGGCTACGCCGGAGACGCGCGACGACATTGCCGAGGCTCTGCGGCTGAGGTCTCCGCGTCGCGTCCTCGCCGGCGTCAACCGGCCGAACCTGCAATGGAGCGTGTCCCATGCGTGCGAGACGCCGCACGCCGCGCGTCTGGCACTGGAAGCGGTCCGGAGCGCATCCGGCCCTTCGATCGTCTACCTGCCCACGAGGGAGCGATCGGTGCGCGTCACCGAGGTCCTCCTCCGGCGTGGGCTCCGAGCGGCCCCCTACCACGCCGGACTGCCGGCAGCGACCAGGCACGGGATCCAGGAGCGCTTCCTGAGTGGAGAGCTGCGTGTGGTCTGCGCGACCAGCGCTTTCGGGATGGGGATCGACCACCCTTCCGTGCGCCTGGTCTGTCACATCGGGATGCCGGGGTCGCTGGAGTCCTACGTCCAGCAGGCGGGTAGGGCAGGGCGGGACGGAGCGCGAGCGAGTTGCCTTCTGATCGCGGGCCGAGAGGACGAGGGGGTGCAGCGGAGCCTGATCGGGCAGAGCTGGCCGTCCCCCAGAAGCCTGATCAGCACCTTCGAGGTCCTCCCAGCCGGGCCGGTGACGCTTCGCGTTCTGGCGCGCTCACTTCCCGGCATGAGCGACCCCGAGCTGCTGAGCGCCCTCCGGCTCCTCGAGGAGTTCGGGTGCGTGCGACGGCTGCCGGGCAGCCACGGCGCGAGGAGCTCGGTCGTGCGAGGCCCTCCGGGAGCGCGGCGCCTCATCGACTTCCAGGCCTCGCGGCGAGGTGCGCGGCGCGCGCTCTGGAGGCTGTCCGAGATGCAGAGGTACGTCCGATCGGCGAGCTGTCGGCGCGCATCGATCGCGACCTACTTCGGCGAGCGTGCACCGCGCTGCACCGGGTGCGACCGCTGCGACTGACCCTCGCGCCCCCTCTGCCGCAGGGGCTCCGCAAGTTTTTATTTTCGGGGTTTCGACCATACATTACTGAATTCGGTGCCGGTAGCCGTCGCCTTGATCATCGGGAGACGCGAGATTCGTCCGGCCCGGTCAGCTTCTATGAGATCGATAATCAGCACGCTCGCGGGCGCCAGCCCATGTCGGCGACGCGCGGGTTGGGAGGAATATAGATGTCCGGCGATCTGAGCCTTTACCTCGAGGACCATCACGTCATGATGCGTGAGATGGTCCGCGAGTTCGCCGAGGCGGAAATTGCTCCGGTGGCGGAGTATCACGACGAGCACGAAGAGTTTCCGTGGAAGAACGCCGCCAAGATGGCGGA
>JBDHIM010000053.1:0-15571 GCA_039587445.1 Gemmatimonadota bacterium
CTGCCACTGCACTTTCGGATCGCGCCTCGGGGCTCGCCAGACGAGTGGAGCTGTCTGCTCGTCCCTGGCCCGGCCAGACGTTCGGCGTCATCGGTACCCGCCCGAACTCTCGCCCACCCAGCCGCTTGCGCCTCGATACCTTCGAACGGCGACTTCGCAGATGAGCCCGACTATCAGGAGGTATCCGGCGAGGCCAAACCAAAGCAACGACGCGCCCTGGAAGACCATCGAGCCTCCGGCGACCACGCCGCTTCCCCTCGCCAGAACGAATAGGGCAGCAGCGAGGAAGGAGAGCCCCGCCACAAAGGCCGCCGCAGAGCTCCAAGCGAACATCACCAGTGGTTGATCGCGGTACCAGCGGATCATCATCACAGCCAGCAGGTCCGCCAGCACCTTCCAAATGCGCGAGAGTCCGTACTTGCTGTGTCCGAATCGGCGAGGATGGTGGCGAACGGGGATCTCGGCGATGCGTGTGCTCGCGCTGCTGGCGACCAGGGCCGGGATGAAGCGATGCATGTCCGAGTAAAGGCGGAGTTCTTGGAGGACTTCTCGCTGGAAGGCCTTGAGGGTGCAGCCGTTGTCACGGATTGGCACGCGCGTGATCGTTCGAATCAGTCGGTTCGCCACCCACGAAGGGATCTTCCGGGTGACCAGCCGGTCATGCCGTCCCTCTCGATACCCAACGACCAGGTCGTAGCCCTCCTCCGTCTTGGCGACAAGCCGCGGGATGTCCTCGGGGTCGTTCTGCAGATCTCCGTCCATCGTGACCACGATGCTCCCTCGGGCGTGGTCGAAGCCGGCCTTCAGAGCGATCGTCTGCCCGTAGTTCTTGGCGAGACGGACGACCCTTATATGTGGGTCCGAGGAGGCAGCCTCACTCGCCTTGTCGAAAGTGCCGTCGCTGCTTCCGTCGTCCACGAGTATCAGTTCCCACCGGTCCCTTCCCAGCGCAGCGCGGATCGCCTGCACGAGGGCCGCAACGCTTTCCTCTTCGTTGAAGAGGGGCACCAAGATGGACAAGCGAGGCGACGGCGACATAAGTCACCAATATAGGGCAAAGGCCGTGCCGAGGGACGCCTCATCGTCGCGCACCAAGCGCTGCGTCGACACCACCGATTTCTTGGGCGAGCACCCTCGGCTGCAAATCCAGAAGGTCGGGCAGGCAGCAGGTGGTGGCGATCTGTCCCGCAGCCTGCCTTGGGCTGGTGCAAAAAGTCACGGCGGGCCTGGTAGAGATCGGACTCCCTCGGATTCCCAAGAAGCGTCGAAGCCGCATGAAACCGTAGCCGAATCACGACACCTAACGAGATCGTCGGCCCTTTTTTGCCGAGAGGCGTCCGGTCGATGCCTCCGCGCACGAGATGCCCCGCGACAATCATCTATCGTAATGTGTGGCAGCATCTTAGTGATTATCCCCCATTCGCCTCGATCAGGCCCGAGACGACCTGAACGACGCCCCGCGCCCTTGCGTGAATGCCGGGTATGTGCAACACTTTCCCATTCAGGAAACCATGTCCTGTTGTGATAGCGCAATGACGAACGGCTGCTTCACATCTAAGTGGCTATCACATATGTAGATAGAATGGATTTGTCCAACATCCAGGCATGCGATTCTCGTATCGTTCGAGCGACAATGTGACCCGACGAGCCCCCCTTTAAGTAGACTCTGCCGTGTAGGGCCACGGTGGGCTCTTTCATTTCGTGAGGCAACTGGTCGGAACTGGAATGAGAATCGAAGCACCGGAAGTCGACGAGTTCCTGGAGGATGAGCGGCCGAACGAGGCCGACGATCTGGCCATGTACGCGCTGGGGACCGAGGATCGGGCATCGGTTCGCGTGCTCGTCATCGACGATGAGGCGAGCATCCGCGAAAGCTGCGAGTCGGTCCTCAAGGCCGAGGGCTATGTCTGTGATGTGGATGGCCGAGCGGAGGACGCGCTTCGGCGGCTGAAAGGCCAGCCCTACGACATCGTCATGATCGACCAGAACATGCCGGTCGTTCACGGCCTGGACATCCTCGCGGAGGTCCGCCAACGGAATCTCACCACTCTCCCGATCATGATGACCGGGAACGCCACGATGGAGTCCAGCATCCGCGCCATGCAGGCCGGAGCTTTCGAGTACCTGCCCAAGCCGTTCACGGCGACCCAGTTGCTGGTCGTGATCGGCCGCGCCGCCTATCAGCTGCTGAAGGTCCGACAGCTCTCGGGCTCCTCCACTCAGGACGGCATCCTGGTCGACCGCGGAGACCTCAAGATCCTCGGCGTCTCCAAGGCGATGAGGGAGGCGGTCAGGCTGGCCATGAAGGCGGCCCGGACTGACGCTTCGGTCTTCCTGACGGGTGAGAGCGGAACCGGGAAGGAGATCGTCGCCCAGTACATCCACAAGGAGAGCCGGCGGTCGAGGAAGGCGCTCGTGGCGATCAACTGTGCGGCGCTCCCGGCGGAGCTCCTCGAATCCGAGATGTTCGGCCATAGGCGCGGTGCGTTCACTGGCGCGGTCAGGGACAAGCCCGGCCTACTCGAGGTTGCCGATCAGGGCACCTTCTTCCTGGATGAGCTCGGCGAGATGCCAATGCCGCTGCAGGCCAAGCTTCTGCGGGTGCTGCAAGACGGCGTGGTCAGGCGCGTGGGTAGCGAACGGGACGATGCGGTCGTGGACGTGCGCTTCATCGCGGCGACGAACCGCGATCCGGAGACGGCGCTGGACGAGGGTAAGCTCCGTCAGGACCTCTTCTACCGCCTCAGGGTCGTTCCCATCGAGCTGCCGTCCCTGCGGGAGCGTCCGGAGGACATCCCGATCCTGATCAAGTTTTTCCTCGAGCACTTCTGGCGACGGCACCAGCTGCCCGGCCGCACGCCCCCCAGGCTCGCGCCGGAAACGATGGACGCCCTGGTTCGCTACGAGTGGCCCGGCAATGTCCGGGAGCTTCAGAACGTGCTCGAGAACCTCGTCGTGCTCTCGGAACCCGACGAATTGATCGGGCCCGACCGCTTGTCGATTCTGGAGATGGGTCAATCCGCCAGGACTGAGAATGGTAACGGCGATGAGGCAGGATCGTTTGCCCGTGCCGTGGAATACAGAGCGCCCTTCCATGAGGCGAAGGACGCGCTGGTGGCGCGTTTCGAGCGCGAATACCTGGCGCGGATCATCGCGCGCACGGGCGGCAACATGTCGGAAGCCGCGCGCCAGGCCGGTATAGATCGGACGACGCTGTATCGACTCATGGAGAAACACGAGCTTTCACGCGGCGCCTTCGTCTCCTGACGGATGCGCGACGCGGACGGTGACGGTAGCGAGCGGATTTCCGAGGCGAGGCTTGGAAGAGGACTTTGCTGTAGAACTGCTCGCCGAACGGCTAAGGCGCTTCGTGCGTCATACGGGCCCAGGCAGTGCGCCCGAATCCGGGCCGGAGGCGGCTGGAGCCTCACGCACGGCATCTTCTCGAGACGAGGATCGCCCGCCCCCGCTTCGGTCGACAGATGCGGTCGATCTGGAAGACGCGTGGTCGGCCGTGGAGATGGTGCGTGCCGAGGTCGATGGCGAATCGGATCCGGCTTTGCGGGCTTCCCTCCATCG
Organism: Gemmatimonadota bacterium; assembly: GCA_039587445.1. Classification (GTDB taxonomy): domain Bacteria; phylum Gemmatimonadota; class Gemmatimonadetes; order Palauibacterales; family Palauibacteraceae. Next base: position 3,580 of record JBDHIM010000053.1, read on the forward strand.
CCGACTGGATAGCGCAGCTCTCGAGCTAGCCCGAGGGGCCCTGGGTCAGGCGGTCTACGCCAACCGGCGGGCCATCGAAGACATCTCTCACGATATCCGCTCGCCGCTCAACTCGATTCTCCTTCTTACCGACTCCCTGCTCCACGGGCACGGTGGCTCCCTCAACTCCGCGCAGCACCGTCAGGTCAGCGTGCTTCTCACCGCCGCGGTCGCGCTGGTTCGACTGGTGAACGATGTCATGGACGCCTCCCGAATCGATTCAGGCCGCGAAGCTCGTGTCGAGTCGGCCACCTTCTCCGTGAACGAGCTTCTGACGGAGGCCAAGCGACTCGTGTCGCCGCTCGCGGTCCATCGCTCGGTGGACCTCGTGTTCGACGCATCGACGGAACAGCGGGTCGGAGACCGCCAGCTACTCTGCCGCGTGCTGATCAACCTCGCGTCAAACGCCGTCGAGGAGGCAGGGGAGGGGGGAACCGTCGAGGTGCGGCTGGACGGGTCGCGTCGAGATTGGCTGCGCGCCGACGTCATCGATAGCGGAGACAAGGCCGACATCGATCTACTGCAGCGAATGATCGCCGAAGATGGCGAGTTCTATCCCCGGTATCATCAGGGGTGGGCGCGCGGGCTGGGTCTGGCGATCTCCGGCCGGCTCGTTCGCCGGGCGGCGGGCGATCTGTCCGTCGACCGCCTGGCAGACGGGCGGACCTGCTTTTCCGTGAACCTGCCTTTCGGTCGCACCTAGTCCGGCGGCCGGCCTTGCCCGCCGAGCCACCGTGGCTCGCCAGACCGGCCTGCTGTCATGCCAGCCTGGCCCCTCCATCCACGTACAGCACCTCGCCGGTCACGAACTCGGCGCCGTCCAGGTACAGGACCGCGTCCGCGACGTCCGTCGCGCGTCCGACACGCCCGAGGGCTGTACGCTTCGCGGCTTTGTCGCGCTCCTCCTCCCCGAAGGATTCCGGCAGTAGCACGGGGCCGGGAGCCACGGCGTTTACGCGGATCCGGGGAGCCCAGGCCCGAGCGAGGCTGCGGGTGAGGCTGACCAAAGCGGCCTTGCTGGCCAGGTAAACCGCGTAGCCGGGCCAGGCCTCATCGACGCCGCTATCCGCGATGTTGACGATGGAGCCTCCGGCGCTCATCAGGGAGGCGGCGGCCCGGCAGCAGAAGAATGGGGCCCTGGCGTTCAGCGCGAACACACGATCCCAGTCCGCGACCGAGACCTGCTCCGGCCTCGCGTGGGGGAAGATGGCGGCGTTGTTCACCAGGAGGTCAAGGCCTCCCAGCTTGGCGGCGGCCCGGGTCAACAGGCGTTCGACTTCGCCGGTATCCGTGAGGTCCGCTTGCAGGGCTGCGGTCCGCCCGCCCCGTTCCCGGATTGTCGCTTCCACATCGGCCGCCGCGCCGGCCGAGGAGCTGTAGTGGATCGCCACATCGTACCCGGCTTCGCCCAGCGCCAGAGATATGGCCCGGCCGACGCGAACGGCCCCTCCCGTTATCAGCGCTCGGCGTCGTTCCAAGGGGCTCTCAGATGCCCTTTCCGTACTCCGGTGGGGCCGTCGACTTGACCTTGGCGGGCTTCGCAGGCACCCCCACGTTCACGTGGTAGGGCAGCACATCCCTGGTGGCCAGAGCCTTCGCTCCCACCATCCCCTGGACACCGATATGGACCCCCGCCAGCACCGTTGCGCCATATGTGATGCGGACGTCGTCGGCCAGGACGGTCTCGAGGTTCGTGACGTCGACGATGTCATCGATCGAGTGCGTGTGACTGAATATGGACGCATGGTCGGAGATCGAGACTCGGTTCCCGATTCTGATCCCGCCGCGATCGTCCAGCAGCACGTTGCGATGTACGACGACGTTGTCACCGACCCTGATGTTGTAGCCAAAGGAGACTTCCACGAAGTGGAAGCACTTGAAGTCGCGCCCGACCCGCTTAAGGACATATGGGGCGATCATACGTCTGAATTGCACGCCCAGATGGACGTTTCCCCCCAAGGGTGAGCGGTCGAACATCTGCCACAGCCAGATGAGGGGTTTTCGCGGGTAGTACAACTCCTCCTCGAGCTCGTCGTAGTACTCGGGCTCCAGTGTCACGCCCCTGGGATCGAGGTTCCTCAACGCGATTCGCGTCGTCTTTGGGAGCCGAGATTCGTCGGTGGCGGGATCGATCTGCGGGTAGAAAAGGTCTCGCAGTACTTCGACGCAGAGCCCGCTGCGGTCGCAGGCAGGATCCTCCAAACGCTCGCCGATCTCCGCCAACCACTCGTCATAGAGCTCGACCGCTTCGGGCGCAGGGGCGAGCTTTCGGAGCGGCCTCAGAACCATCGCTTCGAACCTTCCAGGGTTGTCTGCATTCGGGACCCGGAAAGTGTCCGATCCGGGGCAACGGTGTCAACGAGAACACTTGCCGATCGCCGGTTGACAGAGGGGAAGTCACTTGCTTAGTTTGGATTAGCGTAGTTGAGAATGGGTCTCAATCTCAAGTAATAATCGTTCTTGAATACCATCTCTGAGAAACGCGGAGACAGTTGAGTAGCCGGGGCCTCGACCTGTGGTCGGCGACTGGAGTGCTCGGCGTCCTCACACTTCTCCTGGCCAATCCGCTCATCGCACAACAGGCGGCGCGTCGACCGCCGGGACCCGGCAGCGTGTCGGCCACGGTGCACTCGGCAAGCTCCAGGACGATCCTCGAGGGCATCTCGGTGCGTCTCACGAGTGCGAGCGGTGGGCGCGAGTGGAGCTCGGAGACAGACGCCGCCGGACGCTTTGCCTTCGGGGAGCTACCGCCCGGCGAATACACGTTGCAGCTCTCGCAGCTAGGCTGGCGTCAGAAAACCGAGCGCCTCCTCATCGAGCAAGGCTCGCGTCTGGAGCTCGAGATCACCATGGCTCCGGACCCGATACCCGTGGAGGCCGTCGAGGTCCTGCTGGACCGCCGCCGGCTCGTGCGGCCGGGCAGCGAGCTTCCGGGGTCGGCTCAATCGCTCTCCGAGGAAGAGATGCGCGAGACCCCCAGCGTGTATGCGGACATAAACAAGGCCGTGTTCGGCCTCCCCGGTGTGAACGTCCAGGAGGAAGAGGGGTTCGGCCTCCGACCCAACATCGGTCTCCGCGGCACGGGCTCGGAGCGAACCTCCAAGATCACCCTGATGGAAGACGGGATTCTCATAGCTCCCGCCCCCTACACGGCACCGGCGGCCTACTATTTTCCGGTCACGGGACGCATGGAATCGGTCGAGGTGCGGAAGGGCTCCAGTCAGATCAAGTACGGTCCCCGCACGATCGGCGGAGCGCTCAATCTGGTCTCGCAATCGATTCCTGATCGTCTGTCGTTGAGCGCCGGCCTCGGCGGAGGCCTGCACGGGACCGGCCGATTCCAGGGCATGATCGGCGACTCATACCGGAACTTCGGATGGCTCGGTCAGGGATACCTGATCCGTACCGATGGCTTCAAGCAGGTGGATGGAGGAGGCCGAGCCGGCTACGACCTCCAGGACTTCCTCGTGAAGTTTCGCGCGAATACGGATCCCGACGCCTCGGTCTTCCAGACGCTTACCGCCAAGGTGGGCTACTACAACCAGACCTCCAACTCCACGTACCTCGGGATCACGGACGAGGACTTCGGTCTGACGCCGAATCGTCGCTACGCCGCGTCGCAGGAGGACGTGTTCCAGGGCGATCAGCAGCAATACCAGCTCCAGCACTACATCCAGCCCTCGGACGCCGTAAACGTCACCACGACGTTTTACCGCAATAACTTCCGCCGGAACTGGTACAAGCTGCAGAGCGTCCTCGGGACCGGGATCAGCGCCGTCATGGCCGATCCGGCGGCCTTTCCGGATGAGCTCGCCGTTCTGAAGGGCGCGGACAGCGAGGCCGACGCGCTTGAGGTCAGGGCCAACAACCGATCCTACTACGCACAGGGCATTCAGTCCGTCCTCGGGATCGAGGCCACGACCGGCACGGTCAGGCACGGCATCGAAGTGGGCGTCCGATACCATGCCGACGAGGAAGACCGGTTCCAGAAACAGGATGGCTACCGGATGCTCGGGGGGCTGATGGAACTGACTGGCGAGGGGGCGCCGGGGAGCCAGTCGAACCGCGTGAGCGATGGCAAGGCGTGGGCCCTCTACGTCCAGGACGCGATCGCGGTGGCCAACTGGACGATCATTCCGGGAGTCCGCTACGAGACCGTCGGCTTTGCCAGCGTCGATTACGGAACGGACGACCCCGACCGTGCGGAGGATCCCACAGGGGTGCGCCGAAGCCGGGTGGCCGGGATCATCCCCGGGTTGGGGTTGAACTACAACGCGACCTCGGGCGTGGATCTCTTCGTCGGGGTGCACAAGGGGTTCGGGCCTACCGGTGCGCGCGCGACAGACGACACGGAGCCCGAGGAGAGCCTCAATTACGAGGCGGGTGCCAGGTTTGAGGGCAAGAACTACAACGCCCAGGTCATCGGCTTCTTCAACGACTACCGGAACGTGCTCGGGAGGTCGACGCTGTCGAACAGCGACAGCGGCACCGGCGATATCTTCAACGGCGGAGAGGTGGACGTCGTCGGTGTCGAATTGTCGGCGGAGTACGATCCGCTGGCCGGTCTCGCCTCCCTCTCCCTTCCGATCCGCCTCACCTACACATTCACCGACGCCGAATTCCGCACGGCCTTCGAGAGCGATTTCGAACCGTGGGGTACCGTGGAAATCGGCGACAAGTTGCCCTACATCGCTCCGCACCAGCTACAGCTACGGGCGGGCCTGGCGCAGGACCGCTGGTTCGCCCACGTCGATCTCAGGTGGCAGGCAGCCATGCGAACCGCGGCGGGTCACGGCGTGATTCCCGGCGGCGATGGGACCGACGCCTACGGGGTGATCGGGTTCATGGGCGAGTACGCCATGACACGGTGGGTCTCGATCTTCCTCTCCGGAGAGAACCTGACAGACGCCGAGTACGTTGTCGCCCGGAGACCGGCCGGTCCGAGACCCGGCCTGCCGCGCACGATCAGCGCCGGTGTTCGAGTTTCGAACCGCTAACTGGCCAAGCTTCCGCCGTCATCCCCTCGAGGCCTGACACCAACGCCCTCCGAATCCGTACGTCCAGGTCGGGTGGCCCAGATGCGCCGCCCGTGCCTATTGTGCGTATCCTGTGGAGCGCGGTGTTCCGAGTCAGCCGGCCGCCGCCTGGCCGGTGGCGGAAGAAAGGCCCGAACGGTGTCGATGTGAACGAAGTCCTGAAGAAGCAGATCCAGCGAAAGCTGGAGGAGCTTCCCGAAGAGAAGCAGTTCCAGGTTCTGGACTACATTCGGTTTCTCGAGTCGGAGTACGCGGACATCGCGTCCAGGGGATCCGGCTTTCAGCGTGTGGCCGAGCGAGTCCAGGACGAGATGCGGCGTGTGAAGGCACCCGCCACGGCGATGCGCGAGACTATGCGAGCCTTCGGCGCGGCGGATCGAGTCGTGAGCTCGTTTCGCGAGGCCGCGAAGGAGTTCCTCGTCGAGTTGGAGGCCGGCACGCCAGAGCCGCCGCCACCCACGGATGAAGAGCCGCCCAGGAAGCGCGAGATCGTCGTCGAGTAGGATCGGGACTCGTTCGCACTCCACTTCGTCGTCGTGCAAGTTTCTTGCATGACGATCCTCTGAGAGCAGAATCTCGACCACTTAAACTGAAGTGAAGAATGCTTCCATCCCAATACATCCTGGGCATCTCAGCCTTCTACCACGACAGCGCGGCGTGTCTCCTGCGCGACGGCGAGATCGTCGCCGCGGCTCAAGAGGAGCGCTTCACGCGAAAGAAGGGCGATGCGAGCTTACCTGAGAACGCCATCGCATACTGTCTAGGAAACTCTGGGATCGAGGCGGCCGACCTCGCATACGTCGGCTTCTACGACAAGCCGATCCTCAAGTTCGAGCGCATTCTCGAGACATACCTGGGCGTCGTTCCGCGCGGCCTCCGCTCGTTCCTCATGGCTGGCCCGTTGTGGATCAAGGACAAGCTGTACATGGACCGCCAGCTGCGTGACGCTCTCGGTTACGAGGGTGAGATCCTATACGCGGAGCACCATGAATCCCACGCGGCCAGCGCGTTCTTCCCGTCGCCCTTCGAAGAGGCCGCGATCCTGACGATGGATGGCGTAGGTGAGTGGTCCACCGCGTCGATCGGTGTCGGACGAGGCAACGCTATCGAGCTTCTCAAGGAGCTTCACTGGCCGGACTCGCTCGGTCTCCTTTACTCGGCGTTCACGTACTATACCGGCTTCAAGGTGAACAGCGGCGAGTACAAGGTGATGGGCTTGGCACCGTACGGAGAGGCCAGGTACGTCGATAGGATACTCGGCGAGCTCGTCGATCTGAAGGAAGATGGGTCGTTCGTCCTCAACCAGAGGTACTTCAATTACCTGACGGGTTTCACGATGACCAGCAAGGCCTTCGACCGCCTGTTCGACGGCCCGCCCAGAAGACCGGAAGCCCCGATCCAGCAGCGGGAGATGGACCTGGCTGCGTCGATCCAGCAGGTGTGCGAGAAGATCATGCTTCGCATGGCCCACACGGCGCACCGGGAGACCGGCCTCGACAAGCTCTGTCTGGCAGGCGGCGTAGCCCTCAATTGCGTGGGAAACGGCAGGGTTCTCAGGGAAAGCCCGTTCGAGGAGATCTGGATACAACCTGCCGCCGGCGACGCGGGAGGAGCCCTGGGAGTAGCCCAGCTCATCTGGCACCGGCATTGTGGCGAGTCCCGAAAGGCCACTGGCAGCGACAGCATGCGGGGAGCCAACCTGGGACCGGAGTTCTCGCCACAGGCGATCCAGACATATTTGGATTCTGTCGGCGCGAAATACGAACGGCTGGAGCGCGAGGCCCTGATCGAAAAGACGGCCGAGGTTCTGGCCAGCGAGAAGGTCGTTGGGTGGTTCAACGGCAGGATGGAGTTCGGTCCCCGGGCGTTGGGTGCTCGGAGCATCCTGGGGGACCCGCGCAGCCCGCGGATGCAAGCGCAGATGAACCTGAAGATCAAGTTTCGGGAGAGCTTCCGGCCTTTCGCCCCTACGGTGATCGAGGAGAGGGTGAGCGACTACTTCGAACTCGACCGGCCGTCGCCCTACATGCTCCTCGTGGCCGATGTTCGAGAGGAACTTCGAATCCCCCTGGAAGACGACAACCGGGACTTGTTCGGGATCGACCGGCTGAACGTACCGAGATCGGATATCCCCGCCGTCACCCATGTGAACTACTCCGCTCGTGTGCAGACGGTCAACCGTCAGGACAACGCCGAGTACTATGACCTGATTCGTGAGTTCGACCGCAGAACGGGGTGCGGGGTGGTCGTCAACACTTCGTTCAACGTCCGCGGAGAGCCGATCGTGTGCACTCCCCAGGACGCTTACACGTGCTTCATGCGCACCGACATGGATTACCTTGTCCTCTGGCCGTTCCTGCTGGACAAGGAGGATCAGCCCGCATGGGAGGAGGAAGGCGATTGGCGCGACGAGATCGAGCTAGACTGACCGCGTCGGAGGGCCGCAAGTTCGCCTTTGCGGTCGGCGCGGCCTTCGCAGCTCTGGGCGCCCTGCTGCTATGGCGCGGGCACGAACGGTTCGCAGCGACGCTGCTGCTCACCGGAGGCCTCCTGTTCGCGGCCGGCCTCGTGATCCCGACGCGACTGGGGCCTGTCGAACGTGCCTGGATGGGTGTGGCGCATGCGATCTCCCGGGTTACGACGCCGGTCTTCATGTCCATCACCTACTTCCTCGTTCTCATGCCGGTCGGACTCTTGCGTCGCGCCGTCACCCGGAACCCGTTGCGTCGTGATCCGGCCAGCTCGAGCTACTGGGTACGGCACGAGCGTCGAGAGGCGGAAAGCATGCGCCGACAGTTCTAATGGAGGGTGAATGAGCAATTCCAGCGTCGTCCGAGAGTTGTGGGCGTTTCTTCGCATCCGGAAGAAGTGGTGGTTGGCACCAGTCTTGATCGTGCTGTTCCTCGTGGGCGCGCTGCTGGTGTTCGCCCAAACGTCGGCCCTGGCGCCGTTTATCTACACGATCTTCTAGGTTTCCCGCCTCGGCGTACCCGAGGCCATCCATGGATCGGCGGCGCAGGTTGACGGCGGCGCCGCCGATCGCCTACCATATTCCATGGACGCCCGCGCGCTGTCTTGCCATCCGCCATCTGCAGTCCCCTCGGAAAGGCCGGGTACTCAGATGAGCTCTCTCCCATGAGCCGCAGGCAACTGCGCGAAGCGCTCACGTTCGATGACGTTCTCCTCGTTCCCCGGCACTCGAAGGTCCATCCGGCGCAGGTGGATGTCTCGACCCGTCTGACCAGGAAGATCCCCCTCTCCATTCCTCTCGTCTCGGCCGCCATGGACACGGTGACCGAATACGCCATGGCCATCGCCATGGCGCGCGACGGAGGGATCGGGATCATCCACAAGAACATGTCCATCGACGCGCAGTGCGCTCAGGTCGACCGAGTGAAGAGGTCCGAGAGCGGGATGATCCTGAACCCGATCACCCTGGGTCCGGATGCGCGGCTGCGGGAGGCCACCGCCCTGATGGAGGAGTATTCGATCAGCGGTGTGCCGATCGTCGAGGAGGGCAACCGTCTGGTCGGAATCCTCACCCACCGCGACCTCGTCTTCGAGACGGACCTGGACCGGCCGATCCGGGAGGTGATGACGAGCGAGGGCCTGATCACGACTCCCGTCGGGACATCCCTGGAGGGTGCCGAGAACCTGCTGCACCGTCACAAGATCGAGAAGCTCCCGGTGGTGGACGATGAGGGGCGGTTGAAGGGCCTCATCACGGTGAAGGACGTGTTCAAGCGCCGGCAGTATCCGAACGCCTCAAAGGACAACCACGGCCGCCTTCTGGTCGGTGCGGCGGTCGGCGCTTCCCTGACCGATCTCGACCGGGCGCGGGCGCTCGCCGAGGCGGGATGCGACGTCATCGTCGTCGACACCGCGCATGGTCACTCACAAGGCGTCCTGGACGCGCTGGAGCGGATTCGGGCCGCCTTGCCGGACGCCCAACTTATCGCGGGCAACGTGGGGACCCGGGAGGGCGCACGGGCGCTGCTTGACCGCGGCGCCGACGGCGTGAAGGTGGGAATCGGCCCGGGATCGATCTGCACGACGCGCGTCGTTACGGGGGTCGGCGTGCCGCAGATTACCGCGATTCGCGACGCGGTCGAGGGCGTCGAGGAGCAAGTACCGATTATCGCGGACGGAGGAATCAAGCAATCGGGCGATGTCGTCAAGGCGATCGCCGCCGGAGCTTCATCGTGCATGATGGGCTCGATGCTTGCGGGTACGGACGAGAGCCCGGGCGAGTCCATTCTCCTCGAGGGTCGGCGTTTCAAGACGATTCGTGGCATGGGCTCGCTCTCGGCGATGGAAGAGGGATCGGCCGATCGGTACTTCCAGGAGGAGCGGTCCGGCCGAAAGCTCGTTCCGGAAGGGATCGAGGGAAGGGTCCCGTACAAGGGCCCGGCAGCGGATACGGTCTTTCAGCTCGTAGGCGGTCTGCGAAGTGGAATGGGGTACTGCGGAGTAGCCAGCGTCGCGGAGCTCCGTCGAGATGCCGAGCTCGTGAGAATCACGCCGGGCGGTCTGCGGGAGTCACATCCCCACGACGTCGTGATCACGCGCGAAGCACCGAACTACCGTATTTAGCCCGACTTGCTTAACATCATCCGATACTGTCGAGTGGCTCGCAGCCGGGAGTACGGTGTACCGACTCGGTCTAACGGTGCTGGAGCGACTCGTTCGTCGGGTGACTCGGTCGGGAGGGCGTAGGCTCATGAGGGGAACCAACAGGCTGTGGAACGCGGCGCTCCTGCTCGCTCTCGCGACGGGGCTCGCATGCGGCCCCAAGCAGCCGACCTCGATGGCGCCCGGTTCCGCGTCCACGGATGCCGAGTCCACGGGTACCGTAGCGGATGCGGCAGACGCCCTCCCCGCGGACGAGCAGCCGACGACGACCGCCGGTGTTGACGCCGGGCACGGCGCACCGGCTGCGAATGGGGCCGGAAACGCGGCTTCGACCCCAGAGCGCACGACCGCCGGCGCGGACGACATCGCCCTCGCGGCAGAGCCTCAGGGAGCCGACCCGACCGCCGTCGTCGAGGGTCTTCTCCAGGAACAGCAAACCATGGAGGCGCTGGAGGAGGCGACACGGCGCGAGTTCCTGGAGATCTTCGGCCCCGACCCGCTCGGCCTGGTTACTCATCCGGAGAACCTGAAGTACGAACTGCCGCTCGACATGAACGACAAGGTCGATCGGTGGATCAAGTACTTCGAGAGCGACATCCACGAGCGGTTCTCGACGTATCTCTCACGCCTCGGTCGGTACGGCCCGATGATCCGCGAGCGCCTCAGAGCGGCAGGCCTTCCGACGGACCTGGTTTACCTCGCACTCATCGAGAGCGGCATGAACCCACGCGCCTACAGCCGGGCGAGCGCCGTGGGGATCTGGCAGTTCATCCGCGGGACCGGCCGGCTGTACGGGCTCAAGGTGGACTACTGGGTCGACGAGCGACGCGATCCCTTCAAGTCGACCGATGCGGCGATCGCCCATCTCTCGGATCTCTACGACGAGTTCGGCTCCTGGTACCTGGCGGCCGCCGCGTACAACGCCGGGTCCGGGCGCGTCCGCCGCGCCATCGCCAGGACCGGCAGGCGTGACTACTGGGATCTGACCCGCGGAACCTCGCTTCGGCGCGAGACCCGGAACTACGTGCCGAAGATGATCGCGGCCGCGATCATCGCCAAGAACCCGGAGAAGTACGGCTTCCGGGACATCGTCGCGGAGTCGCCTCTAGTGTTCGACGTGGCCGCGGTGCCGGACGCGACCTCCATGGACGTGCTGGCCGAGGCGGCGGAGACCGAAGAGGAGGTGATGCGCGACCTGAATCCCGAATACCTCCGGTACGTGACTCCGCCGGATCGACAGGTCACGATTCGGGTGCCTCCCGGCAAGGCCGAAGCGTTCCGGGTCAACTACGCGAGCATACCGGCGGACAAGCGAGTCACCTGGCTGATGCACGTCGTGACCAGGGGGCAGACCCTCGGGCAGATCGCCAGAAGGTACGGCACGTCCGTCGCCGCGCTCCGAGCCGCCAACGGCAACGTGAATCCGCGCCGGATCCAGATCGGCCAAAAACTGGTGGTTCCGCGTAGCGGCAGTCCGACCCGTCTGGCCAGCTCATCGGGCCAAAAGACGACGCGAACTGCTCCCAGCCCGGCCACCGTGACCGTGCGCAGAGGGGACACCCTCTGGTCTCTGGCGCGTCGCCACGGCGTGTCGACGACCGATCTCATGCGGTGGAACAACCTGAACTCTTCGACGATCCACCCCGGCGACCGCCTGACCGTCAGGCGCTGACCACCCCCACCCCACGAGGGATCGCCCTCCACCGTTCGAGCCGACGGACGAGCTAGAGGCCTCTCGCTCCGGCCCGCGACTTGCACCTTTCGACGGAACTGCCGGCCGGCCACCTACGCTCAGTAGCTCGCCGAGTCCTCACGATGGCGCGTCTGAGACGGCGGATGCCGACCGGCACATTGACCATATCCCCCAACTGTTTAAGTCGTATAGGATTAGATGACACCGCATCGACGACCCAGTACGCAGACCATCCGAGTAGACCTGCATACACACACCCGCCGATCGCGCGATGCCAGCCTGAGGCCGGAGGAGCTGGTGCAGCGGGCGCGCGACGCCGGCCTCGGCCGCATCGCCGTTACGGATCATGGTCAGATCGACGGAGCCTTGGAGGCCCGCGAGCTGGCGCCGGACCTCGTGATCATCGGAGAGGAGATTCGCTGTCGGGGTCGGACCGAGCTAATCGGGCTCTTCCTGAGTGAGGAGATCCCGATGGGCTTACGGCTGGAAGAGGTCGTCGAGCGCATCAGGGATCAGGATGGCGTCATATACGCTCCTCATCCCTACGCGTACCCGTTCCGCCCGGGCTGGCACCTGAGACGAGCGATCGCTG
>JBDHIM010000214.1:0-3048 GCA_039587445.1 Gemmatimonadota bacterium
ATAGGTGCCGTCCGCAACGATGACGTCCCCGACCGGATCCTCGAACTCCATCTTGAATCGTCCCCGGCCCTTCTGATACCAAACACCGGAGCCGGTCCGGGTGCGCTCGAGCAGCGGAACCTCAATCGTCTGCGTGAAGCGCGCGCGAAGGGAGCTCAGCTCATTGTAAGTGCTCTCGGCGCGGGCGAGAATCAGGCGTACGTCCGGAGCGGCTTGTACCGAGCTCGCGAGCCCGGCCGTCGTGCTGAAGGCCCCTGCGAGCGTCGCGGCGGCGGCCAGGGCGGCTAGTGTCGCGCGTATCGTGCGGCGTTCGTTCAACGGGCTGTGCTCCATACGCTTATGCGCCAGGTTTACGCTTACGCGCCAGATGAACCTTCAGGTCTCCGTGAGACTACACGATCTGTGATGGGCCGTTCCGGCCGCAGCCGCTGCGGAGCCGCTCAGGCCGTCGAAAGAACCGGTCAGACCAGGCCTTCCCGCCGCTCCGTTCCCTCCAGGATCTCCGCGAGACCGTCCAGGCCCACGAGAACCTCCCGCGGCCGGGATCCGTCCGGCGGCCCGAGGACACCGGCGTGGTGAAGCTGGTCCACGATCCGAGCCGCGCGGCCGTAGCCGATCTTCAGTCGTCGCTGCAGCAAGCTCGTGGAACCCGAGGCGTTCGTGACCACGATCTCCGCCGCCTGCCTGAAGAGCTCGTCCCAATCCTCCAGCACGTCCTCTACGATGTCCACCCTCGACTCTTCGGCCTCCAGCTCGCGCACCCGTTCCAGGATGTCCTCTTCCTGCCGCGGCGTTTCCGCCTTCTCCTCAGCCTGCATCCGGTACCAATCGACGAGGCGCTCCGTGTCGTCGCTCGTGATGTAGGCGCCCTGGATCCGAATCGGGTCGGCCTCCCCGGGCGGTAGAAACAGCATGTCGCCATTGCCGAGAAGGCTCTCGGCTCCGTTCTGGTCCAGAATCGTGCGGCTGTCCGTCTTCGAGGCCACCCGAAACGCAATGCGGCTGGGAAAGTTGGCTTTGATCAACCCCGTGATCACGTTCACGGACGGCCGCTGCGTCGCGATCACCAGGTGTAGGCCTACCGCGCGAGCCTTCTGGGCAAGTATGGCCAGAGGGCCTTCCACCTCGGCCTGAACAGTCATGATGAGATCGGCCAGCTCGTCGATGAAAAGTACGATGACGGGGAGCTCGCCCTCGTCGTACTCCTTCAGGTATCCTTCCGGCATCTGCATCTCTCGACCGGCCAGCACGCGGCGGTTGAACTCTTCGACGTTCCTGCACGAGTTCGCGGACAGCAGGCCGTATCTGCGGTTCATCTCGTAGACGGCCCACTTCAGGATCGACGCCGCTTCGCTGTTCTCGACCACCACGGGATGCCGGAGGTGCGGAAGGTCGTTGTAGACGCTGAGCTCCACCATCTTCGGATCCACCATGAGAAGGCGCAGCTCGGCCGGCGTAAATCGGTACACGAGGCTGGTGATGATCGAGTTGATGCAGATCGACTTGCCGGTCCCGGTGGCTCCTGCGATCAGCAGGTGGGGCATGCGCGCCAGGTCGGTCACGTACGGACGTCCGGCAAGGTCATGGCCGAGAGCGATCGGCAGAGCCGACCCGGTCCTCCGGTAGGCCGGTGCCTCGAGGACATCTCTCAACCAGACGATTTCGGGTTCGGGGTTCGGAACCTCCACCCCCACGGCTCCCTTGCCGGGGATCGGCGCCACGATTCTGACGGAGGGCGCCTTGAGGGCCAGAGCCAGATCATCGGACAGGGCGGATATCTGCCCGACCTTCACGCCGGCCGCGGGCACGACCTCGAACTGCGTGACGACGGGACCCGTCGTCCAGCCGGATATCTTCCCCTCGACCCGGAACGTATGCAGCTTCTCCACGAGGATCGTGCCGAGAGCCTTGAGCTCCGATCGCCCCAGCCCACCACCGTCCGTCGACGGCGCGGTGAGAAGATCCAGCGGCGGCAGCTCCGTTTGCGAGAGATCCGCCGCATCCACGAGGCCGGGCTCCTCCGGCGACCCCGTAGCACCTTCCGGGACGTCGGCTCCGTTCTCAGCGATCAGCTCCTCGACCGGCCTATCCAGGTCCTCGGGCTCGGCCTCCCACGGTGAGTCGGGGGCCGGCCGCGCGGTACGGAAACCCTCGACGACCGCCGCGAGCCACGAGCCGATGCGTCGGAGAGATCGCCAGCCGAACAGGACCAGCCGCCTGAGGCCGGCCCAAACGAAACCGCTGATACGACCGATCATCCGGGCGACCGACAACTCGAGGGTCAGCACGGTCGCGATGAGCAAGACGGCGGCGACGATCAATACCGCCCCGAGGGTCCCGAAACCGTCGACCAGTAGCGGGCCCACCGCGGTTCCGAGCCAGCCGCCGGAGTCGGAGTTGATCAGCCACGCGAGGGCGGGTAGGAAGACGAGCAGAACGACCGCGAACGCCGATGCGCGCGCGGCATTGAAGCGTCGGATCACCGCGAACGAGTCCAGCCCCCAAGCAAAGGCCGGAATCGACACCAGGAATCCGAAACCGCCGAAGGCGGCCAGAAACCACGAATCCAGGAGGGCTCCCACGGGGCCCATGGGATTGCGTCCCGTCATTACGCGAGGCCACCCGAGGGCGAGAAGCAGCAACACGCCGAGGGCGAAGAGGGCGACGCCAAGCGCCTCGTAGCGAGCGTGTTTCTCGCTCTTCTTGGTCTTGGTCTTTGGCTTCGACTTTGCCTTGGCCATCACCGGTCCTCGGCTAGGTCCGTTCGGACAGTGAGAATCCACCCGCCTCCCATCGGGGGACGGATCGGCTCACATCCAGCTCGGCACAGTACTCCAGGTCGGCCTCCAGCCCGATGTCGACGAGAGCCTCTCCGGCTGCCGTCGTGGCGAGGAAAGCAGCCGTTGGCATCCCGATCTCCTTCGCCGTCGCCCGAGCAGAGCGCGCACCATCCGAGAGCCTGGTCCCGGGGACGGACACCGCCAAACCCTCGACGATCAATCCCGCGCAGAGTTGATCATCCAGGCCCAGACGCCCCTCCTTGCCCGC
>JBDHIM010000215.1:0-3043 GCA_039587445.1 Gemmatimonadota bacterium
ATGGGGATGCTCGCCACCGTCATCAACGCCCTCGCACTCCAGGATATGCTGGAGCGCAACGGGATCGAGACCCGCGTGATGAGCGCGATCCGCATGGAGGAGCTCGCAGAGCCCTACATCCGGCGCCGCGCCCTTCGCCACCTGGCGAAGGGTCGCGTGGTGATCTTCGCCGGTGGCACCGGGAACCCGTACTTTTCGACCGACACGGCGGCGGTGCTCCGGGCGATCGAGATCGAGGCCGACGTCATCCTCAAGGCGACGAAGGTGGATGGCGTCTACACGGCCGACCCGGAAACCCATCCGGATGCCGAGTTCATCCCTCGGATCTCGTACCTCGAGGTGATGACACGAGAGCTGGGCGTGATGGACGCGGCGGCGGTATCGCTCTGCAAGGAAAACGATCTTCCCGTGATCGTGCTCAACATTCGCCGGCCGGGGGCGATCCTGAGCGCCTTGAAGGGCGATCAGATTGGCACCATCGTGGAAAAGGCTTAGAGGACTCGGAAGGAGAGAGAGGGATGGCCGAGGAGAAGATGCGAGAAGCTTCGGCTTCCATGGACAAAGCGAACGAAGCGATCCGACGGGAGTTCACGACCGTGAGAACCGGGAAGGCTTCGCCGATGATCCTGGAGACGGTGCGGGTCGAGGCCTACGAATCCGTCATGCCCCTCAACCAGCTCGCCAACGTGTCGGCCCCGGAGCCGCAGCTCGTCGTTGTGCAGCCTTACGACGCCAGCATCGCATCCTCCATCGCTGCGGCGATACAGTCGGCCGACCTTGGCCTCAACCCGTCAGTGGACGGCGGCATCATCAGAGTGCCGATCCCGCCGCTCACGGAGGAACGCCGGCTGGAGTTCGTCAAGGTGCTCCACCGGATGGCCGAGGAGGGCCGCGTCTCCGTGCGCCACGTCCGACACGTGGTCAAGAAGGACCTGGAGACGATGCAGCGGGAAGGAGATATCGGCGAGGACGATCTCCACCGGCGGCTTCACGAGCTCCAGGAGCTGACCGACAAGCACATCGAGGCCATCGACCGCCTCCTCGAGAAGAAGGAGGAGGAGGTCATGGAGGTGTGAGCGGCACCGGCGGGATCGACGTCCGGCGGGCTCTCCGCACCTACGTTCTCGGGCGCGACGCCGGCTATGATTCGGCTCTGAAGGAAGAGCTGGCCGAATCGCGACTCGAGCGGCGATCGGCGGCAGTATCCGCGCCGGCCTCCACCCCGAATCCGGCTCTCCGGCCCCCTGATTCGGGATCTCGACCCTCGTACGGCGTGCCGGTACCCGAGCGCCTTGCCTTCCACCGCTCGGCGAGCCGCTGGCGCGATCTCATCCCGGGTCTGAGAAGCGGAGGAGCCTAGAACGGCCTCGCTCCTCGATCGCTTCGCAGCGCATCTCTCCCGCCGTCCCCATCTGCTCCCGCCGGGAAGCCGCGTCCTCCTGGCCGTTTCGGGCGGCCCCGATTCCATCGCCCTCCTCCACCTCGTGCACTCGCTGGCCGAGGAAAACCGCTGGCGCCCCCTCGCCGCTCACTTCGACCACGGGATCCGGGCGGGAAGCGACGAGGAGGCGAGACAGGTCCTCGAGTGGGCCGAAGCGCTCGGCCTGGAGTGCCGAGTCGGCGCTCCCTCCCACGCCCTCCCCCCGCGGCAGGCGCAACTGAGAGCCGCCCGCTACTCGTTTCTTAACGCGGTCGCCGAGGAAGAGGGCGCAGACCGGATCGCGACCGCCCACCACGCGGACGATCAGGCCGAGACGGTGCTTTTCCGGATCCTCCGGGGGACGGGCGTGCGAGGGCTGGCCGGGATTCCGGAGCGGCGAGGCCGGATCGTGAGGCCGCTCCTGGGGTTTTGGCGTGAAGAGCTGGAGAGCTACTTGCAGGACGCCGGAATCGCGTACTTGACCGATCCATCCAACGTGGATCCGCGCTGGACGCGGGCATTGATTCGAACGAGGGTACTGCCCGCATTGGAGTCGGCGTGGGACGGCCCCGTCCGCGAGCGCCTGGTGCAGGTGGCCCATTCCGCACGGCGGGCGGATCGGGCACTGTTGGCGCAGGCGCGCCAAGCGCTAAAACGAAGCCATGTTACGAAGGATGTACGCGGGTTCAGGTTTGTACGAGCAGGCTTCGCCCGGTATCATCCGGCTGTGCAGGCGAGAGCGCTCGCCTTTCTGGCCGAGCGGCTGAATGTGCGCTTGTCGCGCGGAGGAACGCGCGTTGCGGTGGAGTTTATCAAAGGCGGGCAGAGCGGCGCTTCAGTGGATGTGGGCGGCGGGCTCGAGCTGCGGCGCGAGTTCGAAGAGCTGCGGCTCGGGGACTCGGTGGCCGAGAAGGGCTCGAGCACCGTGCGGATCGAGGCACCCGGCGCCGGAGAAGGCTCGCTGAAGCTGGCTGGACGAGGCTTCCACGTGACCTGGTCGCCCGCGAAGCAGCGGGGGGTCGGTGAGCCGGGCGACGACGACCAGGACAGCTACTCGCTCCGGCAGGAGGACGCGAGCTGGCCGCTCGAGGTTCGGAGCTGGCTGCCGGGCGACCGGATTCGCCTCAGAGGCGGCAGCCGCAAGCTGAAGCGCCTTTTCGGCGACCGGCGGATTCCGCTCTCGGAGCGCGGCCGAATCCCGGTACTCTCGGACGCGGGCGGTCGCGTGCTCTGGGTCTGGGGAATGGCGAAGGCCAGGCTCGCCGATCCGAGCAGTGACGAGCGAGAGCGTGCCCCGCTGACCATCGCAATCGAGGAGCAATAGAGCTCGTAATGACTGAGACCACAGCCGAGCCGGACATCGTCGCCGCCCTGGACGTCGAAAAGCTGATGGGCGGACGCCCGATCGAGCGCATCGTCTACTCCTCGAAGGAGATCGCCGAGCAGGTCGCTCGCATCGGGGAGGAGATCACCCGGGAGTACGAGGGAGAGGCGGATCTCCTGATTCTCGGGCTCCTCAAGGGTTCGTTCATCTTTCTGAGCGACCTCGTCCGGCGGATCTCGCGCCCGCTGCAGGTGGATTTCCTCGTCGCTTCGAGCTACGGCTCGGGCACCTCCTCATCG
>JBDHIM010000216.1:0-3030 GCA_039587445.1 Gemmatimonadota bacterium
GCGAGCTGGACGGGTGAAAGCCAGGTTCCCAGGAAGTCGGCGCCGAAGCACGCGACCGCGTCGGCCCGCTCGATCTCGTAGCTCGGAACCTCCCGCCTGCCGAAGGCGATCTCGTTGGCCGCGCGCGCGGCCTCGTACTCCAGCGGCTCCCACCGGACGTGCTCGGCGCCTGTCGCCGCGGCCCACTCCTCGAAGAAGCGGTCTCGCGCGGTGGGGGAGGCGCCCGTAAGCAGGACCACGCCTCCACCCTGCATCGCTCCGCCCAGCGCGGCGATCCCCTCTTCCCATCCCGCTTCCACAAAGCCCGCGGCGGCGGCATCGCCCCCGCCGGTCTCATCTCCGCCAGCCTGATCTCCGCCCGCGTCGCCACCCTCTCGGCGCTTCCGGGGTCCGGGGACGCGGTCCGGGTCGTAGAGGTCCTGCAACGAGGATTGGGCGAGCGCGGAGAGTCGCCCGTTGTTCGGGGCGTCCGGATTGCCCTCCAGCTTGATGACCCGGCCTTCCCGAAGGTGCGCGTGGAGGCCCAGTGGCTCCGGGCCGATCACGACGGCGGTGGCGTACACGTCGGAGACTCCAGGCACCCTCTCGTCCTCTTGGACGAGGAGGGGGATGAGCTTGTCGCCGTAGTCGGGCGGGCCGCAGGCCACGGCCGCTCCCGCCCCCGTCACGCCGACGACCTTCAGGAAGTCGCGGCGAGAGGTCATCCCGAGGCCGGCTTCAGGGCTTGAGGAGGGGCACCCCGAGCCCGTTGCGGGGCTTCCGCTGCAGCCGCAGCCGTTCGTGCTGGCTTCGGACTCCGAAGCTTCCTCAGAGCGCTTCTCGCGCATCCCCTCGGGGCGGCTCAGTAGTGACATGCCAGGCAGTCGATCGGTCCACGCGATGCGCCGAACTCCGAGTCGATTCGGACGGGATACAGGCCCTTCTGCTGGCGTCCCTCCGGCATCTCTGGCGGTGGATAGCGTTCCGAGAGGGCGTGATCGGTGGCGACGTCCGTCTCGGCGGGTGGCTTACGGTGGCACTCCAGGCACCATCCCATCGTGAGAGGTGACCACTGGTAGATGCGGTCCATCTCCTCCTTGACCGGACCGTGACACTCCTCGCACTCGACCCCGTTCCGGAGATGAGGTGCGTGGTTGAATTGCACGAACTCCGGGAGCTTGTAGACCCAGTCCCATTCGACCGCCGCCCCGGTGTCCCACATTCCACGGAGAGCCTCGACCGGCTCCAGACCGGAGCCTGCCACCCGGTGACATCCGATACACAGCTCCAGGGGGGGCATGACGCCCGTCTGCGACACGTCCGTACCGGTGTGGCAGTAGAGGCAGTCGATCTGGAGCTCTCCGGAATGAAACCGATGGTTGAACGGAAGCGGTTGATCAGGTCCGCGGGCGGCCGCATAGAAGGCGTCAATCGCCTGCTGAGCCGTGAATTCGGCCGCTGCGGGCTGTCCCGCCGCGGCCTGCCCGGATGACCCTTCCTCGGCAGGCGCATCGCCGGTGTCCTGCGAGGCTACGCGGCGGGCGGACGGGTACGCGGCGGCCTCGGCCCGATCACCCCGCGTAAGGGCGAGCGTCCCGAGGGCCACCAGGCCGAGCATCGCGGCCGCTATGACAGTTCGTCGTCCCATCCGGCCTTTTCGTGAGGTCGTTGCATGGTGCGGCCGAACCGCGCCGTCGCCCGGCCTTCGGTGTGCCGCCCGGCCGAGGCGCGGGTCAAGGTATCACGCTCGGAGCCGGATGCAAGACGCGGGAGCCACGCCTCAAAAGGGGCTCTACGGCTGCCTCTCCGGGTCCCTGCCACTCAGGATTATCCACCGATTCCCGACAGCTTGACGAGGGTTCTCCCGACAGACAGCCTGGCGTCGGTCGTCTCATCGTTTTAGATGGCATCGACTGCCATCTAACCAGGGAAGATTCGATGATCGAAGCGCCGAAGTGCCGCAAGCGGGGCAGAACCACTTCGCTTCTCATGACGCTCGCCGTCATCTGGATAGCGGCGTGTGCACGACCCGAACAGCCAGCGCAGACGCAGGCCGGCGTGGATCTGGAGACGATGGACACGCTTCTCGCCGAGCTCGGCGGCCGCGCCACCGCGGATCTGCCGCGCGGGCAGAGATGGCGCCTGATCAGCTCCATCGGGGTCGGCCTCCCGCCTTCCTCCTTCAAGGCGGAGGATCTTCCGGAGCCGGAGTCGCACGGAGCGGCGCTGGTCGAGGTCTACTGCGACCGCTGCCACTGGATCCCGGCGCCTCAGCAGCACGCGGCCTCCGAATGGCCGCTGCTGATGCGGCGCATGCAGACGCGCGCCGAGACGCTGGGAGAGCGTCTCGGGGGACCGCTGACAAAAGGGCTCATGGGCGAGTACGTCGTGATGGGGATGGCGACGGCACCCCTTCCCTCGGAGGATGAGCTGGCGGTGATGACCGAGTACATGCAGAAGCACGCGATGCCTGAAGCGCAGCCCGGCGAGCTGGGCGAAGGCGAGGAGGCGGACTTCTATCGCAGCAAGTGCGCGGCGTGCCATACCACTCCGTCGCCGAGGGCGCACACCGCGGCCGAGTGGCCTGAGGTCGTCGGCCGGATGCGAGCTAACGCGGCGCTGCAGGACGTGCGTCCGCTGGACGATGAGGAGACGCAGCGGATCGTGAACTACCTGCAGGGTCGTGCCGGAGGCTGACCGCTCCGACGGACCTCAGTCAGGATCTCGTCGGCGGCGTTCCCAGCGCCGCCTCTCCGCCGGCAGCGCGATCTTGTCAGCGGCGTCGCGCGTCGCTCGGCGGTCGCCGGGAACCTGGACCTCGGGCGGGGTAACGGTCGGGGCGCTCCGGTGCCCGCTCGGGGGCGTTTATCTTGACCGTTCGAGAGGCAGCGGGTAGCTTGAAAAGTTGCGAGCGGGTGCCTCGATCGGGGTCCCGCTCGCGTGTTTCTTGGGGCCTTAGCTCAGCTGGCTAGAGCGCTACGTTGACATCGTAGAGGTCACTGGTTCGAGTCCAGTAGGCCCCATGAAAACCCCCTGGGGCTGTAGCTCAGT
>JBDHIM010000054.1:0-16913 GCA_039587445.1 Gemmatimonadota bacterium
ATGGCTGCGACAGATGCTAGACGAGCGACAAGCGGTCGAGCAAGCACGCCGCGGCCACGAGGCGGCCTGGCGGTATCTTTACGAGAGCCATGCGGGTTTTGTTTTCCGCCTGGCGGTGCGCACGACCGGGGATAGGGCGGCGGCGTTGGATGTGGTGCAAGAGACGTTCGCGAGGGCGGCGGCCGGCATCGGTCGCTTTCGGGGAGAGTCGAGCTTTCGGAGCTGGCTCGCCAGGATCGCCATCAACGAGACGACCAATTGGGTCCGCCGGCGGGTGCGGCGCCGGGAGCTGGCGATCGAGAAGGCCGATCACGTTGCGGCGGGTGACCGGCCCGATGAGAGGGCGGTGCGCCGCGACATGGCCGAGCGCGCTCTGGCCTTCGCGCGCACGCTTCCCCCCCAGCAGCGAGACGCGTTGATCCTCCGCACGACCGAGGGGTTAACGTACGGCGAGATCGCCAGGGCGCTGCGAACGAGCGAGGGATCGGTGAGGGTGAGTTACCACCACGCCATCCGTAAGCTCAGGGAGCATTTCGGAGTGGAACCCGCGGCCGAGAGCCGCGGCCCCGAGCACGACGAGGAGTGCAATGAGCTTGGAGGATCGGAGCGTTAACGAGCTCCACGCCACGGATCGGCTGCCGGAGTACGTGAGGGGCCGGCTTTCCGACGACGAGCGGGCGGATGTCGAGGCCCACCTCGCATCGTGTCCGGCATGCGGGGAGGAGCTTCAGATCCTGGAGGCAGTGCTGGCGGCGCCCGAGCCCCGCCTGGAACCCTCCGAGGTGGAGCGCCTCTACACGCCTCTTCCGCCGCCCGGTCGGACAGCGTGGAGGGCCGGCGTGTGGCGCGCCGCGGCGGGCATCGCGGTCGTGCTCACGAGCTATGCAGTCTGGCTCGCGAGCCGAACGGACGGGGAGGTCGACGGCACATGGTCCGCTGACGAAGCGCTCGCCGGCTGGGAAACGGACCTCGCCGAGCTGCATCCGGGTGAGATGGATCTGCGAGCCGCGCTCGGGGGGGCCGATGGGCCGGCCTGGTTGGAGCTCGACGGCGAGGCCCTGAACGATCTGGACGGATTCGACGGGCCGTCCGAGGAGCTGGAGCTGTGATTCGGTTTCGCTGCGTCGCTTTCCGTGTCCTGACGGCCTTCCTGGTCATGGGCGGCTTAGAGGCCGGGTGCGCGCTCGCCCAGGAGGCCGGCCAGGCCAATGCGGCCGAGCTGACGGATCGCTTCTCCGATAGAGTCGCTCAGGCGCTCCATCTCGATGACAGCCGAGCTGAGAGGCTGAGGTCGACGCTCCAACGAAGCCGGGAGGAGCGGCAGGGCCTCGCGGCGCGTCGGCGTTCCCTCTTCGCCGAACTCGCCGAGGTGGCCCGAGGCGATCGAGTGGACCAGGCGCGGGTGGCGCAGCTGCTGGACGAGGTGATGCGAACGCAGGTTCAGGAGGCGCAGATCAACGTGGATGAGCAGCGCCGGCTCTCCGAGTTCATGGCGCCGCTGGAACGGGCGCGATTCCTCTGGCTAAGGCAGCGCTTCCTCCAGCAAGCGCGACAGCGCGGCCAGGACTTGCGCCGAAACAACCAGATCCCTCGGGACCGCCGGCCGCCTCCCGCCGCCGAACAGCGGACCGTTCCCGACCGGACACCGCCCCGGCCGTAGGCGCGAGCGCGCGACCGATCGCCCGAGAACCGTCGCTGCCGCCGCTCGGAGCTCACGTCTCGACGGCGGGAGGGCTCCAGCGGGCGCCCTCTCGCGCCGGGCGGCTTGGAGCCGAAGCCCTTCAGCTGTTCACGAAGTCACCACAGCAATGGGCGGAGCGCGTCCTGACGGCGGACGCCATCCTCGAGTTCAGTCGCGCGCGCCGCGAGGCCGGGATCGTCGTGGCGGCCTCTCACGATAGCTATCTGATCAATCTCGCGACGCCGGACCGGCCACTGCGGGACAAGTCGGTTCGAGCTTTCCGAGCCGAGCTCGAGCGCTGCGAGCGACTGGGTCTCGAGTTACTCGTTACGCACCCCGGCAACGCGACGGCCGGGAGTCGCGAATCCGCTCTGCGGCAAAACGCGGAGCTGATCGGGCAAGTGGTGCAGGACGTGCCCGGCCGGACCCGCGTACTCCTCGAGACGACCGCCGGGAGCGGCTCGTCGCTCGGCTGCCGCTTCGAGGAGATCGCGGCGCTAATCGACGGGCAGCCGCCGGAGGTGCGAGAACGGCTCGGCGTATGCTTCGACACGGCGCACGTATTCGCAGCCGGCTACGATCTCCGAGGTGATTACGACGCCGTCGTGGAGAGCTTCGACAAGGTGATCGGCCTCGACCGCCTCGAGCTGATCCACTGCAACGACTCGCTTGGCGCACTGGGCAGCCGCCGTGACCGGCACGCCGACATCGGAGATGGTGAGCTGGGAGAGGGGGTATTCCGCAACCTGATGCAGGATCCCCGTCTCCGCTCGGTGCCGCGGGTGCTGGAGACACCGAAGGGTGAGGATCCGGTCGCGGCCGACCGACGCAACCTGGCGACACTCCGGCGGCTCGCCGGAGCTTGAACTCTCCGCGTCGTGAATCTGCGCCCGCTTCTCTTTCCGGCTTGTTCTCCCGCGACGCGACCTTCATCTTCCTCGAACTGATCGATGGAGGTCACAAGGAGAACTCCGATGTCCGAAGACGCACAACTCTCCGCGCTTCCTGAGACCGCTCTGCCGGAAGGCGGAATGCGGATGGCGGCCGAAACCCTCGTCACCGAGCGATTGCGCGCCCTGAGACGTGCCTTGGGGCGTAACGTCGGGCCGCGCGACGTCGTCGTTCGCGGAACGAGTCCGGCCTCGCGGAAGCACCTGTTCGAGGAAGCGTGCGAGCTCTATTGGAACGAGCTGAGCTGGGAGGAGACCACCGACGAGGAGATGATCGGTGATCGCGAGCTCACCGAGATGGTCTTTCCCGGCCTTCTCGCCTTCATCGACGCGCTCCTGCCGAGCGCCGAGAGCGGCGAGCCGGACCGGAAGCGCGAGCACCGGGACGTCGCGCACGATTTCCTTCTCTGGCTCGCGGCGCGGCTCGTCGGGCTTCGCAAGATCTCGGGCAACGGCCACCACTCGCGCATCCGTCGCGAGCTGCAGGTCACGGACGAGATGATCGATTTGATCGCCTATCGTCTCTACTCCTTGACCTCCGATGAGATCGAGGAGATCCAGATCCTCTGACTCCTCGGCGCACCGAAGCAGACACCATCAAAAACGAGCGTGCAGAAACGTGAAGTCGATCGTTTGCATCAAGCGTGTACCCGACAGCGAAGCCCGAATCCGGGTCGCCGGAGACGGCAGGGGCATCGATCCGGCCGGTGTGAAGTACGTCATGAACCCGTACGACGAAATTGCCCTTGAGAAGGCGATCCGACTCAAGGAAGAGGCGGGCGACGGCCTCGTGACGGTACTCTCGGTCGGGCCGGAGGAGTCCAAAGAGATACTGCGCACCGCCCTTGCCATGGGAGCGGATGAAGCCGTGCTACTCGCCTCGCCGGAATCGGCGGACGGGCTCACGATCGCGCGGGCTCTGGCGGAGGAGATCGGCGACCGGGAGTACGACCTGATCCTCCTTGGCAAGCAAGCGATCGATGATGACAACATGCAGGTGCCGGCCATGGTCGCGGAGCTGCTGGGATTGCCGTGCGCCAGCGTCGTCGTGGAGCTCCAGATCGAGGGGCGGCATGTGGTGGCGCACCGAGAGATCGAGGGCGGGCACGAGATCGTCGAGTTCGACCTCCCGGCGGTCGTCGGTGCCCAGAAGGGACTGAACGAGCCGCGGTATCCCAGCTTGAAGGGCATCATGGCTGCGAAGAAGAAGCCCCTCGAGGTGAAGGATATCGGCTTTGCCGA
Organism: Gemmatimonadota bacterium; assembly: GCA_039587445.1. Taxonomy (GTDB): domain Bacteria; phylum Gemmatimonadota; class Gemmatimonadetes; order Palauibacterales; family Palauibacteraceae. Next base: position 3,874 of record JBDHIM010000054.1, read on the forward strand.
GCCCAAGGTCCGGATCGTGGCGCTGCAGGAGCCGGCGCCGAGGGCCGGAGGGGAGATTGTCGGCGAAGGCCCGGAAGCGGTGCCGGAGCTGGTGCGCCGACTCCGCGATCGGGCACTCATCTGAGATCGGGTTTCCAGTTAGGGTGATATAGGATGGCAAGAGTACTCGTTTACGCCGAAACTCGGGACGGCGAGTTCCGCCCGGTGGCTTCTGAGGCGGTGACGGCGGGGGGCGACCTGGCCGAGCAGCTCGGCGGATCGGTGGATGTCTTCCTACTCGGCCCGCCCGGAATGGCGGGGCGGGCGGCCGACTTGGGGCGATACGGGGCCGATCGAATCTTCGTGGCCGAAGATCCCTCGTTCTCCGGTTACGCGGCGGACGCTGCGGTGCGCTTCTGCGAGGATCTGGTCGGGCGGGAGGCGTACGACGCCGTCCTCTTTCCCGCGTCGGCCCAGGGCAAGGACCTCGCCCCGAGGGCGGCAGCGCGGCTCGACCTCGGGCTGGCGACGGAAGTGATCTCGGTGGGCATCGACGACGGTCGGCCGGTTGCGACCCGACCGATGTTTGCCGGCAAAGCGATCGCCACCGTCGCGTTCTCGGAGCTGCCGGCGTTGATCAGCGTTCGTCCGAACGTCTTTCGACCAAAGGAGCGTCCCGCTGACGGGTCCGTCGAAGTCGTAGAGATCGCCAGCGAGCCCGCCGCTCAGCGCGTCACGGGGATCGAGACCGGGGATCGGGAAGCCCTGGATGTCTCGGAAGCGAACATCGTTATCTCCGGCGGACGAGGCATGAAGGACCCGGAGAACTGGTCCGTTCTGGAGGACCTCGTGGAGGCGCTCGGCGATGACGCGACCCTGGGGGCCAGTCGAGCTGTCGTGGATGCGGGCTGGCGTCCGCACTCCGAGCAGGTCGGACAGACGGGAAAGGTCGTCTCGCCCAGCTTGTACTTCGCCGTCGGAATCAGCGGTGCGATCCAGCACTTGGCCGGCATGAGAACCGCGAAGACGATCGTGGCGATCAACCGCGATGCCGAGGCGCCGATCTTCAGCGTGGCGGACTACGGTCTCGTCGGCGATCTGTTCGAGGTCGTTCCCGCACTGGCGGCCGAGATCCGCCGGGTCCGCGCCGGGAGATGACCCGCCGCCGCGACCCCGACGGCGCTCCTGGCGTGGCCCACTAGAGCCTCTCGACGACCTGCTGCGATGAGCAGGATGAGCCTGCTGGAGGTCCTGGAACCGCTCCAACGCTGGAGCCGGGAGGGGGTGCCGGCGGGTCTCGCGACGCTCGTCCGAGCTCAACGATCTGCCCCCCGCCGGCCTGGTGCGCGCTTCGCCGTGAACGACGCCGGCGAGCTGGCGGGCTCGGTTTCGAGCGGCTGTATCGAGGGGGATCTACACGAGCACCTGCGGCAGATTCTGGCCGGAGGGCAGCCCCGGCTGCTGAGCTACGGCATCACCGATGAGATGGCGGCGGAGGTCGGCCTCGCTTGCGGGGGCGAGATCGAGGTCTTTGCCGACAGGTACGTCGCCGACGATCCGACCTGGGCGGCTCTGCGCGAAGCGATAGAGCACTCCCGTCCAGCGATCCTGATGACCGGCATATCCGGATGGCTGGAGGGCCGCCGCCTGCTGGCCGTCGAGGGTGACGAACCGGTCGGCACGCTCGAATCCAGCTCGGGCAGGACGCACCTTATCGAGCGTGCCAGGCCCCTGCTCGATTCCGGATCAACGGGTCTGCTCGAGGTCGTCGACGGAGGGGAATCCGCCGCCGTCTTCGTGGAGCCCGTGCTCCCGCCGCCGAGACTGGCGATCGTGGGAGCCTCTCCCGTCGCGGCCTCTCTCTGCCACCTTGCGGCGTTCGTGGGCTTCGAGGTGTTCGTGATCGATCCACGGCGTGCCTTTCTCTCACCGGAGGCTTTCCCCGACGCGGCGCGCGTCCTCGAGGCGTGGCCAGACAAAGGCCTCGAGGAGGTGGGACTGGACCGATTCGCGAGCGTCGTCGTGCTGGCTCACGACCGCAAGCTCGATCTGCCCGCGCTCGAGGTCGCCTTGCGCTCCGGATGCCGCTTCGTCGGCCAGATCGGCGGGAAGCGAACCCAGCGGCTGCGGCGGGAGGCGCTGGCCGATCTGGGCATCGAGGAATCGGAGATCGCGAGGATCCGCGGCCCGGTGGGTCTCGATATCGGCTCCGATACCCCCGAAGAGATCGCACTCGCCATTCTGGCCGAGGTCGTCGCGGTTCAGCACGGTCGAACGTGAGCGACCGAGGCCTCATCGCCGGTCTCGTGCTGGCGGCGGGAGCCTCCGTCCGGCACCGGGGCGGGTCGAAGCTCCTTCTCCCCTTCGACGGCATCACGGTCGTCGGCTCATCGGTGCGTGCTCCGGTAACGGCAGGTCTACGGCCGATTGTGGTCGTGGTCGGTCATCGGGCGGAAGATGTCCGCGCGGCCGTGTGCGAGGAGGAGGTCGAGTTCGTCGAGAACCCGCGATACGGGGAGGGAGTCGCCGGCTCATTGTCGGCCGGAATTCACCATCTCACAGCCGGTTCCGATGTGGCAGCCGCTGCAATCCTCCTCGGCGACGAGCCAGGGGTCTCGCCCGCCGTCATCCGCGACGTCGCCGAGGCGTGGCGTGGCGCTGGAGCGCCTGTCGTGCGAGCTGTTTATCGCGACCGCCCAGGACACCCAGTCATCGTGGATCGCTCGCTCTTCCCCATGCTCCAGAGCGGCCGGGGTGACCGCGGACTCAGCGCGATTCTCGACCGACGGGGGCTCGGCTTCCTCCCGGTCCACGTCGATCTTCAGGCTCCGGTGGACATAGACACGCCCGCGGACTACCGACGTGCGATCCGGGACCGTGCCGAGGATGAGCGAAGAGGTAGGGAATGAGGGCCTGTTGAGGGTGCTACGGTTGGGGATCGCGGTCGCGGTGGTGTCCGTGGCCGGGGGGCCGGGCTGCCGACCGGTGGGCGGCGAGAGCGATGCGGTGGACGTGACGTATGCCGCGTCGCTCACGGCGACGATGGCGGAGCTCGAGCAGGGGTTCCGTGAAGAGAAGGGGCGGGCTGTGCGCGGCGACCCGAGGGGTTCCGTGGCTGGCGCCCACCTCATCCGCGAGGGCGTGTGGCGCCGCGACGTGTACATCACAGCCGATCCCGCCACCCTTCGGCTGCTCGGCCCCCACGACCCGGGCTGGGCCGTGGTCTTCGCACGAAGCGAGATCGTCATCGCCTACTCGGAGGAGAGCCGCTTCGCGCCGGCGCTGGACAGCGCGGGGCGCCGTGAGCTCGCCTGGCCGGAGGTGGCGCTTCGCGGTGGTTTCCGGCTCGGCCGAACCGATCCTGATCTGGATCCCAAGGGCTACCGCGCACTCTTCGCCTTTCAGCTCGCCGAGCAGCACTACAGCCTTCCGGGGTTGGCGGACAGCCTTCTGGCCGGGCCCGCCGGGAGGGAAAGCGTGTTTCCCGAGGAACATCTCAGCGCACGAGTTCAGACGGGAAGCCTGGACGCTGGTATCTTCTACCTGGCCGAAGCGAAGGCGCACGGCCTGAGAGTCGTTCGTCTGCCGCGCATGCTCGGCCAAGGTGATCCGCGTGACACGGAAGCCCTCGGCAGGCTGCAGCATCGAACTGCAGACGCACGTGACTTTCAAGGCTCCCCCATTGCCTACGCCGCTACGGTACCGCTCAACGCACGCGACTCAGAGGCTGGGGGCGACTTCATCGCCTTCCTGCTCAGCGATGATGCAGAGGCGATCTTGACGGAGGACGGATTTGTGCCGGAGAGCTGGCCTCTGGGCGATCGGGATCGGATGCCGAGATCGCTCTCGGCTCGCCTCAACCGCGAGGCTGCTAGAGCGCGGCGGCGGAGGCGTTCCGACGGAACGCTTCGAGACTCTGGCGTGCGCCCTGGATCTCCTCCTCAGTGAAGAGTCCGGCACTCTGAGCTTCAAGGAGGTCGTCCAGCTGTGCTTCCGTGATGTAAGCCAGCTCGACCGCGATCTCGCCGAAGCGTTTCTTGGGAAACTTGCGCTGCTCTTCCAGCACTCGAGCGACCTGTGCCGGATCGAGGGCCCGGCGAATGATCGCCACGGTCCCGAGGGCGAACTTTCTCGGAATCGGCACTTCGGAAGTCCCCTTCACGTCAGAAGCTCCGTTCTGGGCTACGAAATCCGGCATCGCCACCTCACTGTCGGCCGGCAGAAACTCCGGTCTGTCCTCTGAAATCGTTCCCTGGACCATCCAGGCCGAGTCTTCCGTGGCGGGCCTCTGGCGCGACGGTATCGAAGGCTCGCCGATCTCGCGCACGAACCCCGACTCTCTCGAGAAAAACACCGGTCTGTCGTCTCTCTCGAGCTCCGTCGCATCGCTCGCCCGGACGACCGTCTCGCTCGCCTGGGCGACCACATCGAGCGGGCGGAGGGCCGAGCTCCCCGCCTTCTCTCCCGACTGCGCTGTTTCCAGCTTGGCGGGAGCAGCCCTGGCTGCGCGAGCGGGCCGCCGTGATCCTCGGTCGGCCGCCGTTCCTTTGCGGGTCAGGGAACGCAGGCTGAGGAGGTGCAGGATGTACAGGCCGAGGATCGCCACCGCCATGGTGATCATGCTGTCCTTACGCACCACGGCGACGACGCCAACGATGACCGTGACGGCCGCGAATACCAGGGAGTAGGGTCCGCTGTACGTAGCTCTTTTTTGCATACCGCTATCCGGACCGTCCACGTGCCACGCCCCACGCCCGCGCCGAAAACACGGCAAAACCCGCATTATGCCGCCCTCGACGCCCCGAAATCGGGTGCGAAGGGCTCGATCAGGGAGTGGAAGGCAGCAAGCGGTGTGCCGAATCCTGCACGGGGTCGGTGCAGCACCTACGAGGAGCTTGGAAGTCGGCCGCGTTCGGCGCGGTATTCGGCTAGATCGCGGGACGCTCGGAAGGAGGCTCGCGGCCCGACCAGATCTTCCATCGATGCACGATCTCGTCGCCGCTCGTTACCCAGTAACTATCATAATTGTATGCAGTTAGACAGGAGTGATTCGGAAGGAGGCGCAGGCGTGTCCCGAGCGGATAGCGTGTGTTGACGATTCCGTGCTCCTGAGAGAGGGCAACGATCCTCGACCCCGTCGCCAGTCGGCCCCGAGCGTAGTCCTCATAGATCTCGCCCATGCTCGGTGGGGCCGCTTCCGGGCCCGGATCCTTGGAAAGCGCGAGAGCTCCCGCGTCTACGACGGAGTGAGTTGCACTCGGCTGAGAGGAAACCACGCTCGTGAGCACGGTTAGCGCGGGATCTAAGTACGAGCAGGACCCGAGCCACGCCTGATCTCGGTCGTAGAAGGCGTAGTTGCCCGGCCGGATCTCCGTAACACCCATCAAATCACTCACTTGTGACATCGCAGGCGTGGATCCGACGCTCACGCCCGAGACCTCGATCCCCGCATCCCTCAAACGTTCGGCGAGCGTGCACATGACCGTCCGCTCGTGCTCGGCTATCAGCTCGATCTCGGCCGGAGAGCCGGCGTCGTAGGCCTGTCCGGAGTGCGACAGAAGGCCCGCAAACTCCAATTCCGTAGCGGCTTGCAATGCCAGAGCGATCTCCTTCGCCAACGGGCCCTCCGGATCCACACCGGCCCGGTGATAGCCGCAGTCCACCTTGAGCCAGACCGGGGTCCTGATGCCCGCGTCGATGAGCCACTCCGCGGCCTCGACGGAATCCACAAGGACGCCGAGCCGCATGGTGGCGCACAGCTCCGCCAACTCGCCCATACGGCTGGGGTTCAGCGGGAACGCCCACGTTTGATCCGAAAACCCGTGGCGCGAGAAGACGGCTGCCTCATACAGCGTCGACACGGTGATTCCGGAGGCTCCCAGCGCCTGCTGCCGCTCGGCGACTTCCACGCACTTGTGCGTCTTGATGTGGGGACGAAGGGCGACGCCGAGCGAGCGGGCGCGCTCCGCCATCCGCCGGAGATTCGACTCCAGCCGATCGAGGTCCAGCAACAGCGCGGGCGTGGGCAGGTCTTCGATACGCACCTGGTTGACTCCGGCGGAGGGTACCGAAGGTAGGTTGGCCGGCCGGCCTGCCGTTCGCAATCGCGGGCTCGCACACTTTCGGCGGGCGAGGGTGGCTGGCGAGGCGCCCGAGCGGCATCCTCAGGGCATGGCGGAGAAACCGGCTCGTCGAGCGCCCGGGTGGACCACGCTACAGGCAACGTTCGCCCTCCTGGCGGGCGCGCTCCTGTTGGCGTTCCTGCTTCCGCTGCTCGCCTTTCTGCCCGACGTGGACGGAGCGGAGTTGGCGAGACAGGTGGAGAGGGCGGGGCTGGCCAGGTCGCTGGCGGTCTCGGGAGCGAGCGCGACGCTCGCTACCCTCCTCGCTGCGCTCGGCGGCGTGCCGCTCGGGTACCTGCTGGCGCGCGATCGGGTCCGGTTTCCCTGGCTTGTCCGAACGTTGGTGCTGATCCCGCTCGTTCTGCCTCCGGTGGCGGCCGGTGTGCTGCTGCTGAACGTGTACGGCCCCGGCGGTCTGGTCGGCGGGATCCTCGAGAGCGCGGGCTGGACCCTGGTCAACTCGATCGGCGGCATCGTCATCGCTCAAGTATTCATAACGGCGCCTTTCGTCGTTCTAACGGCCGAGGCGGCGTTTCGTGCCGTCGATCCACGGCTGGAGGCGGTGGGTGCCACGCTGGGCCGGACGCACGGCGAGATCTTCCGGAGAATCTCTTTGCCGCTTGCGCGCTATGGGCTTCTCGCCGGTCTCGCGCTAGCCTGGATGCGTGCCGCCGGCGAGTTCGGGGCGACGGTCGTTCTGGCCTACCATCCGAGATCTCTTCCCGTTCACCTGTGGGTGGAGCTCACGGGGCGGGGGCTCCGGGCCGCTCTTCCGGTCGCCCTCGTGGCGCTGGCGCTGGCGGCGGCGATCCTTCTGCTGGCGCAGCGGTTCGAGGCGCGGACGCGAAACGGTCGAAACGTCACGCGGCTCAGGGGTCCGGCACGCGACGCGCCCGGCCGTGCCGGAACGGCGACGGACGTCATTCCCGAACCGTCGCTTGCCGAAGGTCCGCTGATCGAGGCGCGGTTCTCCCTCCGGCTGGGTGGTTTTCTTCTGGCGGCCGATCTGGACGCGCACCAGGAGATCCTCTCCCTCTTCGGACCGTCGGGTGCCGGCAAGAGCACCTTTCTGAGGGTGGTCGCCGGACTGCTCGATCCCGATGCGGGTAGACTGAGCCTGGCCGGCGCCACGGTCTTCCGAGAAGGGAAATCGGTACCCCCGGAGGAGCGGCCCGTGGGTCTCGTCTTCCAGGAGCCCAGCCTGTTCCCCCATCTCTCGGTCGGGGGGAACGTGCTGTTCGCGGGGGACGGACCTGACGCGACAAGCCGCTTCGAGCGGCTTGTCGAGGTGACCAGGCTGGAGGGTCTCGAGGATCGATACCCGAGCGAGCTCTCAGGTGGCCAGCAACAACGAGTGGCCTTGGCTCGTGCGCTCATGCAGCAACCGCGCATCCTCCTGCTGGACGAGCCCTTCTCCTCCCTGGACACGAACATGCGGGAGCGTCTTCACGATGACGTGAAGAGGATACAGGCGGCCTTCGGTCTGTGCGTGGTATATGTCACGCACGAGCTGCGTGACGCCTGCGCGATGGGGGATCGGATGGCCGTGATCGGCGATGGCCGCATCGAGCAGGTGGGCGATCCTCTAGCTGTCATTCGTCATCCCGCGACGTTCGATGTCGCGCGCTTCGTCGGCGTAAGGAATCTATTCGAGGGTACGGTACGCGAAGTGGCGGCGGGACGGGCCGTGGTCGAAACTGGAGATCTGGTTCTGGAGGCCGCCTGGCGAGCGGGAGTCGAGGTTTCAGGTCCGGTGTGGATCTGCATCCGGCCCGAGGATTTCATCGTCTCCAGGGCACCTTCGGAGGAGGAAGAGCTCGCGGGTAACTCGATCGTGGCCACGTTGCGTTCTCGACAGCTCCGCGGTCCGACGTTCACTTTGGGGGCGGAGGCAATCGGATCTTCCCAGGAACTCCGAATGGAGATCGAGCTACCAGTGCGCACCTACGAGAAGCTCGATCTGACGGTGGGTGAGGAGGTTGTGGTGACGGTGCCGCTGGAGGCGGTCCACCTGATTCCGTTCGAATCTCCGAAGGCGGGCCCGGCAGCGGGCCCTGGGTGTGACGACGACCCCACCCGGGTCGTCTTAACGGCGGAACGGAGAGTTAGATAGACCGACAGGGCGAGGAGCGCGCGTTTGGTCGGGAGCAGCGTCCCGAACAGAGCTTCGCGGGCCGGTCCGAGGCACGGTCACCGGGCGACGCTGAGGTCGTCAGGGCGGTGTTAGACGGCCGCCAGGATCAATACGGCGTTCTCGTGCGTCGTTATCAGGACGTGCTCTTTCGGTACGCCGAGCGTATGACGGGGCGGCCCGATGAAGCGGAAGACATCGTGCAGCTGACCTTCGTGCGCGGCTACCGGAGTCTCGCGAGTTGCCGAGACCCGGATCGCGTCGGCGGCTGGCTGTTCCGGATCGCCGCGAACCTGTGCAAGGACCAGGTGAAGGGTCGACGTCGGCGCGAGCAGCCGCTGGACGAGGTGCGCGAGCTTCGGGTCGATGAGCCCGGTCCACTCGCCGCGGCGGAGCAGGACGAGATCCGGCGGCGCATCGATGGAGCGCTCGAGCGGCTTCCCGCCGATCAGAGAGAGGCGTTTGTGCTCAAGCATGTAGAAGGTTGGTCTTACCAGGAGATGTCGGAACAGCTCGAGATCTCGGTACCGGCGCTGAAGATGCGGGTGCACCGGGCTCGTGAAGAGCTGCAGCGTCTCCTGGAGAGCTACTATACCCAAACCCAATGAGCCGCGGACCCCATGGTTGGCGGCGACGAGGCGTGTCGTGAACGAAATGAGATCACCAGAGATGCACGAGGATGTCCAGCGCTACCTGGATGGCGAGCTGACGGTCGAAGAGCTCCCGGATCAGCTGCGAGCTGAAGCGGCGGCTTGGGAGTCGCTGCTTGAAGACGTGCGGATGACCGCAGTCTCCGGGGCTCCGGCGTGGCTCGAGCCACGGGTGCTGAAGGCGGTGGAGGTCGCGAGTGTCCCGCCGTGGCGACGAGGCCTTAGGTGGCTCATGCAGCCGCGGACGATCCGGGTGGCGCCGGCGCCGGCCTTCGCGGCGATGGCCGTGCTTGCGGTGGCCATCGCCCTCCCGTGGACCGGCGGGCCCTCGGGCTCCCCGGACGACGATACGGTGTATGTGCAGCTCTTCCTGGAGGCGCCTTCGGCCTCCTCGGTCGCGATCGCCGGTGACTTCAACAGCTGGGCCCCGTTGGAGCTGGAGGACGCGGACGGTGATGGCGTTTGGGCGGCCCGGCTGTCGGTCAATCCCGGCGTCTACGAGTATATGTTCGTGCTCGACGGCTCTCGGTGGGTGACAGATCCGCATGCCGAGCGGTACTCCGACGATGGGTTCGGAAATCGCAACGCGGTGCTGGCCATTCTCCCTGAGGGAGGCCGCACCTGAGCTTGGAGTGCAGGCGATGAGTACCTGTTCGAAGACGGCCCCGTCCCGTGGGGCCCGAAGAAACGAGCGGCGTCGGTCGCGTCATGGGCTCGGCGCGCTCGGAGCTGTTCTCTTCCTTCTGGCGCTACCCGCACCGCTCCGCCCACAGACACCCGATCTGGATGAGATCCTTTCCCGGTATCCAGCGGCCGAGGCGGCTCGCCTGGAGGCGTTCATCACGCAGCCGCGCTGGGACGGGTTCCCGACCGAGCTGCTCCTGGAGCATACCGCGGAAGGGGCGGTGAAGGGTGTGAGGGCCGATCGTATGCTGGCGGCGCTCGGGGAGTACGCCGAGAGAATCGATCAGGCCCACAAGATCCTGGGCGAGCGGGCGACCATCACCTCGCTCGAGGCGACGGCGGACGTCCTGGACCGCGGCGTTCCGGAAGCCGTGGTACGCACCGTGGCGGCGGTGAACCCGAGAGACGACCACCTGACCGCCTCGATGGTGGCGTTGGGCGATCTGGTGGCCGCGGGCGTGCCGCCCGACGAGGCCGAGAGCCTCCTCCTCGATGCCGCGACCCGCAGGCAGAACAACGACGACGTCCTGGGGCTTCCGGCTCAAGTGCGTCGCTGGATCAGGCAGGGGTACCAGCCGACCGATGCCGCGGCGGAGGTGAGGCGCACGATGGACTTTCCGCCCCGGCCCGACGGGATGATGGATCGCTACAACAGGCCAAGGCAGGAACCACCCTTCTAGCACGGTCGCCCGCAGGCGTTCGAGCCGGCGCCGGGCGAATCGACCGGCAACTGCCGCCTCCCCGGGCGGCTCATTTGAGCCCGTTCGGGTCCGCCCCTATCTTCGCACGGGTTCCGACGCGCCGTTTCTGCCCGGTACGGCGCATCCCGAAGCCTCATCCACGGAGAGGGACGGCGAGTGACGAGCGCGCCTTTCGCAGTGAAAATCGTCGGCACCGGTAGCTACCTGCCCGACCACATCCTCGACAACCTCCAGCTCTACGAGCAGGAGGGCATCCGAAGCGCCTTCGATGTCGAGCGGGCTCGCGCCGCGCTGCGGCAGGTCGAAGACCCCGACTCCCTGTCGCCCGCCGAGGTGTTCGACGCCTGGTCGCTGCAGGTCACCGGCATCAAGGAACGCCGGGTGATTCCCTGGGAGGAGGACACCACCACCGAGGTTCTGAGCGCGGAGGCGTGCCGCCGGGCGCTCGCGGACGCGGCGATGCAGCCGGAAGACGTCGATCTGCTGATCGCGTCCTCCGTATCGCCCTCCGATACCGTTCCCAACATGGCCTGCACGATCGGATCTCTGCTCGGGATCCCGAAGGTGGCCGGGTATACCGTGAACGCCGCCTGCGCGGGGTTCGTCTACCTGATCGCCAACGCGTACGCGATGATCTCCAGCCGCATGTTCAGGAACGTCCTGGTCGTGTCGGGCGACGCGCTTTCCAGGGTCACGGACTATGACGATCCGAAGACCGCCGTCCTCTTCGCGGATGGAGCGGGCGCGACCGTGCTGACTCCCGGCTCCGATGGCGACAACGGCCAGGTCATCACCCCGCCTTTCCTGGATGCCGACTACTCTTACGAGCACCTGAACATGCGGAGTGGCGGTTGGGAGTGGGATTGGGAGGGAAGCCCGAAGCTGCGCATGGGAGGTGGGCCCCACGTGCTCCGAGCCGCCATCAACGCGATGGCGACCGCAGCGAAGCGGGCCATGTCCGAGGCGGATCTTCCCTGGGATCAGATCCACTACGTGGTTCCGCACCAGGCCAACCTCCGGATCACGCGCGGTCTCGAGAAGCAGCTGAACCTGCCGAACGGACGCGTGGTCCATACGATCGATCGGTACGGCAACAACTCGGCGGGCTCAGTCGGGATCGGCTTCGATGAGGTCCTTCGAGGGAAGCACGGTCCACTTCCCAGTCCCACGCACGTGATCCTGACCGCCGTGGGCGGTGGCTACACGAGCGGAGCCGCGATCGTTCGGTGGCATCCGGAGGAGCGCGGCTAGGCCGGCTAGTCCGCCCCGAGGCCGCGTTCGGCCGCTCAGTCGAGGGTGGCCGTCACGGAGAGGATCTTCGGGAGGTGGGCGGCGATCGCGGTCCACTCAGACCCGTCGCGGCTGGCGTACAGGTGGCCCGTCGACGTACCGAAGTAGACGCCGCAGGGATCCAGGCCATCGGTGTCCATCGCCTCACGCAGGATCGACACGTAGGCGTATTCCCGCGGCAGCCCGGACGAGCGTTCCGTCCAGCTCCTTCCGGCGTCGACGGTCTCATACACCCGAAGCCGCGCGTCGCACACGGATCTCATGTGGCTGCTCGCCTCCGGAATCACCCAAGCTCGGTCCGGATCCTTCGGGTGGATCCCGATCACGTACCCGAAGTCGCTCGGTAGGCCTTCGTCAATCTCCTCCCAGCTCTCTCCCCTGTCATCGCTCCGGTAGGTGCCGCAGTGGTTCTGCTGATAGAGGCGATCCGGCCGGGCCGGATGCAGTCGGACGCAGTGCACGCATTGGCCGGCTTCCGGATAGCGCTCCGGAAGGAAGTCCGCACGTACCCCGCGGTTCACCGCGTTCCAGGACAGCCCGCCGTCGTCGCTTCGGTAGGAGCCGCCGGCCGAGAGGGATACGTAGAGCCGGTGTGCGTCCCGAGGGTCGACGAGGATGGAGTGGAGAGCCAATCCGCCCTTGGCCGGCTGCCAGGTGGATCGGCAGGGATGGTCGTCGAGGGTCGAGTTCCACTCCCACGAGTCGCCCCGGTCAGGACTCGCGAACAGAGCAGCGGGCTCGACGCCGGCGTACAGGGCGTCCGGCGACTCGGAGCTGCCCGGAGCGACGTGCCAGATCGCCTTCACGGCGTGCCCGCTTCCGGGCGGGAAGGCCGGTCGTGCCGGAGCCGGCTCCCAGCTCGAGCCGCCGTCCTCGCTCCGGTAGACGTGACTCCCCCAGACGATGTGGTTGGCCGCGGCGTATCCGCGGGAGCGATCGCGAGGGTCCAGGATGGCGTGGTACACCTCGTAGCCTTCGATGTACGGCCCTTCCAGCTCCCAGTCGTCGCGCCGGTCGCTGGAGGTCGCTCGGAAGAGCCCCTTCCTCGTACCCACCAGCAGCTTCACGCGGCTCACCGACCGAGATCCTCCCCGCCGACCCGTTCCTCCCCCTTGGAGCTGGCGTCGGGCGTGGTGTCGGGCGGAGGGCCCAGCGGGATGGTCTCTGCGACCGTCCCGAGCTCGAGTCTTTCGACGCCTTCCGGGACGATCAAAAGGGCGTCCGCGGCGGTCATCGAAGAGAGAATACCCGATCCCTGAGGCCCCGTGAGATAAGCGTCGGAGAGTCCACCGGGTGAGTGCTCCAGTCGCACTCTGAAGAAGTGCGTGAGATCGGCGTTGGAGACGACGGGCTCCTGCACTCGGGCCGCTCCGCGGACATGAAGACGCGCGTGGCCGGCGAGCTTGCGGATCGCCGAGCGAAGGAAGGCCTCGAAGGTGACCATCGCGGAGACGGGGTTGCCGGGAAGGGCCCAGAACGGCTT
>JBDHIM010000055.1:0-13897 GCA_039587445.1 Gemmatimonadota bacterium
CAGCACCAGGTGCATCACGTCGAAATAGGCGTAGTCGTCCGTCGTGATCTTGTCCTTCACCGTCTCCCACAGCTCGGTCCCCGGAAGCGGAGTGAGCACCGTGAAGCCGGGATTCGTCAGCTTGTGAAGCTTCACGGTCTCCTCGAGACGATCGAAGTCCTCGTCGTCCCAACCCGGGTCGGCGATGAGCGAGGCCAGCGGGCTGATCCCGCAGTCCTCCAGATACTCGATCGCCGCGAGGTTGGTGAGCGCGCCGCCCTTGGTGCGCTTTCGCACGGAGTCCAACCCGTCATCGTCCATCTTCTCGATGCCGAGGAAGACCATGTGAAGCCCGATCTCCTTCCACCGCTTGAAGGTGTCCGGGTACTTCATGACCAGATCGGCCCGCGTCTCGCAGGAGAAGCTCATGTCGGTCAGCCCGGCCGCTTCGATCGCATCCGCCAGCTCCTCGTACGATTCCCTCTGCAGGAACGCGATGTCGTCCGTGAAGAAGACATCCCGCTCGCCGAGGCGCCGGACGTGCTCGAGGTCCTCAACGATGCGCTCGGCCGAAAAGCGTCGGGCGCGTCGTTGATAGAAGACCCAGATGCTGCAGAAGTTGCAGTTGAACGGGCAGCCGCGCGTTGTCTCGACGCAGGCCGAGGGGGAGCGAAAGCCGTGGTGGTACAGGTGTCGGTAGCGTTTCGACAGCTCCCGGTCGGGAAGCGGTAGATCGTCCATACCGGCCATGATCTCTCGGCTGACGAAGCCGTTTCCCAGGTTCTCGCGTGTCATGATGCCGGGGACGGCGGACGGCTCGTCACCGCGCTCCATGGCGTCGATGAGGTCGAGCGTGGGCCACTCCCCCTCTCCCACGACTACGGCGTCGATGGGGGAGCCCGAGAAGAGCAGGTCACCGGGAACGAGGGACGAGTGGTGTCCACCCGTGAAGATGAGTGTATCCGGCAGCACGTCCTTGATCTGACGTGCTCCCTCGAGCGCCGTGTAGACGTCGGTCGAGAAGCCGCAGGCGATCCCGACCGCGTGCGGTTTCCAGTCGCGGAGGTGGTTCTCGAGGACTCTCGGCTTATCCAGGCGGAGGTCTACGTAGTAGGTCTCGTGGTCGTGCAGCTTGAGCGTGGAGCTCACACACTCCATGCCCAACGGCTCTACGCGTAGGATCTTGGTAAAGCCGAACTTCGTGCCCTGGAGGGGCTGAACGAAGGTCACGCGCACTCCGCACCTCCTGCGATTGGACGGAGACCGGCAGCCAAGAAGACCGGCCTACATGGTAACCCTGCAACCGTCCGCGCGCACCGCGCTCCTGGGGGTAGAGATCGCTTCCAGGGCGTGCGCAACGGCCCGTTCCTCGGTCGTCGATCCAGCCGTGTCCTTCGGTTGCCTGCAGGACTCAGCGCTCCTAAACTCATGGTTCATGCGGTCCTAAGTCAACCGGGCCGTGATCGTCGGCCCCGACGTGCCTTGCCGACTGCCCGGCCGCACAGCGAGGATCTCCACTAGGATTATACGATCTCGATGCGGGAGCGCTGTATCGAATGACTGATATTCTGGCGTATGGATCGCTCATGTGGGACAACGCCCTGGCGACCTACCGGGGCGAGGCCGTTCGGGTGGACGGCTTCCGCCGAGCGTTCGTTGGGCAGAACACGACGCGCTGGGGCAGCCCGGAGCATCCGTGCCCTCAGATCGGACTGGTCCAGGGCGGCAACTGCGACGCCGTGCTGTTCGAGCTTCCGCGTGGCGAGAGCCGACTCATCCTGCGCAACCTGAGACAGCGAGAAGGAACGAGAGCCAAATCCGTGCAGTTCGGGAAGAACGGCCGCCGGGTACGAGCGAAGAGCTTCCTGCCCTCGCCTGACGCGCGCGTCTGGGAGGACGGGGAGGGCCTCGTCCGAGGGCTTCTCGCCGCAAAAGGGTCCGTGGGGACCGGCGAGGAGTATGTCCGCGCGCTGATCCACGCCATGGATCTATGGAAGATAGATGACCCTCTCGTGCGAGAGGTCTGGGAGGAAGTCCGTAAATGACCGCCGATCAGCAGGCGATCGACAAGCCCCCGTTCCCCTTCGGCGTCAGGCCGGATGTTCCGGTGGACGAGGGAACCGAGGACCAGCGCGGCCCCGATACGATAAACCGCCTCCTGCTTCATGGGTCGCGGTACCACGATCGCGACGCCCTCTTTCTTCGTTGGGAGCAGAGCCGGAAGGGGTGGGGCTGGGAGGCTCATCCGGACTGGCGGATGGACCGCGATGCGATTCGCACGGCCCTGGTTCTGCGGCAGCGCATCGGCATGGATGCCGGAGAGCACGCTGCCCTGTGGATCCCGTTCGGCATGGAGTTCGCCACGATCGAGCGCGGAATCTGGTCGATCGGCGGGCTGAGCGTTCCGATCGCGCCCGCTTGGAGGGTGGACCAGGTCGCCGCGGCTCTGCACGAGTCCACGCCGATCGTACTGTTCGCCCCGGATCTCGAGTCGCTTCGGGAGCTCAAGTCGATCGGCGGTCTCCCGGACTCGGTCAAGGCCAGTGTGCTGCTCTCCGGCGGCGCCGAGGATCTGGACGAAGAAGCCCTTCCCTACCAGCAATTCATGGACTACGGCGGGATTCTCGACACGGCGGAGCGCGCGTCGATGTGGCGGACCACGGTCCGCTCGATCCCTCCGGACACACCGGTCTCGCTCGAGTACCGCTGGCAGGACGGCTTGAAGCCCCTCGGTGCTATCTCTCAGGCCGGGCTCGTGGAGGCCGTGGAAGCGGTCCTTCGTCTTCTCCCTCCCGAGCAGGGCCGACTGCAGATCCTGTCGGGAGACCGCCCCGACCCGGTCTCGAGAGCTTTGCTCTATGCCGCATGGGCGGACGGCCTGACCCGCACCGCCTTCGTCCGATCTCAGGCAGCGATCGATCACGCAGCCGAGCTCGAGCCGAGATTGGTGGCGGGCCCGGCGGAGATCCTCGCTCGTCTGGTGGAGAAACTCCTAGAATCAGCAGGTGCCTCGCACACGTTCCTCGTATGCGTAACGGACCGACCGGCGGAGCATGAAGACGGATTTGCGTTTCCTCGCCCGGTTAGTTTTCTTCAAGCCAATCAGATCGACGTTCCGTTGAACGAGTTCCCGGGTGAGGCACCGTGAGCCGGCGAGGCCGGTTTGTGGCTTTTGTGCACCCGGAAAGACAACCCCGATGGAGGTCGTCGTCATCATGAGGGAGACGCTCTCGCAGGCTGCCAAGACTGCCGCCAACGTCGCTTGGAATGCGTTCCAGGCCGTGAACACGAGGATTCCGGACAGTCCTTCCGTTCACCCCGATTGGGCGCCGGCGCCGCTGCCGAAGAGCTACGAGCGCACGAAACCGCCCTTGGGGTGGCCCAGGGAGACCGATTCCCTGTGCCCCGACTGTGTGATCGAAGTCCGAGATGCAATCATCGCCGGCGAGCGCGACATCACCGAGTTCACGGACAAGAAGTCCGGTGAGGTCAAGGCCGAGATCGTCGAAGAGGACGGCAAGATCCTCATCAAGAAGCGGTGTGAGATACACGGTGAGTTCGTCGACACGCTCTCGGTGGATCCGAAGCTGAGCAGTGTGCTCGAACGCCGTTACTTCGGACGCGATTTCCGTACGGCGGAAGACGAGCACCTCCACCACCACGGCAGCTCGACGATCCGATACGGCCGTGGTGCCGTGCTCACGATCGATCTGACCAACCGCTGCAACATGATGTGCAATCCGTGCTTCATGGACGCGAACCAGGTCGGCTACGTCCACGAGCTCACGCTGGAGGAGATCAAGGAGATCCTGGACGACTCGATCTCCTTCAAGCCGCGCCGGCAGATGTCGGTGCAGTTCTCCGGCGGCGAGCCGACGATGTCGCCACACTTCCTGGAGGCGTGCGCCTACGCGAAGGAAGTCGGCTACTACAGCGTGCAGGCCGCCACGAACGGCCTCCGTTTCGCACTCGAGCCCGAGTTCGCCTATCAGTCGGCCGAAGCCGGGCTGAACATGGTCTATCTCCAGTTCGACGGCGTCACCAACGAGTCGAACATGCACCGGCACATCAGCAACCTGTTCGACGCGAAGTGGATGGCGATCGATCGGTTGCACGACGCCGGGATCGACATCACGCCCGTGACGACCGTGATCAACACGGTCAACGACGAACAGGTGGGACCGCTGCTGGAGTTCGTGATCCAGAACTCGGACAAGATGGGGGCGATCTCCTTCCAGCCCGTATCGTTCACCGGCCGTGACGAAGAGATCAGCGACGAGGAGCGCCACAAGCAGCGCTACACGATCTCGCACCTGGCCCGGGACCTTCAGGAGTACACCGGCGGGAAGGTCGACATGTACCGGGACTGGTATCCGCTCGGCTCGGCGGGCGCCTACACCTGGCTCGCTGACCACTTGCGCGGCGACGAGGTGGAGTTCGGCGGGATCAGCTGCTCATGCCACCCGAACTGCGGCGCGAGCCTGATGCTGGTCGTCAACTCACGCACGAAGGAGTGGTCCCCGCTCACGCAGTTCTTCGACTCCGAGGCCTTCATCAACGACATCAGTGTCATCACGGACACATCGCGCGGGAAGAAGCTCAGCCTCTTCCAAACGGTGCTCGCCCTGATGCGGCACGTCGACGGGTCGAAGATGCCCGAGGGACTGACCCCGAAGATCTTCCTCGAGATGGTCAACACGAAGCTCGGTGGAGCCGTCACCGGTGACGTCAACAGGCAGGAGTGGAAGATCGTGTGGGTCGGCGGCATGTGGTTCCAGGATCTCTGGACCTACGATTTCCGGCGCACCGAGATGTGCGTGATTCCCTACGCCACCCAGGAGGGAGAGATCTCCTTCTGCGCCTACAACACGGGCGCCGGCTGGCGGAACATCGTCGAGAACATGCACATGGTCGCCGAGACGAAGGACTGGTTCAAGGACAATGGCCGTCACGAGATCTATGCCGGCGACCGCCCCATGAACCTCGCTCCCGGAAGCCGGTCCCTGCCGGTGGTCGAGAAGCAGAAGGGGATTCCTCATGCGGGCACGGTGCAGCTCGGCAAGGGGTGCAGCCACTAGGCGAGTTCGAGCCGCAACGAGCGGCGGCACCGGGTGCTCCTCAGGCGAGCGGTCAAATGGGCCGCTCGCCTTTTTTTGGGTGGGACCTGACGTTTCGGGCAGCAGCACCTGGGGGCCGCGGCGGGTGGGCGGTTGTCTATTTCGGCAGTCCAGTCACGAAACGCTGGAAGGCATCCGGGTCCCGGAGCGGCGCGCCGTGGCCGAAGCAGATCAGCTCCGGACCAAGGGCGGCGAGCTTGCGGGCCGAAGCCCGGTTGACGGCCGGATCCCACGTAAACATGGCGAATGGCTCCGCCAATCCGCGGCGCAGCGTGACCGGATTCCGGTTGAAGAGCACGTCTCCCAGAACCAGCGCCCGGTCGTCCGAGCGCCAGAAGGCGACGTGCCCAGGCGTGTGGCCCGGCGACTCGATCACCGTGAAGCCGCCAACCTCGTCGCCCTCCCGGAGAGATCGCGCCACGGGGTGGGCGGGCCCTGCGAGCAGCCTGGCAAAGCGAAGTGCCGCGCCTCGCGGTTTCGGAAGAACCGTGGCGGGATCGCCCGACTCCAAAGCCGCGCGATCGCCTTCACCGCACCAGACAGGAATCCGCAGCGCCTCGGCGATGAAATGGCTCGCTCCCTGATGGTCGAAGTGGGCGTGCGTGATCGCGTGCGCCGTCACCGGCCTTCCCTCCAGCGCTCCCAGGAGCTTCTCGCCTTGCCAGCTCGGGCCGGAGTCCACGAGCACGTCGCCAATCACGTAGATGTTGACGCCATCGTGGACGGGCCCGAACGAGAGCCTGAGGAGGTCGGGCGCGACCTGCTCGATCAGGTCCGGCATGCGAGCTCCTGCTTCACCCGAGTCGCTCCCAATAGGCTTCCTCCATCGACCAGACTTCCTGCTGCGCGGCGCTCCGCTCCTGAGCACTCGCTGAAGCCACCAGGAGGAAGGTAAAGAGAGCGGTCAGGCTCGAGCGGGCCATCACTCGACGCTCCTGGCCAGGGTGTCGTGGTGGTACGCGATCAGCGTGCGCAGGTAGGTCCCGATCCGGTTGGCCGCCTCGAAGCCCGCGGCTCGGGCCGCTTCATCTTCCCTACCCGGCTCCAGACTCGGCTCTTCCGCAAAGTGCTGAAGGTCCCGGTAGAAACCCAGCGTCAAGGCGTCCCACTCGGCTCCGGCGGCCTTCGTAAAGACCAGGTTGTCGGGCCGGCCTATCGCCCTGAGGAACTCGTTCTCCATCTCCCGCTGCCTCAGCAGGGCCTCGCGCTTCCCGGGCAGTGCGACGAACATCTCGACGTGGAAGTATCGCGCCGGCGCAAAGCGCTGGTTCACGACCTCGGGAGGCGGGCCCCAGGCGAACAGCTCTTCACGCCAGGCCACCAGCGGATCCAGCTTCGCCGCCCAAGCAGCGCCCGTTCCGCCTACCTCACGCAGCGCGTCGCTGCGGCGCTTGGTCTGCTCACTGTCAAAGAAGCGCTCGAAGTCACCCATGGGGACGAGGAGTAGCAGGTCCCACTGGTCACCCTGGCTATGGCGCATGATGTGAACCTCTCCCAGGGCCGCTTCCTCGAACGCCGTGATGCGGGCTTGGTATGCCTCGACCAGATCCAGCAGGCGTCCTGGCGCCGCGCGCAGAAGGATGGCTTCGTAGAGGTACGGATCGGCCTGCGCATCCGACCCCGGGGCCGGTGCCGACTCGTGATTCGGCTGGCTTTCCTGCTTGCCGGCCGCGGGGGCGGCAAGCCCCGACGGAGCGAGAGGGGCAAGGATCGCAACAAGCAGCAAGAGGAGGTTCATCGGCTCTCCTACTTCGGTTGGCGTCGCGGACGGTCAGCCCGCCCCTGGGGCGAGCAGGGATGTAAGGCGCATGAGGAGCATCGGCACAAGGACGCCGCTTACCATCAGCGCCGCCGCGAAGACGAGCGCGATCCTCGCCTGGCGTCTTGCCGCGGCTCCCGTGAGAACCGGAGTATCGCGGACGACACGCGCGTTCGGGAGAGGAAAACGTTCCGCACGCTTGATTCCGAGGCCCTGCCATCCAAGCCAGATGGCGGTCGCAAAGCAAACCACGGCGGTCGCGGCACCCAGCAGACGATAAACCGCGAGCATCATGCGCGTCGCTTCCAGCGGATCGGTGCGACGTAGCTCAAAGATCGTGTCGAGGGCGCTCTGTAACCAGATGAGCGGGATCAACCCCAGCGCTCCGATGACGATCAGTATGATGAGGGCCAGGCGACGCGCGGCCGGATCCGCCGGTTGAATCTCCATGCCCGTGCTCATCGCACCATAAACCGGAACGGAACGCCCCGCTCCATCTCGAACCGGAGCGTCGAGACTCCGATCTCGAGGTTGTGGCGCTCGCTGCTTGGCAAGCGCGCCTGCTCTTCGGGCGAGAGCAGCGGCTCGAGTGTCACGAGCAGTGGGAGATCGTTCTCCACCAGGACGCCTCCACGGCCCTGCAGCACTCGCTCCCGATATCGCCGGGCCACTAGAGGGGTCTCCAACACGAAGCTGATGTCTCGCTCGCCTGGCCGCAGCGCCAGATCCGTGGAGTCGCGAAGGAGCTCCTTTCCGTACAGGCCGTCGCTCAGAACCCAGGACAATCGGTAACGGCCCCCGCGGCTACCCCACAGAATGAGATGAACCGCGACGGATTCCTCCCGCGCATCGGACAACCAGTCCGTGATCTCGTGACGCCGGTTCAGAAGCTCACGGAACGCCGCATTCTGCTCAGCTCGAATCGACGCCGCCCGATCGTCGGCGCCCGCCTTGAGGACGACGGCTCCAACCAGGCCGAGCCCGAGCGCGAAGCTCCCAGCGACCAGCCACACTCCACGGCGGATCTCCGCCGTTCCGGCGCCGCTTGCCTCCAGCCGTCTTCCCCGACGGTAGCCGATCCCGAACAGCAGCGCGAAAACGGCAAGGAAGACCGCGGTCCCGGCGACGAGGATGACCTGGCCACTGCTTTCAGGCCACGGATCGTCGCCGAAAACAAAGAGCCAGGAGAAGCCCAGCGCGTAGAAAACCGCTGGGACAGCTGCGAGCGCGCCGAGGACCGACCCCCAGCTCGCCCCGGCCAGAGCGTACAACGTGCGAACTCTCACGATCGACGGCTCAACGCGCCAGCACCACCTTCCCGAGGTTCTTCCGCGCGTGCAGGTAGGCGTGCGCCTCGACGGCTCCCTCGCGATTCAACGGAAAGGTCCGGTCAACGATCGGCCGCAGCTCGCCGGTCTCCACGTCGCGCAGGATCGACTCGAGCGCGGGCCGGAGCAGCGGCTCCTTGGCTCCGAGATGCAGCAGGTGTACTCCGATCAACCCGATGTTCGGCGCGACCAGCGATGCCGGGTGAAACCGGGGCGTACGCCGCCATGCGAGAGCGGCCTTCAGCATGTTTCGTCTTCGGCCCGGAACCGCCTCGCTCAGGCCGTAGAAGACGATTCGGCCCAGCGGAGCGAGCAGCCGCCGACAGGCCGCGGTCGCCCTCCCTCCTACAGGGTCCAGGGCCACATCGACGCCCCGAGACCCCACCAGCTCGGTCACCTCGGGCTCCCAGTCGCCCCGAGAATCGAAACAGGCTTCGGCGCCTAGCTCCTCGGTGACGAAGGCTCGCTTTCGCTCCAGGCCTGCCGTTCCAATGACTCGCAGACCGTGGCGGACGGCCAGCTGAACCGCGGCGGTGCCGACGCCGCCTCCAGCCCCCAGGATGAGCGCGGTTTCGCCCGCTCGGACGCGCGCAGCCTCGAAGAGACAAACCCAAGCGGTGAGGAACACCACGGGGATCGCCGCCGCCTCGACGGGCGTCAGCGATTCCGGACAGCGGACGATGCGGTCAACGGGAATGACGATGTCCTGTGCGTAGCCACCGTATCGAAGGCCTGCGACGATCCGGTCGCCTATCCGCCACCCCTCGACACCCTGACCCAAGCCTGCCACCTCACCCGCCACCTCGAAACCGGGGCTGTAGGGGCGCGGAGGGACGGTCCCGTAGAGGCCGGCCCGCATCATGAGGTCGGCGAAATTCACGCCCGCGGTCGCCACACGGATGTGGACTTCACCCGGACCGGGTTCGGCGAGCGGCACCTCGCGCTCCACGAAAGCCTCTGGCGCACCGTGGCGTTCGATCAAGATCGCGCGGGTTGTCGGTTGATGACTCAGGGGGCAGCGTCTCCGGTCGCAGGCATCTGGTATCCGAGGCGGCCGTGCTTCACTTTTCGATAGTAAATGGACGGTTTTTAATAGACGGTTATCGCAGCGGGACCGCTATCTATGGCGCACCTGTGGAGGCGCCGAGCTGCTGCCGCAATCGACCGGGGAGGTCGCTGCCGTGATAGACGAAGACCGCAAGTCCATATGGATGGACATTTGTCGACGCACCGTGAGGCGGTGGTCGCTCATGCTCGCCTTACCTGCCGCACTCTCGATCTCCGCCCTTCCGGCGGCGGCGCAAACGGCTGCCGACAGCGCGATCACGGACGTCGAGCTGATGCAGCGCGCAGACGCGGCGCGGATGTATGGCACCGACACGACCAGAGCGACGATCCACGAGTTCGTCGACTTCGCCTGCTCCACCTGCCGCGCTTTCTATCTGGAGCGCTCAGACTCCCTCAAGGCGAAATATGTGGAGAGCGGTGCGGCGAACCTGGTCGTTCACACGTTCGTCATCCCTCGCCTCATGCGGGGCTACCACGCTGCTGAAGCCGCCTTCTGTGCCGGAGCGTTGGCGGGACGGGATGGCTTCGAGGGAATGCAGGGCCACCTCTTCACCAACCAGGCAGACTGGCGCGCGATGCGCGACCCGGTGCCCGGCTTCGTCGCCTACGCTGAGGAGCTCGGGCTCGCAATCGAACCGTTTCGGGATTGTCTCATGCGGGATGCGATGGCCCCGCTGATCATGGCGGACATGCGAACCGCCGGGCTGGCGCGCGTGCCCGGGACACCCACGTTCGTGTTCCTCGGCCCCGGCCAGACGAACACGGAACACCAGTTCTACGGCAACGAACCGATGGTGATGTTCGACCAGTTTCTCGCCAGGGTGCAGTAAGGCCGGCCGCTCACGGAGGGAGCGAGGCGAAAGCCACCTCCAGGGTGGCGGCCGTCTCATCATCCAGGCGAAGGCTCGCGGCCCGAACACTGCTCTCGATGCTCCCTTCGCGGCGGGCGCTGGGAATCGGGACGCTGCGGTCGGACTTCGCCAGCTGCCAGGCCAGGACGAGCTCGGCGGGAGAGGCGTCCAACTCGACGCAGAGTCGCCGGATCGGCTCGTGGGCCTGCAGGAGCTTCACGCGGCGCGCTCCGCCCAGCGGGCTGTAGGGGATGAAGGTGATTCCCCGCTCGTCGCAGTGGCCTAGAAGGCCGGAGTCCTCTGAGGTCACATCCCACGGGTTGTAACGGTTCTGGATCGAGCAGATCGTGGCGATCTCCTCTGCGACGCGGACCTCGTCCAGATCCACGTTGGAGAGTCCTATCGCCCCTACCACTTTGTCGTGCTGCAGCGCGGCGAGCTCCTCGACACTCGACTCGAACGGCACCCGGGGATCGGGTGCATGCAGCTGATAGAGGGCGATGGTCTCGACTCCCAACGCATCGCGGCTCCTCAGGGTCGCCTCCCTCAGCCTCTCCGGTCTCCCGTCGCGTTCCCACCTTCCTCCGGGACGAGTCAATCCTCCCTTTGTGGCGACCACAACGTCCTCGCCCGCCCCGATCTCGTCCAGCGTCTCCGCGACGAGCCGCTCGTTGTGGTTGAGGTCGTCATCGTCCAAGCAGTAGACATCCGCCGTGTCGATGAAGGTGACACCCAGGTCCACGGCACGCCGGATGACCCGTTTTGACTGCTCCCGATCAGGGCGACCCTCGATCGAGAACCACATCCCGCCGAGTCCGATCCGCGCGATCTTCCTGCCGGTTCGTCCCAGTTCAACGGTGGCCAGCACTCGTCCTTCTCCTCTCACCCTCGCTGAATGGCTCCTCAATCGCCTCGACCCGGGTCTCCGCCACGCCGGACCAACACATGCCGTCAGGCCAAGAAGATCCGATGAGGGAAGCCTCTCGGGAAGAGACTTTAACCTATAGAGTACTTGACACACTTGATACTTGGGGCGAGATTGGACGACGATGAACAGCAACAAGAGCGTGATCCGCCTCCGGAACCCGGAAGAGGAGCCGGCGACGCCGCTCCGAGACAGGGCAGCCGAGGATCTGTCTTTCATCCGGGCAACGATGGAACGGGCGACCGCCTTCACGCTCGTGCCGGGCCTCGGCGGGATGGGTATGGGCCTCACCGGCCTCACGGCCGCGTGGCTCGCGTCACGCCAGGACTCCGTGACGGAATGGCTTGCGGTCTGGCTGGCCGCTGCAGCACTCGCCCTGGCGATCGGCCTGGCCGGAGTCCTCTGGAAGTCGAGGCGCATTGGAACTGCGATCGCCCTACGCCCAGCCCGGAGGTTCGCGCTCAGCTTCGTCCCCGCCCTCCT
Organism: Gemmatimonadota bacterium; assembly: GCA_039587445.1. Classification (GTDB taxonomy): domain Bacteria; phylum Gemmatimonadota; class Gemmatimonadetes; order Palauibacterales; family Palauibacteraceae. Next base: position 11,511 of record JBDHIM010000055.1, read on the forward strand.
CGTGGGCGCCCTCCTCACCGTGGCGCTATCACGGGCGGGCCGCTTCGAGCTTTTGCCCGGCGTGTGGCTTCTGACATACGGCACCGGCGTTATCGCGGGAGGGACATTCTCGGTGCCCGCGATCCCGATCATGGGGGCCGGCTTCCTGGCATGCGGCGCCGCCGCGCTATTCACGCCGCCGGCTTGGGGGAACATCTGGATGGCTCTTGGCTTCGGAGGACTGCAGGTCCTTTTCGGGACGATTATCGCGATGCGTTACGGAGGATAGAGGCAGCGATGGCGAAGGCGCAGAGGACGGCAAGGGATTCGGGAAATGGCCATAGCGAACGAGAGCTCGAGAGCGTGAAGGGAGGCGCCGGTGCGGCCGAGCCGTTGAAGCTGGAGCGGCTCATTCACTCGCGCATGAGGCTCGCCATCGTGAGCGCGTTGGCGGTGAACTCCACCCTCTCGTTCAGCGAGCTGAAAGGCATGCTCGGAGCGACCGACGGAAACCTGAGCGTTCACGCACGGAAGCTCGAAGACGCCGGCTACATCGAATGCACGAAGTCGTTCCAGAATCGGACGCCGCGCACGGAGTACTGCCTCACCGAAGCGGGACGGCAGGCCCTCGACCGCTACCTCGAGCACATGGACGCACTGATCCGGCACACCCGACACGGCTGAGAGCGGCCTCACACACACCGGACATCTGGCAGTAACCACGAAGCGATGATACAACACCCCCGCCCACCTCTCGGCACCGGACTTCACGTCGCGATCATCATGGATGGCAACGGACGCTGGGCCGAACACCGAGCGCTTCCCCGAACGGAGGGCCACAGGGCCGGCGTCGCGACCGCTCGGCGCGTCGTGGAAGCCGGACTGGACGAGGCGATCAGCGTCCTCACCCTCTACGCCTTCTCAGCGGATAATTGGGGGCGCCCGGCAGACGAAGTCACGGGCCTCTTCTCTCTGCTGGCCGACTACCTGGCCGACGAGGTCCCGCGTTGCGCGAGGCGAGGCGTACGGCTGACGGTGATCGGCCGCCGCGACCGCCTTCCCTTCCCGCTGCGGACCGCTATCTCGAGCGCCGAAGAGTCGACGGCCAAGGGGAAGCGGATCTGGCTGCGGCTCGCCGTGGACTACTCCTCCCGGGACGCGATCGTGCGCGCTGCGAACGCGCGAAGCTGGGTCGATCCCACAGCGCCAGCGAGCCTCGAGAGCTTCGGTCGGCTCGTGGCTGCGCCTGGGGATCCGGAGGGCTGGCAGCCCAACGCCGCCGAGGTCGACCTGCTGATCCGCACGGGCGGCGAGCGGCGCCTCAGCGACTTCCTGCTCTGGGAGAGCGCCTACGCCGAGCTTCTGTTCACGGACACGATGTGGCCGGAGTTCGGAGCGGATGATCTGAGATCGGCGCTGCGCGACTACCGTGGACGTGATCGGCGGTTCGGCCGGCTCGCCGTCGTATGACCCACCTGGAGGATCTGTGCACGTCCCTCCTCGAGGATCGTCCTAGAGGGGCAAAGGGAGAAGAACCGGATTCGGGTCCGCGAAGCGAACACGAAGCTCACGCAAAGCTGGAGTGCTTGAGGAGTAGTGGAGAGATGTTCACCGTACGCAAATGGATCGGCCTGGCCGCCCTGGCGACCCTCGTTGGCCTGATTATCACATCCAGCCCCAGCGGCCCTGGCGGGGACGACCGGCTGCTTACGGCCATGTGGCTGCTGCTCGTTCCGCTCGCCATCACGATCGGCGGTCTGGCGGGGGAGGCGTACTGGAGCCGCTGGCTGGCGCTCGCTGCGGGAGTGGCGGTGCTCCCCTGGGGGACGGCTCTAGCGGTGACCCCGACGTACGGGTACCCGGCCCTGCCGCGCCTCCTCCTTCTCGCGGCCTCCCTGCTCCTCCTGCTGAGCCTGACCGGCCGGAGCATGTTCGCCCACTACGAGGGGCGCGCGGGTGGCAATGCGTGGAGCGGCCGGCTCATGGGACTCGTGCGCTGGACCATCATCTGCAACGTCGCCTCCGTGCTTTCCCTCTATCTCTTCGTGGTAGCGTACGACTACGAGCTCGCGTGGCAGTTCGCGATCCTGGCGACGCTCTTCGGCGGCCTCGTGGCGGGCGTGCTGTTACTTGCGAAGGGACGAACCGTCGGGATCCTGCTCGTCGCGCTCTGCTCGGTCTGCTTCGTTCCGGTCGGCAGCCTCTTCGTCTGGCAGGAAGCGACCTACGCCGGGGAGGCTGTGCTCTTCGCCGCGATCTTCCTCCCCGGGGTCCTCACGGCCTGGGCCAGCCTGGTCGCTTTCGGAAGACCGATCTGGAGATTCCTCGCCGCGACGTGAGCCGCCTCGTCCGGGCTCCACCAGCGCAGCGGTGAGACGTGGCCATCAGCCCTCTTCCGGCACGGGCGC